>JBJKRB010000164.1:0-42936 GCA_046704885.1 Thermoanaerobaculia bacterium | reverse complement strand
GCACTCGGTGCTGCGGGTATCGACCCCTGCAGTGCCTTAGTTAACGCGTTAAGTGCCCCGCCTGGGGAGTACGGTCGCAAGGCTGAAACTCAAAGGAATTGACGGGGGCCCGCACAAGCGGTGGAGCATGTGGTTTAATTCGATGCAACGCGAAGAACCTTACCTGGGCTTGAACTGTAGCGGACAGCTCTGGAAACAGAGTCTCTTCTTCGGAGGCCGCTACAGAGGTGCTGCATGGCTGTCGTCAGCTCGTGTCGTGAGATGTTGGGTTAAGTCCCGCAACGAGCGCAACCCCTATTCCTAGTTGCCAGCGGGTAATGCCGGGAACTCTAGGGAGACTGCCCCGGAAATCGGGGAGGAAGGTGGGGATGACGTCAAGTCCTCATGGCCTTTATGTCCAGGGCGACACACGTGCTACAATGGGCGGTACAGAGGGTTGCTAAACCGCGAGGTGGAGCCAATCCCAAAAAACCGTCCTTAGTTCGGATTGCAGTCTGCAACTCGACTGCATGAAGCTGGAATCGCTAGTAATCCCGGATCAGCATGCCGGGGTGAATACGTTCCCGGGCCTTGTACACACCGCCCGTCACATCACGAAAGTCGATTGTACCGGAAGCCGGTGGGCCAACCCGCAAGGGAGGCAGCCGTCCATGGTGTGGTCGGCGATTGGGGTGAAGTCGTAACAAGGTAGCTGTAGGAGAACCTGTGGCTGGATCACCTCCTTTCTAAAGGATTTTGGTTTCGTCCGAAGCCCTCGAGGCGGAGGGCGACCAACACCTAGGTCGATCGTTGGCACCATCCTCTATTTAGTTTCCAGGGAATCGGCGCGATTCCCTCCCCCTGGGCCTATAGCTCAGTTGGTTAGAGCGCACGCCTGATAAGCGTGAGGTCGGTAGTTCAAATCTACCTAGGCCCACCAAGTCGGGCGCTCTTACCGGCGAGGCGATTAGCGCTGAGGCGAGATCGGGGCTGTAGCTCAGCTGGGAGAGCGCCGCCCTTGCAAGGCGGAGGTCGTCGGTTCGAACCCGATCAGCTCCACCAGGTTTCTTGCCGGGTGCGGCTTCTGGGATGCGCGGTTTTCGCGGCGTTGCGCGGCGGAAAGCGCAGATCCCAGATGGGATCGGTTCTTTGACAACTGAATTGGGTTAGAAGCGATAGGATTCGCCGTGAATTGAAAGACACTCAAGTTTGGTCAAGCTACTAAGGGTGTACGGTGGATGCCTTGGCGCAGAGAGGCGATGAAGGACGCAGCAAGCTGCGAAAAGCCTCGGGGAGCCGCAAGCTGGCCGCGATCCGAGGATGTCCGAATGGGGAAACCCGGCAGGGGTCATGCCCTGTCATCCCGGAGTGAATGCATAGCTCCGTGGAAGCGAACGGAGGGAAGTGAACCATCTCAGTACCTCCAGGAAAAGAAAGCAATAGCGATTCCGTTAGTAGCGGCGAGCGAACACGGATGAGCCCAAACCGGGCAGGTGTGATAGCCCGCAGGCGTTGCCTGTCCGGTGTTGCGGGATGCTGCTAGGTCCGGTTGCGGACGGACCGGGGAGTTACAAACCACCAACCTAGCGGAAGGTCTCTGGAAAGAGCCGCCATAGAGGGTGAAAGCCCCGTACGCGAAAGGCTCGGTGGCTCCCTTGCAGTACTCCCGAGTACCACGGGACACGGGAAACCCCGTGGGAAGCTGGGTAGACCATTACCCAAGGCTAAATACTACTCTGCGACCGATAGTGAACCAGTACCGTGAGGGAAAGGTGAAAAGAACCCCTGTAAGGGGAGTGAAATAGTACCTGAAACCGTGCATCTACAAGCAGTGGGAGCGCTATGGCCCGTCTTCGGACGGTGCAATGCGCAACCGCGTGCCTTTTGCATAATGAGCCGGCTAGTTACTGTCACTGGCAAGGCGAAGCGACGTGCCGAGCCGTAGCGAAAGCGAGTCTGAATAGGGCGAAATTAGTCAGTGGTAGTAGACGCGAAGCGAGATGATCTACCCATGGCCAGGGTGAAGCTGAGGTAACACTCAGTGGAGGCCCGAACCTGTGTCGGTTGAAAACGGCTTGGATGAGCCGTGGGTAGGGGTGAAAGGCTAATCAAATCTCGTGATAGCTCGTTCTCCTCGAAATATCTTTAGGGATAGCCTCGCGGGATGCATCGCGGAGGTAGAGCACTGAATGGACTAGGGGGCTTTCCGGCCTACCGAATCCAATCAAACTCCGAATGCCGCAGATGTTACCGCGGGAGTCAGACTGCGGGGGATAAGCTTCGTAGTCGAGAGGGAAACAACCCAGATCGCCAGCTAAGGTCCCCAAGTATCGGCTAAGTGGGGAAGGTTGTGGAGACGCACAGACAGCCAGGAGGTTGGCTTAGAAGCAGCCATCCTTTAAAGAAAGCGTAACAGCTCACTGGTCAAGTGGCTCCGCGCCGAAAATTTAACGGGGCTCAAGCCGATTACCGAAGCTGCGAAATCGTGGAGCTCTTCGGAGCACCGCGATTGGTAGAGGAGCATTCCGTGGGCGCTGAAGTCGGACCGTGAGGACCGGTGGAGCGCACGGAAGAGACCCTGCCGGCACAAGTAGCGATAAAGCGTGTGAGAACCACGCTCGCCGAAAGTCTAAGGTTTCCTGAGGAAGGTCAATCCGCTCAGGGTTAGTCGGTCCCTAAGGCGAGGCCGAAAGGCGTAGTCGATGGGAAACAGGTGAATATTCCTGTACCACTCAGGTTTCGTTTGTACGATGGGGTGACGCAGAAGGATAACCCGGCCTACCATTGGATGTGTAGGTCCAAGCGTGTAGGAGGGGACGGTAGGCAAATCCGCCGTCCCATTCAACTCCGAGGCGCGATGCCGAGGCCTCCGGGCCACAAAGCGGGCAATTCCATGCTGCCAAGAAAAACCTCTAAGGAGAGACCTGGGTGACCGTACCGCAAACGGACACACGTAGACGGGGAGAGTATCCCAAGGCGCTTGAGTGATCCCTTGTGAAGGAACTCGGCAAATTAACACCGTAACTTCGGGAGAAGGTGTGCCGCGGAGAGTGTAGGGGTTCGCCCCCGAAGCTCACCGTGGTCGCAGTGACCAGGCCCAGGCGACTGTTTACTAAAAACACAGGACTCTGCTAAGTCAAAAACGACGTATAGGGTCTGACGCCTGCCCGGTGCCGGAAGGTTAAGAGGACGGGTTAGTGGGTTCGCCCGCGAAGCTCGGAATCGAAGCCCCGGTAAACGGCGGCCGTAACTATAACGGTCCTAAGGTAGCGAAATTCCTTGTCGGGTAAGTTCCGACCTGCACGAATGGCGTAACGATCTGGGCACTGTCTCCACAAGGAGCTCAGCGAATCTGTAGTACCGGTGAAGATGCCGGTTACCCGCATGTAGACGGAAAGACCCTGTGCACCTTTACTGCACCCTGGCAGTGAGCCCCGGTGCGTTATGTGTAGGATAGGTGGGAGGCTGTGAAGCCGGAGCGCTAGCTTCGGTGGAGCCAACGGTGAAATACCACCCTTAGCGTATTGGAGCTCTAACCGCGGCCCGTTATCCGGGTCCGGGACATTGTCAGGCGGGCAGTTTGACTGGGGCGGTCGCCTCCCAAAGTGTAACGGAGGCGCGCGAAGGTTCCCTCAGGCTGATTGGAAACCAGCCGTAGAGCGTAAAGGCAGAAGGGAGCTTGACTGCGAGACCAACAAGTCGAGCAGGTACGAAAGTAGGCCTTAGTGATCCGGTGGTCCCGTATGGAAGGGCCATCGCTCAACGGATAAAAGGTACGCCGGGGATAACAGGCTGATCGCCGCCAAGAGTTCACATCGACGCGGCGGTTTGGCACCTCGATGTCGGCTCATCGCATCCTGGGGCTGAAGCAGGTCCCAAGGGTTCGGCTGTTCGCCGATTAAAGCGGTACGTGAGCTGGGTTTAGAACGTCGTGAGACAGTTCGGTCCCTATCTCATGTGGGCGTAGGAGACTTGAGGGAATTTGTCCCTAGTACGAGAGGACCGGGATGGACGAACCTCTGGTGCACCAGTTGTCGCGCCAGCGGCACCGCTGGGTAGCTACGTTCGGAAAGGATAACCGCTGAAAGCATCTAAGCGGGAAGCCCCTCCCAAGATTAGGTCTCCCTGAAGGCCCCTGGTAGATCACCAGGTTGATAGGCGGGATGTGTAAGCGTAGTGATACGTTGAGCTTACCCGTACTAATCGGCCGTTTGGCTTGACCATTTGTCTTTCGTTTGCGGCGGATCCCATCGCTTGTGACCCAATTCGGTTGTCGACGCGTTCTTTGACGAATTTCAGGTTTTTCCGGTGACTCTAGCGAGGGGGAAACACCCGTTCCCATTCCGAACACGGCAGTTAAGCCCCTCAGCGCCGATGGTACTGCACTGGCAACGGTGTGGGAGAGTAGGTCGTCGCCGGGAAGCTATTACGGAAAAGGCCCTCGAGGAGACTCGAGGGCCTTTTTTTCGTGATCTCAACTTACCGCAATCGGTGAGTGCGAAGCGCGCTGTGGTCTCAAGCGAAGACGAGGTGCGCGAACCCCCAAACGACTCCCCCAATGAGGAGGAGGGGAAGGGCGAGAACCAAGAGAATCGCGAGGACGATGGGGGCGAAGAGCAGGCCGATCGTCACCAGGAGGCCGAAAACGAGAAGCTTCACCATCAAGATCGCGAGTGACACCGGCAGCAACACGAGCCGGAATGCCACCTTGAGCACGAGGACGAAGGCGGCAACGGCGAGCAAACCGAGAAAGCCGATGACAGCGAGAGTGGCGAGCGCACTGAGCATGGATCTCTTACCTCCTAGGTTTCAATACGCGACTCACGCCTCCAGGGTTTCGTCGCGGGATAAGATGGCCGCGATGCCCAAGATCACCAAAGTCTATACCCGTAGCGGAGACGAAGGCCGGACCGGACTGATCGGCGGGCAGCGGGTTCCCAAGGACGATCCCCGGATCGAGGCCTATGGCTCAGTGGACGAGCTCAACTCCGCCCTCGGCGTCGCCTTGGCCTCGGATCTTTCGGAGCGTCTGGAAGCCGAGGTGAAACGGATCCAGAACGAGCTCTTTCATCTCGGCGCCGATCTCGCGACCCCGGCCGACAGTCGAGATTCCGCCGCGGGACCGCGGATTGCGGATCGCCATGTCGAAGCGCTGGAGCGTTTGATGGACAAGCTCAACGAAGATCTCGGCCCGCTCCAGAACTTCATCCTGCCCGGCGGTTGCCCCGGAGCGGCGAGCCTTCATCTGGCGAGAACGATCTGCCGGCGCGCCGAGCGCCGGCTCGTGACCCTCGCCGCTCGCGAGAGCGTGAGCCCCGTCGCCCTGCGCTACCTCAATCGTCTATCGGATGCGCTTTTCGTCATGGCCCGCTACGAGAACCACGCGCGAGGCGTCACCGACGTCTACTGGCAGAGTCGAAGCTGAAGGGTAGCGATTGAGGCTCGGGCTGGAGTTGCCCGTATTCCCGCGACTTCCTAGAGCAGCGTTTCGCGCAGAACCTCTTCGACCGTCGTCATTCCCTCGCGGATCTTCTGAAGGCCGCTGCCGCGAATGCTTGTCATCCCCTTCTGTAGCGCCTTCTGCCGCAGCTCATAAGCCGTGCCGCCCGAGAGGATGAGCTCGCGGATCTCATCGTCGATGTCCATCACTTCGTAGAGGCCAATCCGGCCCTTGTAACCGGTGTTGCTGCAGCGTTCGCAGCCCCGTCCCCTGAAGAGATGGATGGTCTTGGCCTCCTGCTCCGAGAAGCCGAGACTGGTGAGGGTGGCCAGCGGCATCTCCACTGGCTCCTTGCAGTAGTTGCAGATTCGGCGTACCAGGCGCTGGGCCGCGACCAGGTGAACCGAGGTGGCCACCAAGAAGGGCTCGATGCCCATGTTCATCAAACGGTTGATCGACGAGGGCGCGTCGTTGGTGTGGAGGGTAGAGAGAACGAGGTGACCGGTCATGGCCGCCTTGATCGCGACCTCGGCGGTTTCGAAGTCGCGGATCTCCCCCACCAGGATGATGTTGGGATCCTGGCGCAGGAAGGAGCGCAGGCTGGCTGCGAAGTTGAGGCCGATCTGCTCTTTCATCTGCACCTGGTTGATCCCGGCGAGGTTGAACTCCACCGGATCCTCGGCCGTGATGATGTTGACCTCGGGACTGTTGATTCTCGACAGCGCCGAATAGAGAGTGTTGGTCTTCCCCGATCCCGTCGGGCCGGTGACCAGGACCATGCCATAGGGCCGCATGACGGCTTGCTCGAAGCGGCGCAGGGAGTCGGCCTCGAATCCGAGCTTCGTCATGTCGAGCATCAAAGTGTCTTTGTCGAGGATTCGCATGACGATCTTCTCGCCGAAGATCGTGGGGAGGACCGAAACGCGGAAGTCGAGGTCTTTGACTCTGCCCCCGATCCGGGTCTTGATCTTGATGCGACCGTCCTGCGGGAGCCGCTTCTCGGCGATGTCGAGCTTCGACATGATCTTGATGCGGCTCGTAATCGCCTCTTTGAGCCGCAGCGGCGGCGTCATCATCTCGTAGAGCAAGCCGTCGATACGGTAGCGGACCCGATATTCCTTCTCGTAGGGCTCGACGTGAATGTCGGACGCTCCCCGCTTGATGGCGTCGGTCAGGATGATATTGACCAGCCGTACAACCGGCGCTTCTTCCGACTGTTCCTCGAGCGCGGCGAGATCGAGCTCCTCTTCCTCTTCGAGCACCTCCAGGTCGCTGTCGTCGACGTCGTTCAGGTCCTCCATCACCTTGCGCAGCTCGATCGCGTGGGTGGATCCGTAATAGCGCTCGATCGCGCGGCGCAATGAGGCCTCGGAAGCCACTACCGGCTCGACGTTGTAGCCGGTCATGAACTTGATGTCGTCCATGGCGAAGACGTTGGTGGGGTCGGTCATCGCCAAGGTTACCTTGGCTCCGCTCTTGGAGACCGGAAGGATCGTGTACTTGCGAGCGATATCCGCGGGAATGACCTTGAGGACGGCTTCGTCGATCTCGACCTGATCGAGATTGATGGCGGGCACGCCCAGCTGCTGCGAGAGGAGATCGACCAGCTCGTTCTCCTCCACCAAGCCGAGCTTGGTCAGCGCGGCTCCCAGTCGTCCACCATCCTTCTTTTGCACGGCGAGTGCCTGGTCGAGGTCTTTTCTCGAGATCTTCCCCGCCTTTACCAGTACCTCGCCGAGACGATTCGCCATCATTTCTCCTCACACCGCGCCGGCAAACGCTCACGCCACGCCACCCGAAAAGAAGCGGCCGCCTGCGGAACGCTAGCGCGGCTTCACCCGGAGAGTCTAACAGCGATTGGAACATCTTTCGTCAAGTTGCCCCACTTAGGGGCTCGGGGCCGGGCAAGCCGGTCTCCGCGAGCAGGGCAAGGGCGCGCTCAACGACTTTCCGAGGAGGGATGGCGAGCAGGCAGGCCTTGGTCTCGGCGAAGCGCTTGTGACAAAAGCTGCAGGGAAGCGGGTGGAAAAGAGCACGCTCCGGCGCACCGTAGGGGCCATTGCGATCGGGGTCGGTGGGGCCCATTAGGGCCATGACCGGCGCGCCGAGGGCGTGCGCCAGATGGAGCGGGCCGGTATCGCCCGCCAGCACCAGCCGGGCGCGACGCTGGGCGGCCGCGAGCTCCTCCAATGTTGGAAGAGACACAGCCACCGCGCTTCCGTCACTCGCCGCGACCGCCTCTCTCGAAAGGTCTTCCTCGCCGGGACCGCCAGCGACGAAGACTTGCAGATGAGAGAGCGCTTTGAGGCTCCGTGCCACCTCTCCCCACCAGCTTGGGAGATAGCGCTTGTTTCCCCATCCGGCACCCGGGTGGATCAAGGCGAAGCTCCGCTCCGCTCCCAGCTCGGCCTTCGTGGTAGCGGCGGGGAGCAGGCGGTCCCCGCCAAAGTCGGCGGCTTCGACCGGGAGATCGAGCGCATCGAGAAGAGAGAGGCCGCGGTCGACGGCATGAACGCCCCGAGGCCGGATCGGTTGATTGATCCACACGGCGCTCGAGGGCTCGCGCCGCGAACGGCGGTCAAAACCCACCCGTCGCCGGGCTCCGGAGAGGCGGGCGAGAAGCGCCGCCTTGTGATTTCCCATCAAGTCGAGGGCGACGTCCGGGTGGAAGCGGCGCATGGCTCGCACGGCGGCGAAGATCTCCTCCCGCGTCGCGCGCCGCGCCGCCCGATGCCGCCAGGCTCGCGCCTTGATCGGAATCACGGCGTCGAGGTCGGGATGGGACTCGAGCAGGGGAGCGAATGCTTCTTCGACCACCCACCCGATCGCAGCCTCCCGCAGGTGACGGCGCAGCGCCGTCAACACTGGCAGAGTATGGACGATGTCGCCCAGCGCGCTGGTGCGAAGGATCAGGATGCGCAAGACAGTGCCTGTACGCGCGCGATCAAGTCACTGGTGGCATGGTCCTTGGGGTCACCCACGAGCACGGTTCTTCCTCCATAAGCGGCCACCACCTCGTACTCGGGTACGCGCTCTGGCGAACCGTAGTCCGTGCCCTTGCAGTGCACCTCGGGCTGGAGCCGAGCGATCAATGGAGCGGGAGAATCTCCGGGGAAGACCGTAACGAAGTCGACCGGCTCGAGCGCCGCCAAGAGCTCGGCTCGTTCGGCGGCGGGGACGATCGGCCTCCCGGCACCCTTGAGCCGCGCCACCGAGGCGTCGTCATTGATCGCCACCACCAGGATGTCGGCTTCGCGCGCCGCCGCTTGGAGATAGCGCAGGTGACCGACGTGCAAGAGATCGAAGTGGCCGTTGGCCAAGGCGACTGTCTTACCCTGCCGGTGGATCGCCGCCAACTTGTCGGCAAGCTCTTCGACGCTCAGGACTTCGCCCACTTGAGCTCCTTGACGAGTTCCTGGTCACCGCGAATCGCCTCCTCGAGCTCGGCGCGGGTCAAGGTGGCGGTCCCGGTCTTCATGACCACGACGCCGCCGGCGTAGTTGGCGAGGAGAGCGGCCTCCAGGGGGCTCGCACCCGCCGCGAGCGCCAAGGCGAAGGTGCCGATCACGGTGTCGCCGGCACCGGTTACGTCCGCCACCTGGTCGGTCCCGTGTACGGGAATTTCGATGGCGTCCCCGGCGCTGAAGAGGTTCATTCCGTGGCTGCCCCGGGTGATCAGGAGGGCACGTGCGGAGAGCTCCGTGAGCAGCCGTCGACCCTGAGCCGCAACCTCGGACGGATCGTCACCCAAGGTGGTTCCGAGCAGAGCCTCGGCCTCCTCCTCGTTCGGGGTGAGGGCGTCGACGCCGCGGTACCGGTCGAGCTGGAAGCGGCTGTCGGCAACCACCTGGGCCGGTTCCCGCAGGGCCTCACGCAGAGTCGGCAGGAGCTCCGGCAGTACCGTTCCATAGCCGTAATCACTGATGACGCAAACACCGGCGCGACGGCTCCATGGCTCCAGGCGCCGGGTCATCTCCTCCCGTTCGGCCGGCTCGAGCGCATGCGTCTCCTCGATGTCGTAGCGTACGATCTGTTGCTTGATCGCATGTTTTCCGCCCCCCAGGATGCGCGTCTTGGTAGGGGTCTTGTACCCTGGGCGCACGAGGATGCCGGCGGTGGCAATGCCGCGTTCCTCGAAGGTCTTGAGCAGGGCGTCACCGCTCGCGTCGTCGCCGACGATGCCCAGCGGCAGAGGGGTTCCTCCCAGCGCGGCGACGTTGGCAACGGCGTTCGCCCCTCCACCCGGGCTCACGAGCTCGCTGTCGAAGCTGAGAATCAGGACCGGAGCTTCGCGGCTGATCCGTTTTGGAGAGCCGCTGATGAAGCGGTCGGCCACGAGGTCCACCAGCATGAGCACCGGCTGGTCTTCAAACCGCTGGACGAGCTCGAGAAGACGCTCGATCCCGGGGGCGGCGATACCTGTTTTCATCAAGCAGGGGAGTCTAACACGCAGCCAACGGCCTCGAGCTCCGGGCTCGCGCCCAGGGCTTCTTGATAGACTGCCCCGCGGTTAGCGGACCGTGGTGGACATCGCGGCGCTCGAGAGCGCCGATCCCCTCGAAGAACGTGCAAGTGGAGAGCTGAGCATGCCTGAAGACGCCGTGAGCGACGGGCGACCGCTACGAGTCGCGATCGTCGGCGCGGGCCCAGCCGGTTTCTATGCCGCCGGAGCCCTCCTACAGCAAGAGCAATTTCCGGTCGCGATCGACCTCTTCGATCGCCTGCCCACTCCCTATGGCCTGGTGCGCTACGGGGTGGCCCCCGACCATCAAAAGATCAAGCTGGTGATTCGGGTCTATGAAAAGACCGCGCGCGATCCTCGGGTGCGCTATTTCGGCAACGTCGATCTTGGCGGTGACTTGAGCGTCGAGGATCTGAAGCGTCTCTATGACCAGGTCGTCTATGCGGTGGGAGCGGCCACGGACCGTCAATTGGGCATTCCCGGTGAAGACCTGCCTGGAAGTCACTCAGCGACGGAGTTCGTCGCCTGGTACAACGCGCATCCCGATTTCGCCGATCACCGCTTCGATCTCAGCGCGCGCTCCGCGGTCGTGGTTGGAGTAGGCAACGTGGCGGTGGATGTGATCCGTATTCTCGCCAAGAGCCGCGACGAGCTCGCCACGACCGATATCGCGGATCCTGCTCTCGAGGCGCTGGCCGGGAGCAAGATCGAGGAGATTCATGTGCTCTCGAGGCGTGGTCCGGTCCAAGCAAAGTTCTCCGCGGCCGAGCTTCGCGAGGTCGCGGAGCTCGAGAACGCGGAGGTCGTGCTGGATCCAGCCGATCTGGCCCTGGATCCCGAAAGCGAGAAGCAGCTGGAGGGCGATCCCGCGGCACAGAAGAACCTCGGGATTCTTCGCCAGCTTGCCGGTCGGCCCCCGTCGGGCAAAGCTCGCAAGATCTATCTTCATTTCCTCGTCTCGCCAGTAGAGATCAAGGGACGAGGTGGTCGAGTCTCCTCGGTAGTGATCGAGCACAATCGACTCGAGGCTCGTCCGGACGGCCGGCTTGCGGCTCGCGGCACGGGCGAGAAGGAGGAGCTCGAGGCGGGCCTCGTCTTTCGCTCGATCGGTTACCTGGGAGTTCCGATCGCCGGGGTGCCGTTCGACCCCAAGAGAGGCGTGGTCCCGAATCGCGAAGGGCGGGTCATCGAAGCCGAAAGCGGGGAAGTGCGACCCCGCGAATATGTCGTCGGCTGGGCCAAGCGTGGCCCCACGGGCTTGATCGGCACCAACAAGATGGACGCGGTAGAGACGGTGAGCCGCATGCTCGAGGACGCGGCCTCGATCGACCGTGACAAAGGCGAGGGACGGGCGGAGATCGAGCCATTCCTCAGGGAGAGAGGAGTCGAGTGGGTGAGCTTCGCGGACTGGGAGGCGCTCGACCGCCTCGAGCAAGAGCGCGGGGGTGCTGAGGGCCGACCGCGGGTGAAGTTTCTCCGCCGTGAGGAGATGCTTCGGGCGCTCGAGGGTGGAGGAGAGTAAACTATTGGCACCGTCTGTGCGTAAGAATCCTTGAAAGGGTGACGAGGAGCCGTTTCCCCGAAGGGAATGACATGAGCGAGCCGAGGAAAGAGAACGACCAGCAGCGCGGCTGGGACTTCGAGTCCGCAACCATGCCCTACGTCGATGCCTTGTACAACACGGCACGACGCATGACTCGCAACGCACAGGACGCGGAAGATTTAGTGCAGGAGGCCTACCTCAAGGCGTACAAATATTACGACAAGTTCGAGGAGGGCACCAATCTGAAGGCTTGGCTCTTCAAGATCATGAAGAACACCTTCATCAACAACTACCGCAAGAAGCAGAACCGCCCTCTCGAGAGTGATTTCGCCGACATCGAGGGTGACTTCGAGAGTCAGGTGAGCACCGAAGCGGAGGGACGTCTGAAGACGCCGGAGGAGGAGCTGCTGGAGAACGTCCTTGACGAGGATGTGCAGCGGGCCCTCGATACGCTTCCTTCTGACTATCGGATGGCGGTCATTCTTGCCGACCTCGAGGACTTCTCCTACAAGGAAATCGCTGAGATTCTAGAGGTTCCGGTGGGGACCGTGATGAGTCGTCTCTATCGCGGCCGCAAGCTTCTCGAAGAGGCCATGTTGCATTATGCCCGCGAGCACGGGTATCTTCACGGAGGCCAACAACCCTCCAAGTTGCGTAGCGCGGAGCTCGCAGACGAGGATACGGGGCCGGCGCAAGAGGAATATCAAGGGAAGGCGAGCCGTTAGCAGAATAGGCGCCGCTTGATGCTCAGGCCCGCCGGAACTAGAGAAACGCGATGGACTGTGTAAGGGTCAGAGAGGTCGTCTTCCTGTTGGTCGACAACGAGGTCGACGACGACCTGCTCACCCTTCTGCAACAGCATCTCGACCGCTGCCCCGGGTGCGCTCGCGAGGTCGCGTATGCGCGACTGCTTGTCACCGTCGTGAGACGGCGATGTCGCCGCGCGGTGGCGCCGGATCACCTGCGTCGCAAAATCCTGACCTGCTTGCCGCACCGTTCCTCCTCCTCGGAATTCGAGGACAACCAGTAGTGCGCCGAGCCGCGCGTCCCTCCCACTGGCATACCGCACTCCTCTTGTTTGCCGCCCTCTCTCTGGCGGGCTCGGCCCTTGCTCTGGCGCAAGAGCCCGAGGTGACCCTCAGCGGGCTCGATGGTGGCAAGCTGCACGAGTCGGAGCTCCTGAAAAGGACGACGCTGGTCGTGGTTTGGGCTTCGTGGTCGCCCCATTGCCGCGACATCCCCCAACGGGTCGCCGCTCTCGGCCGCGATTGGGGAGGGAAGGCCCGCGTCGTGACCATCGACTTCGAGGAAGAGCCTCGTACGGTTCACGCTTTCCTCGCGAAAGGTCCGATGCATGCGCCGGTCTTCCTCGACAGCGACGGAGCCTTCTCCAAGAAGTACGGAGTCACGAGTCTCCCGGGGCTGGTCGTGTTCAAGGATGGCAAGGTCGCCTACCGCGGGCGATTTCCCGATGATCCCAGGGGCCTCCTCACTCCGCTTCTCCACTAGCGCAAATGGGGCGGCCGCCTGACTGCGCGGCTTCAACGGTCTTTCTCGCGAGCCCCCGCGGCGGTGATTACCTCCCTCTGAGTGCACAGCTAGCTGTGCTACAGTCTTACAACGATTCTGGATCGACCGAGGTCTGGAAGGCGCCCGGGAGCCGCAGAGGGAGGACTCGCGAATGAAGGGGACATGGTTGAGACGGTGGTTGAAGCGGCGGACACCCGTGTTGCTGGGCGTCGTCGCCGCCATCGCGCTGGTCAGTTGGGCAATCGTTCGACTGCCGCATCGTGAAAAGACCCATGCGGCGAGACTCCACGCTCCCTTTTACGACACTGGCTCGCCCATTCCGGGCAGCGGTCCGACGGTTGCTCGTTTCCCCTCGCCCAGCGCCATTCCGGTGGGAGAGAGCTTGCGCCGAGGCGAAACTCTCTCCCAGGTCTTCGGCCGGCTTGGCCTCGATCGCAGCGAGGCTTACGCCGCCACTCAGGCGCTCGCCTCGTACGCCAACCCGCGCGACCTGCGGGCGGGAGACGACTACTCCGCCTACTTCGACCACAATGCTCAGTTGGCGAAGTTCCGTCTTACCTTGGAGCGCCGGGGAGAGGTTCGGCTGTCCCGTTCCTCGCAAGGCTGGCGGAGCCAGTGGTACCCGTACGAGCGCACGCAACGCTTGCGTCGGTTGAGCGGGCAAATTCAAGAGGGCGACTCGCTGGAGTCCGCGATTGCCCGGGCCGGAGGAGATCCGGCGCTGGCCTATGCGATGGCCGACGTTCTGCAGTGGGATGTGGACTTCACTCGGGACCTCAGGGTCGGCGATCGCTTCTCGGTCCTCTACCAGGAGGTCTACCTCGACGGGACCTACGACTCCATTGGCGACATCGAGGCCTTGTCCTTCGAGAATCGGGGAGATCACCTCGAGGCCTACCGATACGGGAAGGATGGCGACTACTTCGGTCCCGACGGGAGGCCGCTCAAGAAGATGTTCTTGCGCGCACCCCTGCGCTACACTCGCATCACCTCGCGATTCAGCAACCGCCGGTTCCACCCCATTCTGCACCGCTTTCTTCCCCATCATGGCGTGGACTACGGAGCGCCTATCGGAACACCCGTGCGTGTGACCGCCAATGGCACGGTTATCTTTCGAGGTTGGGATCGAGGTGGCGGCCGCGCGGTCAAGGTTCGCCACAGCCAAGGCTATGTGACCGAGTATCTGCACCTCTCGCGCTATGCGCGCGGCATTCACCGCGGCGTCCGCGTTCATCAGGGCGAGCTCGTGGGATTCGTTGGTGAGAGCGGCCTGGCTACCGGCCCCCATCTCGACTACCGGATCAAGCACTACGGACATTGGATCAACCCACTGTCGATCAAAGGGGCGCGCATGAAACCGATCGCCGCCAGCCGCCTGCCGGCGTTCAAACGCTGGCGCGACGCCCTGCGCGCCGAGCTCGATGGAAGAGCTCCGCTCGGGCTTCCGGCCACGGCTTCGGGCGATCGAGTCGCCACCGCGTCTCCCCGCGGAAATGAGCCGCAAAGCGCCCCCAGCGGCCGCTAGTCTCCTTAATCCGCGATGTCCCGCCCGCCAGCCGTGAGCCTTGCGCCGGCGCGCTGGGCGCGGGCACGTGCGGCGTGCCGGGTCGACTTTGCCGGTGGAACTCTCGACATTTGGCCTCTGGGCCTGCTTCATCCTGGAGCGCAGACGCTCAACGCGGCGATCGACATCGAGGTCTCGGCCGAGCTCGAACGGCGATCGGAGGGCTACGAGGTCGAGATGGACGGGAAGTCCCACTCACTCGCCGATGCGGATGCGCTCGCGAATCTCGGAGGGGGCGAGCTCATCGCTGCAGCGGTCGCGTATCTTCGACTCCCTCCTTGCGCGATCCGGCTCGCGAGCGCTTCACCTCAGGGCGCGGGCCTGGGCGCGAGCTCGGCCTTGATGATCGCCCTCCTGGCGGCTGGAGATGCGCTCGAGGGCAGCGAAACGGCGCCGCCGGCGCTCGCGGCGCTCCGCGCCCGCGATCTCGAAGCGCGAATGATGGGACTACCAACCGGGACGCAGGACCATTATCCAGCGCTTCTCGGAGGAGTGCTGGCTATCGAGCATTCCGCCGGCGGAGAGAGGGTGGAGCGCCTGAAGGTGGACCTCGAACGGCTGGGTGCTGCCCTGGTCGTGGCTTATACTGGGAAGAGCCATTTTTCCGCAGGAAACAATTGGCGGATCGTACGCCGGCGCCTGGATGGAGACCCCGAGGTCGTCGAAGCTTTGGAACGAATCAGTCGCGTGGCGCAGAAAGCGCGCGCGACCCTCGAGGCGGGGCGGCTCGACGAGCTCGGAGCATGCATGAGCGAGGAGTGGCGAGCGCGAGCGACCTTAGCCGAGGGGGTATCGACTCCGGAGATCGAAGCGATGCTCGCGGCGGCGTTGAGCGCCGGAGCTTGGGGTGGAAAGGCGTGTGGCGCCGGGGGCGGAGGCTGCATCGCATTGCTCGGCCCAGCGGAGCGCCGGGAGAAGATCGAGAGGGAGCTCGAAGCTCTTGGCGCAGGCGTGTTGCGGGCCCGGCCGACGCCTCTCGGGCTTCGCGTCGAGAGCGGAGACGGACCGGCACCCGCCGGGCTGGACGGCGGAGATCGCCCATGAGCGCACTTTGTCTGCCCTTTCTTGAGGCGGTCGGTTCCCCTGCTAGCCGAGACCGGTCTCGGTTACGTCCGTCCGCGGGGCCCCCGGCTGCGCGACCGTTTCCCGAGGTCCTCGCTCGGGCTGCGGGCCTCGGGAGCCCTCGGTCGCGGCCGCCCCACGGACTACGTAGCGCCTTGTACGATTCGACGGGAGGTGATTCAAGGGCCGCCGTGTGTGCCGTGTTTCCTGATTTGGCCGCCGCCCTTGCCGGGCGGTGTGACCGGAGGAGATTGTCATTGCGAGGCCACACAGTGGCCGAAGCAATCTCGGTGGTCCGGGCCATCGAGATCGCCGCGCTCGCTTCGCTCGCTCGCGATGACAGAGCTCGAACGGGCTCGTTGGAACGGTGTGAGAGCAGAGAGAGAACCATGGGATGCGGGTGCTTTCGGCCGGCGCGGAGGCCGGCCGCTTCAGATTTCCGTGCCAGAAGCGCCCGGAGGCTCGGGTGAATCGATGCTGAAGCGCTACGGGTTTCTGATCGGTGAGCTGGTGCGGCGCGATTTCAAGGGGAGCTATGCCGGCTCGCTCCTCGGGTTCCTTTGGTCGTTCGTGACCCCGTTGTCGCAACTCGTCCTCTTCACCTTCGTCTTCTCCACGGTGCTCAAGGTCTCACCGGTCGGAGAGAGGACCGACAGCTTCGCCATATTCCTCTTCGCCGGGCTCTTGCCCTGGATGGCGATCCAGGAGGGCGTGAGCCGCGCTACCACGGCGATCACCGACAACGCGCAGATCGTCAAGAAGCTGAGCTTCCCGACCGAGATCCTCGTCTTGGTGGTGGTCCTATCGGCCTTGATTCACGAAGCGATCGCCGCGGTGGCGTTCTTCGTGGTCCTCGCGATACACGGAGGGTTGCAGTGGGCCGGCTTGCCGTTGCTGCTGGCGATCCTTCCCGTGCAGTTCGCGCTCACCCTGGGCTTGGGATTGGCTCTGGCGCCGCTGCACGTCCTCTTTCGCGACACGGCGCAGTTTCTCGGCGTCGCCTTCCAGTTCTGGTTCTATCTCACCCCGATCGTTTACCCGCTGGGGATGATCCCGGTGCGCTACCGCTTCTGGCTCGACCTCAATCCGCTGACCGCGCTCGTCGGGCTCTATCGGCGTGCTCTTCTGGGATCGTCTACCCATGTGAGCATGGCGTTCCTCGTGGCCCTGGTCGTCGTCTCTGTGGCGATCCTGGGGATCGGTTTCCTCATCTTCCGCCGCCTTCGCCCAACCCTCGCCGACGAGATCTAGCCTGCCTCGCCGTGGCGTAGAGGCGACCGGCTCGTCGTGCTCGGCCGCCAGGGGCGCCGGCATCGAAGTTAACCTACATGAATTGGGTTATGGATCCCGAAGCGAACCGGTCTAACTCCCGTCATTCCCGCTTGCACGGGAATGACGAGGTCGGACGTCCTCCCCCCGATAGCCCCTCTCATGCTGGAAAGCCGCTATACAAGCGGCCGGCGCCCGTGCCGGCCGTGTGACCGGAGGGGATTGTCATTGCGAGGCCACGCAGTGGCCGAAGCAGTCTCGGAGGTCCGGGCCATCGAGATCGCCGCGCTCGCCCACCTCCGGTCGGCTCGCCCGCGATGACAGAACTGGTCGCGGCCGCCCCATGGACTACGCCATCAGGTTGTGGCGGTGGCTATGGAACCCGGCTGAGAAGCCTTAGGTCCACGTCCGTCCGCGGGGCCCCCTGGCTACGCGACCGTATCTCGAGGTCCTCACCAGGGCTGCGGGCCTCGGAAGCCCTCGGCCGCGGCCGCCCCACGGACTATGTCCTGGCGACGTCGGGATGCCTTCGGCTGGGTTCCGCGCCGCGGTGCCTGGCGGGAAGGGGATCGAGGGGTGAGCGGGATTCGGGAAGCTAGGGGCCGGGTGGTGGCGTCCCCTTCCCCCCTTGAGGGCGGGAAGGGGATCGAGGGGTTGTGGGGGTGATGCGATTACCGGTCGCTGATGCGCGCCGCCAGCAGTTGCGCGGCTTGCTCGGGGCTCAGCTGGGGGTCGAGATGCAGGGTCTGGAGATCGCTCCAGCTGCTCTCGTCCAGGCTTTCCCGGTAGAGAATCTGATTGCCACTGGTCCACGCGAACAGAGTGCTCGTGCCCGCCGGCGAGATGTAGAAATTCGGGGTTCCGTACGCAAGCGGTGGCAGAGCTTGGTCGTTGACCACGCGTAGCGCAACGTAGCCACTCTCGTTCGCGTTCTCCGGGTCCGCCTTGACGACAAGGGTCTGCGACAGGGCAATGATGTTGCGCAGCCCGTCCGATCCCGAATAGCGTGCTCCGGTCACGATGATGTGAGCGCGCGCTCCATCAGCCAGCGACGTCAGTCCAGCGCTCGATCCGAGCTCGTCGGCATTGGCTTCGAGGTAGCTCGCGACATCGTTGGCGATGAGCTGGACCGTGCCTGGATGGAGGCGGAGGCCAGTTGCAATGATGTGAGCGCGAGCGTCGGCGGCAAGGCTCTTGATATCGGAGGGCGAGTCCTTTACTCCGGAGACGATGATGTGGGCACGCGCTCCATCCGCGAGGCTGACCAAGTCGTGGGGGAGGGCGTCGACGGCGACGGTGACGAACCTCTGCGTCACGGAGTTCACGAATCCGATCATGACCTCGCCGTCAACCGCGCCGTTTCGGATCGTGATCTCTTGGCTCAGAGCGCCGGTCAGGGGATTGTCCGCTGGGGCGTCGCTCGCCGTCAGGTCATCGAGGCGATAGACGGCATTGCTCCCGGTGTAAGCGCCGTCCTCGAGCACCACCGGCGTGTAGTAGGCGTCGTACAACCCCGTACCGGCGTTCTCCTCTTTCCACGCGAGGTGGAGGATGGTCCGCTGGTGGGTTGTCACGGTGCCGTCGCTACCCGTCGTCGTGAAAGTCTCCCGCGTGACCGCAAGAGCCGTGGCGCCCTTCATCGCAAAGGGATTGCCGGTGATCTCCACGGGGTCGCTCCAGCTCTGACCGTTGTAGCTGGTCAGGTAGAGAACGGGATTGATGTTGATCTTGCTCGTCCACAGGAGATAGACGGTGTTGCTCGTGTCTTCATAAACGAGGGACGGAGAGCCGTCGGGTTCGGGACCAGCGGTCGCGGGGACGAGCAGGCGATCGTTTGAGCCGTTGGGCTGCGCGACGTTCAGGGCCAGAACGGGATCGCTAGGATCAAGATTGGTGCCCTGCGGGAAGAGGGCACCGTAGGTTCCGGCGGTCACCGAATAGACCGTTCCATCGTGGCCCAGCACGCTGGTTGCGGCGAGCCCCGGGGCCGCGATGAGCGCCAGCGCCGCCAGCCCGCAGAGGAGCGGAAGGGCGAGTCGGCGAAGGGGGCGTAACGCGGTCATTGCGGTCTCAGCGGTTCTCAGGCCTTGAGATTGATCACTTGGCGGACGTCGATCGCCATCAGGAAGTCAGGAACGAAGGGGCTGTCCGGGAAGAAGCGGCCGAGCTCTCGGAATGTGGCGAGTGCGGACGCCTCGTCTCCAGCGAGGTTTGCAGCCTCACCGATCAGATAGAGGGCGTTCTTTAGCGACTCGCGCTCGTCGTAGCGCTCCGCAAGCTCTCGGGCGCGCTCGCCGTGGCGCCGAGCCGAGCCTAGGCGCCCCACCTGCAGGTGCGCGTAGCTCAAGTCGAGCCGGGTCGAGATTTCGTAACGCTCGGCGCCGGCCCGGCGCAGAGCCCGCAAGCTCTCGTAGAGCAGCGCGAAGCCCTCGGAGTGCCGCTCGTCGAGAACCCGGCAGTAGCCGAGGTTGTCGAGGATTCGCGCTCGCCAGACCCGGGGAGCTTCCGCTCCGAGCTCCAGCGCTCGCTCATAGTGCCCGACCGCCTCATCGGGATAACTCTCGGCAAGCTGCAAGTTACCGAGCTGGTTGTGCGAATAAGCCAGCCAGTCTCGTTTGTCCAGGTTCTCTGCGTGATTCAGCGCAATCCGCGCGTAGAAGATGCCCTTCTTGAACTGCTTGTCGAGCTCGTGCGCCCGAGCCACCGTATAAGAGGCGAGCCAGCTGCTCTCGCCGCTCGCGGCCTTGAGGAGGACCTGGCGAAGGCGTGGGATTTCCTGTTTGCCGCGACCAAGCTCGATCGCGACCGCCGCGCGGTTGCACAAGGCCTTGTCGTGCAGCTCGGGGTCGGCGGTTGCCGCCGCCAGCTCGAGAGCATGATCGAAGGAGGAGAGGGCTTCTTCAAGCCTGCCCGCCGCCAAGGCCTCTTCGGCGCGGGCGCGGGCCTGCTGGTAACGCTCGACGGCTGGATCGTTCGCTGCGCGCATGGCTCGCTCTTGCCGCCTCTTCAACACGATGACTTTCTACGCGTCGCAACCTCGGCCTGCGCCCGCTTGAAAGCGATGAAGTCCTCGATCTCCTGTTGGACCTGCGGATCGAGTGCATCGATGTCGGACGCAATGCGCGCCGCACGTTCGGCGACGGGAGCGGACCCACTGGCGCGCCCCTGGTGCATTCCCTGCGCTGTTTCGTTAGACCCCTGGGGCGAGCGGGAAAGGTCAGCGAAAAAATCGCCGATCCCCAACTTGAACTCCGCCAGGATGCGGAACAGAACATCCAAGCTCACCCGGTACTCGCCCTGCTCCATTCTCGAGAGGTCGGACTGCTGCACGCCAATCCGGCGGGCGAGCTCGGTCTGTGTGAGCTTGCCCTGTTTGCGAAGCTGGCGAATCTTTCGTCCTACCAGCTCCACCTGTCGGATGCGGCTTACGGTTGCCATGTTCCTGGCTCTCTCAAATTGGACCTATTCTTCTATGCTGCGAGAGCATTTGAAGCTTCGCCATTTTAGGCCTTCGGCCTAGGCGCTGTCAATGGCGGAAGAGACATGGGCGAGCAGGGCAAGGCTGGAGCGGCTCGCGTCTCGCGCGGGCGGCTCTCGCCCTTGACAGTTGCTTGGCAACCTCTCATAGTGTGGGCTCGCGGCGAGCTGGGCTCGCTGCGAGCCGAAGGGTCCAGGCCGACGATGTCCTCGGCTCGAAAAGCGGCGATTGGAAAGCTCAGATCAGGCAGGCGACGTTGGATGGTAAGCAGATTTCCGCCCGACACACGGGCCTTAGGGGTGGAGAGCTGTTTCCCGGCCCAGACTCCCGCTCGCTTTCCCGCGTCCTCCTTCCCGGGTCCGGGAGGCGCTCGGGTCCCGAGCCAAGTCGACGAGGCGGAAAATCAGGCCGCACCCATTTCCTCACCCAAGTTGTAGAAGCTGGAAGAAGGAGTCTTGCCGTGATGCTCAGCGACCACTTGAAGCACCGCCCCTATGCTCCCGCCGTTTCTGTCGCCAGGCGCCGGCAGAGCTTGTTATTGGCCATGGGGAGCGCCGCCGTACTCTCGCTCGCCGTTCTCTCCTGTAGCGCACAGCCGAAGCCCAAGGCCACGGCAACCGCGGGCACGGCTCAGACGGGGGAGGCGGGGGCGAAGAAGTCTTCCCCGGCGAAACCAACCGAAAACGCGAAGGGCGTGATCGAGGGGAAGAACGCTCAGGAGGTGGCGATGGACATCCTCGCGAAGAGGAAGGAGACCACCTCCACTCAGTCGCCCGAGAAGTGGCATGGCATTCAGTATCCGCAGCCACCCAATGGCAAGTGGTTGACCGACAAGCAAGGTCGACAGTACTTCGTGAAGAAATTTCCCCGCATCGAGGGACGCTACCGCTGGGCGAACGCCGAACACACCAAGGTCATGCTGTGGCACGGCCTGCCTTTGGATCTTGACCACTACGATCAACACTACTTCTACGGAAAGATCTACAAGATAAGCCCGAGCGACCACGCGCCCCTTGCGTACGTCCCGCCGACCCAGAAGGAGCTCGCGGCGGCGGCAGCCTCTTACCCCGCTTCGACCCCGACGGAAAGGCGCTGGAAGCTCGAGCCATTCGACAAAGGGCTGCCCAGAACCGGTCAGTGGCGCAACGGCTTCGCCATCGCCGACATGAACGGGGACGGACATCCGGATATCGTCACCGGCCCGGCGCGCAAGGGTCCCCCCGTACCCAGCATCTTCTTGGGGGACGGCCACGGCAATTGGCACCCTTGGACGAAAGCGACGTTCCCGCCCGCTCAGTACGACTATGGTGATGCGGCAGTGGCGGACTTCAACGGTGACGGTCACCCAGACATCGCCTTGGGCATTCATCTGCGCGGCATGCTCGTGCTCGTGGGAGACGGCGAGGGTCATTTCCGCACCTGGAGCAAGGGAATCCAACTCGTCTTGCCGGGGCATGGCAAGGGGTTGGTATTCAGTACGCGGCGAGTCGGCGTGGTTGATTGGAACGGTGACGGGAGGCCGGATCTCCTGGCCTTGTCAGAGGGTCCTCGTGGCATCGCCATGCACGTCTACCCAACGCAGTACGGCCCGGTGGTCTACCTCAATCAAGGAGACGGCAGTTGGGTCCAGGTTCATCAACCGGCGAATTCCCCCGACATCTTCGGCGATGACTTGGCGGTCGCCGATTTCAACGGGGACGGCAAGCCGGACTTCGCGGCCGCGCTCAGCGTCGAGGGCTATAAGAAGCTTCTCTACCTCGGCAACGATCAGGGCAAGTTCGAGGGAACTTCGATTCCGGCTCTGCGTCCCAAGAGCTGGGAGCTCGGAGTAGCGGTGGCGGATTTCAACGGCGACGGCCGTCCCGACCTTGCGGTCGCATATAGCAACTACCAGTACGCGATCCGCCGTTTCGGGATCGACCTCCTGCTCAATCGCAAGGGCAAGGACGGAGCGATCGATTGGCAGCGGCTTGGCGTGACGGCGGGCCTGGCGAAGAAACAGGAGCCCATGTTCACGGCGATCGCGGCCGGAGACCTCGATGGTGATGGTCGGCCGGATATCGTTGCCTTGACCCGGAACGGCGAGGTTTGGGTCTTTCGCAACCGGGGAGGAGGAAACATGGTGCGCGAGGACCTCCCCACCCTCGACCACCCCGCTTCCGACTGCCGCGGCTATCACGTGGCGCTGTCCGACTTGGACGGAGACGGCACTGACGAGATCGTCGCGGAGTTCGCCGGCGAAACCTGCCCGGGTGGCGGCGCCATCCGCGCCTGGAAGGTGCTGCCGCGCTAGGCTCGGAAGAGCCGGAAGAAGGTGCGGACGAGGGACTTGACAGCGAGAGTGTGAGTTCCTATACTCGCCAAATATAGCGCTGAAGCATAAGGCGTGGTGGAACCATGAGGGGTGCCGAATACGGAAGAACTTGAAGGCCGGGCTACCAGCGGATTCAAACAAAACTGGGGCTCGGTGGCGTATAGATTCAAGCTCTAAGGAGTCAAAGCTTTTAAAACGGAGGTGATGAGCACAGCCCAGAGTAAGGAGTTGAAATTTCTCAGGTAGGAATGAACGCAGTTTTCGACAGCCAGGCTACTTTCCTGGCATGATCGCCACCAGCGCTAGTTTGGTGGCAACGTCAACTCGATAACGAGGAGATTGTCAATGAAGAAATTGGTTACCTTGCTTGCGATCGTTGGTTTGATCGCCCTGGGTGGTAACGCCTTCGGTGTCATGAACACGATGGACACCGTGCCGGCGGCGACCATGTTGCTCCCGTACTTCCAGGTCGATTTGGCCAACGCGGACGGCGTGAACACGCTGTTCTCGATCAACAACGCTTCGGCGGCGCCGCAGCTCGCGCACGTTACCGTCTGGTCGCAGTGGTCGATTCCGGTCCTCGACTTCGACGTCTACTTGACCGGCTTCGACGTTCAGACCATCAGCATGCGCGACATTCTCGTCAACGGCATGCTTCCTGTGACGGGTTATGCGGTCAGCAACCAGGGCGCATATTCGTTCGCCAACGTGCCGTTCCCGTCGTGCAACAACACGACCTCGCCGCCGCTTCCGCCGGTCTACTCGTCGCCCGCGATCAGCGCGTCCTTCTTGGCGCACTTGCAGGCCCTGCTGACCGGTCAGGCTTCGCCGATCGACGGTTCGTGCGCCGGTCCGGACAACGGTGACAGCATCGCTCGCGGCTACATCACGATCGACGATGTCTCCGACTGCAACCAGCTGTACCCGAGCGACTCGAACTACTTCCTGGCTGGTGGCCAAGGCATCGCCACCGACAACAACGTCCTGTGGGGCGACTACTTCTACGTCGACAGCGCCAACAACTTCGCTCAGGGCAACAACCTGATCGCGGTCGAGGCCTTCCCCGGCCAGTACACGCAGGGCGACTACACCTTCTACGGTCGTTATGTCAGTGGCAGCGGCATCGACGATCGTGAGCCTCTGGCCACGACCTTTGGCGTTCGCTACCTGAACGGTGGCGCCTTCGACGGCGGCACCCACCTGCAGGTCTGGCGTGACTCGAAGTACGCGCCGGGTGCTACCTGCGCCGGTGGTCCGAACTACCTGTCCGACAGCCACGCCGATGCGTACGGCATGACCGCCGCGCAGATCGTCGTCTTCGACGAGGACGAGAACCCCTACACGGTGGTGACCGGTGGACCCTCCGGCGAGCCGACGCCGTCTTCGCACTGCGTCTTCTGCGACGAGAGCCAGAGCGTCCAGGTCGGTGGAACGCTGCTCGACACGGGCGGCTACAACTTCGGTTGGCTCTACCTCAACCTGAACTGGGCCTCCGACAATGACGCCACCCTAGGTGCTGGGTACACCGGCATCCAGCAGAACTGGGTCACGGCGACGCACAGTGCCCTCGGGCGCTTCAGCGTTGGCCTGAACGCCGTTCAGCTGATGAACGCGGCCTACGAGGTCCCGCTGGGCACGAAGCTTGGGCCGCCGCAATAAGGACATGAGAATAGGAGTGCAGCGGTAGGGCACTCAGTCCTTCGGGTGGGCTCGGAACGTTCCGGGCCCACCCGGTTTTTCTAAAATCGGAGCACTGGAAAGGCGAACCGCTCCGCCACCGACGATTGAGCCCTCCAGGCCTGCAACTGGAGTTTCCTTTGATTCCAACGCCAGCCAGCCCATCGACTCCCCTGCTTTGCGGTTTTTCGTGGTAACCCGTTCGCGGCGAGGTTTGAATTCAACGATGTTTGCATGCGCATCCACCCATCTCCCTCAGTTCCCGTTTCGAAGTCTGAGAGCCGTTCTCCCGGCTCTCCTTTTGTTCTTGCTTGGATTGCAGGTGGCACCTCTCGAAGCAGCGAATACCCCGGTTACGCCGGTGCCGCAAGACCGCTGGGGTGCTCTCAAGCCAACCGCGATTCTCGGAGATAGCAGCAGCTTCGCCTTCAACTACGTGCCGAACGCGGATGGACCGTTCTTCGAGTACGACGTCGACGTCGAGAACGGCTGGGTGTTCGCTACCACCGGCAAGGGCATCGCGATCTGGGATGCGCGGACGACTCCCGGGCAGCCGACCCTCAGCAGCCGGGTCTACGCCCCCAGCGTGGTCCCCGACTGGCACCAGAACGACACCAAGTATTACCTCTACGGCATCGATGCGCCGGCCGGCAACGACAGCGTCGTCGCCGTAGCGGCGATCAACTACAACGGCATACTGATCTTCGACACCTCGAGCAAGACCGCGCCGCGCCTCGTCTACCAGGACGACAACACTGAGGGCAAGGAGGTCTGGGCGACCACCATCGGCGGTACGGCGTACGCATTCTTCGCGGCGGGCAACCAGAAGGTCCTCGTGTACAACATGACGAAGGCCCAGTCCTTGAGCTCCGCGTGCGCGGATGAGACCGGTGGTATTGGTCAGATCAACTGCCCCGGGGTGAAGGTGGGGAAGATCCCTGCAGCGTCCGGCGTCTCCTATGTCGGCGGAACCGGCCACTTTGTCGCGTTGACGCAGGGATCCAACGGTATCGAGATATGGAACGTCGCCAACCCCGCGAGTCCCGTGGAGGTGATGAGCGGCGCCCCCGCCGGGAGCCCGCTGCTGCGCGGAGTCGCGATGTGGCAAGCGAGCAGCAAGTACTACCTGGGCGTTCTCGACGCGAACACGCCCGCCACCCTGCGGATCTTCGACGTGAGCTGCATCGCCTCCGGCAGCTGTTCGCTGGGAAGCCCGATCTCCACGTTTTCCGCTCAATCCACGGATTGCTCCGGTACCACCACGGGGTATTCCGTGGTCCACCTGAGCACGTCGACCAGCAACGGCACGCCTTACCTCTACCTCGGCGGCGAGGACGCGTTTTCGGGGGGCGTGCAGCGGGAGTGGCTGCTCGACGTCAGCAACCCTTCGAAACCCACCGACGTGACGCCTCCGGTCACCTGCACCGCGACCGACAAGGGCGGCTACTGGGGGTGGTACTACCCCGGCAACTCGACCGGCTTCACCAACGTCAACCCGCGCTTCGCCCAGATGTGGAACGGCTATCTGTACCGCGCGGCCTACAGCCTGATGGACGTCCATCAGTACGTCGGCTCGGTCCCGCCCACCGCCGATTTCACTTGGAGCCCGAGCACCATCTACCCGGGACAGACCGTCAGCTTCAGCGACACCTCCGCCGGCGCGCCGACGAGCTGGGAGTGGGACTTCAACAACGACGGGATCATCGACTCGACGCAGCAGGACCCGACCCACATCTACACCCAGTCCGACGTGACGAACGCCTGCAGCGGCACCTACCCCTGCACTTTCAGGGTGAACCTGACGGTGACGAACAGCAAGGGCTCGAACTCGACGTATCAGAACGTCACCGTCACCGATCCCGCCCCGGCGGTAAGCAGCGTCACTCCCTCGTTGACGACCGTTTACCAGTGTCAGCCCGTGACCTTCACCGCCAGCGCCACCGGCCAGCCGACCCTCAAGTACAGCTGGCAGGTCGAAAACAGCGACTACGTCGCGCTTACTACACCGTACAGCTTCCCGACGACGCCATCGGCGAGCGCGACCTCCTACACCTGGGACACGACGAACGTTCCCCAGACCGGAGTCACCTACTACGGTCACGTCTTCGTCACCAGTACCGGGAACGCGGCAAGCACCGACATGAGGAGCGTCGCGGTCACGGTCAATCCGCTCGATCCTTTGCCGAACGACAACTTTACCCTCCCGCCCTCGACCTGCACCAACTGCACGGCGGTTGCGGCGCTCGGCCCACCGGCCGGGGTGGTGGACGTGTCGGCGCCGTCCGAGACCGGCGTGACGGCGTGGCGCTGGAACTTCGGCGATGGGACGGGATGGACTCCCTGGAGCTCCGATCCGACGACCGGCCCCAACACCTCCCACACCTACACCGCGATTGGCAACTATGACATCCAGCTGCAGGTTGAGAATTGCAAGACGGGGCCTGCTACCAGCGCGAAGCTTTCAGTGGCCATTCAGAATCTGATCACCCTCAAGGCGAGCTTCGCACCGGTCTGCGCCTTGGGAAGCTGCATCTTCAGCTCGGGCGACTTGATCTCCTTCGCCGACAGCTCGACCGGGCCGCCAACGACCTGGTATTACGACTGGAACAACACCAGCTCGAGCGCCTGCACGGCCTCCGACCCGAACTTCGATGCCGGGCACTCGAGCCCGGTTACCACCCACACCTACACGGTGCCGACCGGTACCACGACGACCTTCTACCCCTGCCTCAAGGTCACGGGTGGGGGGCAGACGAGCTATGCCACGTCGCGAGGGGTGTCGGTGAGCAACGTCACCTACACGCCGCCGCCGACCCCGAGCCCGAGCATCAGCGTCTCGGGTCCGACGAGCGCCGCGGTCGATACCACCGTCACCTTCAGCGCCAGCGCCTCGAGCTGCTCGCCCTCAGCGAGCGGTTGGACCTGGTCGGTCGACGGCGGAACGGTTAGCGGATCGAGCACCAGTAGCGGCATCTCCGTAAAATGGTCCGCCGCCGGAACCAAGTCCGTCACCGCCAAGAACTCCGCCTGCGGCAGCGCCAGCGGCTACAAGAGCATCTCCATCACTTCGACCGGTGGCGGCGGAGGTGGAGGTGGAGGTGGAACCTGCGGGGCGGTTGGGATGGACAATCTCCAGGCATGCTTCAGCTATTCGCCGAGTCCTGGATCGGCGGGCTCTCCCATGAGCTTCGACGGCACGGCGTCCGCTGGAAGCCCCACCCTGTACTACTGGGTCTTTGGGGACGGCACGACCTCGACAACCTCGACGCCCACCCCGACGCACACCTACGCCAAGGATGGGACCTATTCGGTGTCCCTCCACGTCTCGAAGCTCGTGTCCGGCTCGAACTGCGGACTCGGGTCGGGTATCTGCGAAGCGGTCGAGACGCAGAGCGTCACCATCGGCGCCGGGACGTCGCCTTCCGCAAGTAGGAGCGCGTTGATCCGCACGGCTCCCGCCGCCACGCTTCTGCTGCCTTATTGGGAGGTGGACCTCGACAATCCGACGAATGGCCGGACCACGCTCTTCTCGGTTACGAACACCGACGCGACGCCCCACCTGGCGCGGGTGACCTTGTGGACGGACTGGGGGATCCCGACCCTCTCCTTCGACATCTACTTGACGGGCAATGCCGTCCAGACTTTCAACATGCGGGATCTGTTGAATGGCAACCTGCCAACCACCGGGCCGGTCACCGATAATCGAGGTTATGGTAGCGAGAAGTGGTTTACCGGTTGCCCTGGCAGTCAAAGCAACCTCCAAGATCTCGCTACGCTGAAGCTCACCTCGGATCAAATCGCGGCCTTGCAAGCCGAGCATCTGGGGGACCCCGCAACGCTTGGGTCGGCCTCGAATATGTGCGCGGCTTTCCCCGCGACCGAAGCGGGTCTTGCCGTTGGATATGCCACGGTGGACGTAGAAAGTGAGTGCGCTCTCGGTACGGTTCCGAGCCCAGCGAGCTCGGGGTACTTTGTCGATGGCGGAAAGGGCGTTGCCACGGACGACAACGTGCTCGTGGGGGACTACTATCTGGTCGATCCCGCGAACAACGCGGCACAGGGGGAGATCCTGACCGCCGTCCATGCGGATCCCGCAACCTTTACGGGAGGGGTCGACACCTTTTACTCTCGACTTGTCGGGGGTAGCGGCGCCGACAACCGCGAGCCGCTTCCCAGCCACTACACGTCGCGCTATCTAGCGGGCGGGGCATTCGACGGGGGAACGAGCTTGACGGTATGGCGAGGTCTGCCGTCCGGCGCGGGAACGGTGCCCATTGCCTGTACCACGAATCAGCAGCCAAGCTGGGCACCCCTGGCCGACTCGTCTTTCACAAGCTTTGACGAGGATGGGAGCGGGTCCTCACCAACGACGATCACGGCTATGACCGGAGCCACGCAGAGAGACACGGTGGGAGGCTCCTCGATTCCGACCAATGGAGCATTTGGGCGCTTCACGCTGGATGTTGGGGACGGCGGAACCTCCAATGCCGCGACCACCTCCACGACAGATGAGAGCATGGTTACCAGCATGTTTACGGCGCTCGGCCGTTATAGCGTAGGAATGTCCGGCTCGCCTCTGGACGGCCCGGCCGTGGACGCTGCGACCCGCCAGGCTTGCGACGCCAACACCGGTCCTGCGGCGACGCTCTTGATTCCCTATTTCGAAGTCGATGAAGCAAACTCGGACGGCCCGAACACGTACTTTGCCGTTGCCAATACGGACTCAGTGGGGCACCTGGCAAACGTGACGCTGTGGACCGATTGGGCGATCCCGACATTGAGCTTCGACATCTATCTCCCTGCCAACGGAGTGCAGACGTTCGGCATGCGAGATGTCCTAGCTGGCAACCTGCCGAGCCGCGCGCCGGCATCGGGAGACACCAGTCTGAGCGCCGGAGTCCTGAGCGCCTGCGTAGCCAACGGGAAGATGGTCTTGCCTGCGGTCGATCCGAATCTGGCCGCGAAGCACGAGGGTCAAAACCTCGACAACCAGTGCTACGGCGAGAGCTATGGCGACAAGACCGCGCGGGGCTACGTGACGATCGACGTCGTCAATGAGTGCTCGAGCGGTGAGAATCCGAGTAGCGCCAATTACTTTGTTGCCGGAGGGACTGGCGTTGCCAGTGACCAGAACGTTCTGGTTGGCGACTTCTTCTACGTCGACAGCGCCAACAACTACGCTCAGGGCGATTCCGCGGTTGGGATCCACGCCACGCCGGGTGCTTTCCTGAAAGGCGATTACACCTTCTACGGGCGCTACGTGAATGGCGATGCCTCTGATGACCGGCAGCCTCTGGGCCAGAAGCTGAATGCCCGCTACCTCGCTGGTCCGCCCTTCAACAATGCGGACTTGATCGTGTGGCGCGATACCAAGTCCCCCAATGCAAGTCCGGTCACTTGTGGAAGAGCGCCGTCGTGGGCGCCACTCTCCGAGACCTTGACCTCAGGCTTCTCAGAGGGCGGCACGGTCCTCTTTAGCTCGCCGAGTCGGTATTTCCCACTCGCGACCCAGAAGGTTCCGGTCAACAACAGTAGTGGTCTTTTTGCCGCCGACCCGGGAGATTTTGGGCATATCGTGACCAACCTCGGGTTTACGAATTCGAGCAAGCTCTTCAACAACGCGGATCAGGGCTGGATGCTACAGGTTTCCTCTGCATTAGGGGAGTACAGCGCCGCGCTTCCGGGCGACATTCTGGTACCGATCTGTCACGCGTCGGGGAGCCCGTAGCGGTCAACCGGGACCCAAAGGTGGCAGGCAAAGCGATTGCTTGGGCGGTCCTTTCTCCGGAAGGGACCGCCCTTCTCGTCAAAGGCGACGAAGGGGTGGTTGTTCACCTCGGTCCTGCCCTTGCAGAGCGGGGACCGCATCGCTGCTAGAATCGGGGTTCGATGGCTCCTCCCGCAGTCAGCGTCGAGTCTCTGAGCAAGGTCTATCGGGTCTACGACTCCCCTTGGGCCCGGCTGCGCGAGCTCGTGACCCGGAGGCCCCATCATCGCCCCTTCGCCGCTCTGAATGACATCAGCTTTACCCTCCCCAAAGGCGAAGCTCTGGGGATCATCGGCCAGAACGGAGCGGGGAAGTCGACCCTCTTGAAGATCCTCGTGGGGATAACGGCACCGACGTCAGGCAGCGTGGCCGTGGACGGCACCGTAGCGTCGATCCTCGAGCTCGGCTCCGGCTTTCATCCCGAGATGACCGGTCGTCAAAACATCGTGATCAATGCCGCGATGCTCGGCCTGTCCGAAGAACAGGTGCGCGCGAAGACCCCGGAGATCATCGAATTCAGCGAGCTCGGGAGCTTCATCGATCAGCCCGTCAAGTGCTACTCGAGCGGCATGACCATGCGCCTCGGGTTCGCCATCGCCATGCAAGTCGACCCCGAGATCCTGATCATCGATGAGGCTCTCTCGGTCGGCGACGGCTATTTCCAGAAGAAGTGCATGGACCGGCTGCTCGAGTTCGTGGCGGACGGCAAGACGCTCCTCTTCTGCTCGCACGCCATGTATTACGTTTCGGCCTTCTGCCAGCAGACGCTATGGCTCAAGGAAGGACGCGCCGAAGCCCTGGGACCGACCCGGGAGGTGGTGGATCGCTACGAGACTTTCCTCGCCGCGCGTGAGACTCCGAGCGGCGAGCGGGTCGGAGTCGAGAGCATAGAGATCCACTCCGCCGGCGGTCCGGCGCGCATCCGCGAGGTCAAGCTCTTCGAGGCGGATCGCGAGCTCATGCCCGGGAGCGCGGTGCTGCGTCCGGGAACGCCGCTGACGGTGGAGGTGGCGTGGGAGAGCGCCGACCCCTCGCTGGCCTTCCATCTCGGCGTAGGGCTCAACCGCGCCGATGGGGTCGAGGTGGGCGCTTTCGGAACCCATGGCGACAACTTGCCTGCGCTGAGCGGAGCGACCTCGTATCGGGCTCGGCTGGCGATCCCCGAGCTGCCATTGGTCAAGGGAGAGTTCTCGCTCTATCTCTTTCTTCTCGGCGAGCAGGGGCTGCACGTCTACGATCGCAGGGTCTTGCTCGGTGCGTTTCGCGTCGCCCAGAGCCGCTACGCCTTCGGGATCGTTCGCATGGCTCATCAGTGGGAGTGGAGCCCGGACCGCGCGACGGCGACCTTCGCGGAGCGGGCGGTCGCGGCGTCTGGCGTCGCGGGAGGCGCTCCCCTCAGGCGCGCTGCCTCCATAGGCGGGGGGGGTAGAGATGAACGCTGATAGCGCTGGCGGCCTGGCTTCCGCAAGGTCTCCCCTGTCCCTGCGGGTCAAGCTCAACCCGTTTCTCCACTTCGGCGGCGATCGCTTCTACAACCCACTGACCGATCGCATGCTAGAGAAAGGCGAGGCCGGCTTCGGGGAGGTGCTGGCTCTTTACAGCACTGAGAACGACCTCGATGCGCTCCCCGAAGCGGTAGGTCTCCTGCTCGAGCGGGAGGGCTGGCTGGTTCCGCGCGACGAGGATGGCCGCAACGCCTTTCTCTTGCGCTACGTCGCGCTCGAGGCGCACACGGTGTGCAACCAGTCATGCTACTTCTGTCCGGTCTCGGTCGACCCGCGCGAGGACTACTTCATGCCGACCGAGCTCTACCAGCGGATTCTCGGCGAGCTCGCGGCCTATCGCGACACGATCGAAGCGCTGTTCATGATCAATTACAACGAGCCGACCCTGGACAAGCGCTTCGTGGATCAGGTCAAGGCGATTCTCGGCGCCGGACTTCCGCCGGCGGTCCTCACCAACGGTTCGGGGCTGACGCCGGAGCGGGTCGATTCGGTGCTCGCGGCTGGACAGCTGCGCTACCTGTCGATCAACCTGTCCACCCTCGACCGTGATCGCTATCGCCGGGAACGGGGCCAAGACCAGCTTCCGGTGGTGTTGCGCAACCTCGACTATCTTGCCGACAAGCCGTTGGCCGAGACCATGGAGGTCGTGGTCCTGGGCACCGGCGACGAGAATCACGAGCGAGATTTCGAGGCCATTCGTGAGCGGTTGGCGGCGAGCCTGTTCACGGTGAAGAAGTACGAGGTGATGGATCGGGCCGGATATCTGCAAATCGGGCTCAAGGTGAGTCAGCGGCAGCGTACTCTGGGCGGGTGCGAGAACACCGGGTCACGGCCCCTGCAGCATCTTCACATCACCCCGCGCGGGGAGTGCGTTTTCTGTTGCGAGGACTACGATGAGAAGTACGTGGTCGGCGACCTGACGCGACAGAGCGTCGACGAGGTGTTGACGGGCAAGGAGTTGGCACGCTTGCGGCGGTGGTCCTACGGCTTGGAGGACGGCCCGGCGGATTTCATCTGCCGCGGATGCATCTACTCGCTCACTCGCAGTGAGCGTTGATTCGGGCCCGCCGCTTGGCGGTTCCATTGTTTCTTATCGAGGAGGCCGGGAGTGAAGCGGGTATCCCTTGTCTTGGTGACGCACCGGTCATCAGCGGTGGTCGGCGCCGCGGTCGAGAGCTTCCGAAGCGCCGCCGCTTACGCCGCCGTGATCGGCGAAGTGGTGATCGTCGAGCAGTCGGAAGACGAGGGCGAGCTCGAAGCGGTGCGCGCCGCGGGCGCCGACACCGTCATTGCGCGGCGCAACCGGGGCTACGCGGCCGGGGTGAACGCCGGGATTAGCGAAGCCACGGGCGACGTCATCTTCGTCGGCAATCCCGACATCCGCTTCGAGCGGCCGTCCCTCTCGCCGCTGCTCAATGCATTGGACGATGGCTACGCCCTAGTTGGACCTCTGTTCACGCTCGAGGGTTTCTTGTTGCCTCCCGCGGACGTCCAGCGCCCCGGGGCCGAGCTTCGTCGTCTGCGCGCTCAGCGCAATCCTCGTTCCGAGCGACGGCATCTTCGCCGCGAGATCCGGTACTGGCGGGCGCTCTGGGAGGCTACGGAGCCCGTGGTGGTGCGTTCCCTCTCTGGAGCCCTTATCGGTTTCACCCGCAAGGTCGCTTACCAGCTGGGACCCTGGGATGAGAAGTACTTCCTCTATTTCGAGGAGAGCGACTGGTGTTTGCGTGCTGAACGGGCTGGTTTGCGCATAGCCCAGGTTCCGGCCTCGAGGGTCGAACATCGCTGGGCGCATTCCGCTGATCCGGCGAGCTTGGCGGACGTGTTTGCGAAGGCGAGAGAGCGCTTCTACAAGAAGAACTTCAAGTCGGACTTCTTGTTGGGACTGCCGCGCGTCGAGGAAGGGGCAACGGAGAACGAACTGCCTCCCTTCCGATACGCTGACTCGGAGCAAGACGGCCAGCAGCTGTGGCTGGCATCTCCTCATCCGTGGGGATTTCCCGCTGGTGGTCGCATGCTGAGCGGCGATCCCTCCGAGGCATTCCATCGCATTCTGGCAGCGACGCCGCTCGCGAGGGTTTTTGTCTTTGAGGTGCAGCCGGAGCGAGGTCGTGTCAGCGGAGGTTGGACGTTCAGTCGGAAGGTGGCAAGAAAGAAGAGAGCCGAGTCGTGAGCGATATCGAAATTCGCCCGTACAAGATCGGTGACGAGAAGGCGATCAACGACCTCTTCAACAGGACCTTCGGAACCGAGCGAAGCATCGCTGACTGGCACTGGAAATTCGGTCCCGGCCCGAACAAGCCAATCATGTTGGCCTGGGATGGCGAGGAGCTGGTGGCACAGTACGGTGGGATTCCTCGACGGCTTCAGGTACAGGGTCGAAGCGTAGGGGGAGCGACCATTGTTGATGTCATTGGCACCGCTGGTGGCCGGCGGTCCCTGCATCGTCGCAGTGCGTACGTGAGCGCCTACGACGCTTACATTGAGCACTTTGCGCGTAACGGCGGACTCCCGATTTGCTACGGATTCCCAGGGGAACGAGCGCTGCGCCTGGGTCTCATTGCCATGGGATACGGGGGAATCCCACCGGAGCCACTGACCTATCTCGAGCGGTCCGCCGACGTTCCCCTGGCGCGATGGCGTCGGCTCCACTACGGCGCCAGAGCGCTCGCGGAGGAGAGCGAGGGGATCGACCTCCTCTGGCGACGCGTGGAAAACCAGTACCCCGCGTCCATGGTGCGGGACGCCAGGCACGTGCGCTCGCGCCTGGAAGGGCACCCGGGAGGCGTGAGCTACCCTGGGTTTCTCGTCCGCCCTCGCCCATTCGGCCCTCCCGTCGCTTACGCCGCCTTTCGAATCGACGGCCCTGCGCTGCGCTGGATCGATTTGGTGTGGGATCACCGACATCCAGGATCTCTTCGGCTGCTGAGTGACATTGCAATTCTCTTGGCGCGAGAGAACGGGTGCTCCGTTCAGGCTCTCTGGTTGCACAACGATCGCCTCGGAGTTTCTTGGTTTGAACGTCTTGGATTCAAGCGACGGCCGGAGCCTGACGGTCTAGTCGTCGCAATTCGCAGCCTCGATCCGACCATTGGGGCGGCTGAGCTCTCCGGGCGCTTGTACATCACGATGGCGGACTCCGACCTTTGGTAGGAGGCGCTCGCGAGGCCAGGCGATGGTACGATCGCGCGAGGTTCGTGATCCGAGGTCGTCAACGATGAAGCTTGCACCCGCGCTTCCAGGAAGCTGTGAGTCACTCTCCGCGCGCAGCGTATTGGTGGTGGCTCCGCACTACGATGACGAGGTGTTGGGCTGCGGCGGCCTCGTGGCGCAAAGGATCGCGGCCGGAGCGGCGGTGCGCGTGCTGTTTCTCTCCGATGGTGGTGGCGGGCGGGAGGCGATCGCCAAAGGGGACGATTACGCGGCGCGCCGCCGTGCCGAATCCGACCACGTGGGCGAGCTGTTCGGATGGAGTGGAAGCGAGCACCTGGGGCTTCCCGACGGGGAGCTCGAGGAGCGCATTTCGGAGGTGCAGAGCGCCCTCGAGCGGGCACTGCTCGCGCAACGGCCTGACCTCCTGCTCCTGCCCTCTCCCTTCGAGGTGACGTCCGATCACCGCGCCGCATTCGCGGCGGCACAGCGCCTGCTGGCGCCGCTGCGCGCCGGTGAGCTTCTGGCGGCGATCGGCGGGATGGAGATCCTCCTCTACGAGGTCAATCGCCCCCTCGATCCCGATCTTCTGGTCGATGTGAGCGCCGAGGGAGAAAAGATCGCGAAGGCGATGACGCTTTACGAGAGTCAGGAGGAGCGTCATCCCTATGCCGCGGCCGGCCTCGGCTTGCGGCGGTTTCGTACCTTGTCTCTCGGCCCCGAGGTCGCGCTGGCGGAGGGCTATCGTCGCCTTTCGGTCTCCGACTTCACGACTCGGAGCGCTGGGCGGCTGCTCGAGGATCTCGGGGTGTCCGCACCACATCCGGGCGCCCTTCCCATCGAGGAAGGGCCGCTCGTTTCGATCGTCGTTCGCACCAAAGACCGTGCGGACCTCCTGGCCGAGGCCCTGGCCAGCATCGAGCGCCAGAGCTACCGTCAGATCGAAGTCGTGGTCGTCAACGACGGGGGACAAGCCCCACGTCCTCCCGCCGACTTTCCCTTCGCCTTGCGGGTCGTGGATCTCGATCCCGGCCGCGGCCGGGCGGCCGCCGCCAACGCCGGCATCGCGGCGGCCCAGGGGGAGCTTCTTGGCTTCCTCGATGACGATGACCTCTATTACCCCGAGCACGTGGCGACGCTCGTCCATGGCCTCGGATCGAGCGACAAGACCGGCGTGTATAGCGATGCCGCGGTGGTCGTCTACGAGCGCCAGGAGGGGGAGGCAGGAGGCTGGTCGGAGATGGAGAGGCGGCTCCCGTACTCTCGTGACTTCGACGCCGACCTTCTCCTGCTCGACAACTACATCCCGCTCAACACTCTTCTCCTGCGCCGCGAGAGAGTCCTGGCGGCGGGCAGCTGGGACGAGGGTCTGCCGTTTTTCGAGGACTGGGACTTCCTCCTCGCTCTGACCGCCCACTCCGAGCTGCGCCATCTGCGGGCGACGACCTGCGAGTACCGCCTCTTCCGCGGCAGTGCTCACCACGCCTTGGGCGAGGAGGGGGGGCGGCGCCAGGACTTTATCGAGGTCAAGGCGCGGGTCATCGGCAAGCATCGGAAACGGCTCAACGACGTCCGTCTCGCCCGGGCGATCGCCCGTCTGCGCGATGAGGCGGTGGGGGCGATGGGAGAGAGCGAGCGAGTGCGAACCGAGCTCGAGACGCTGCGTGCGGACATCGCCTCCCAGACCGAGAGCTTGCGGACCACCCATCGGGAGATCGAACGGCAAAACCGCATGTTGGCCGAGAAAGAAGCGGTGATCGCCGATCAGGCGGCTCACCTGGAGCGCACCTACGCCGAGATCGATCGGCTCAACAGTGTGATCCGCCAGATGCGGGAGACGCGAGCCTGGCGCTTCCACGAGTGGTGGCAACGGCGCCGTCGCCGCGACTCCGACGCCTAGAGGTCACTGGGGAGCGGCGAGCCCCACCCTCAGGCCGTCCAAGTAGTAATCCCACATGACGCGGTCGTAGAGCTCGGGCCAGGGCGCCTTGGGCAGAGGTTCCATCAATCGGCACAGCAGGCGGCGGAAGGTTCGTCGCGACCCTGGCGTCGGGGGTTGCGCGGCACGCGGCACCTGGAGGAAGTCGCCGAGCTCCGGATGGAGGCGGTAGAAAAGGGCGCCGGTGACGCCTGCCCGGTACTGACGGCGGGCGAAGCTCGCGACGGTGGTGGGGTGGTAGTGCTCGGCCTCGGCCGAGGGCTCGTACACGATCTTGACGCCGCGCCCGGCGAGGCGATACCCGAGCTCGATGTCTTCCCACCCGTAGGTCTTGAATCGTGGATCGAAGAGACCCGCCGCGAGCAGCTCGCTCCGATCCACGGAGATGTTCGAGGTGTAAAAGAAGTTGAACGGCACGTTCTCGGGATCATCGATCAGCGCGAATCCGAATTGCAGACCTTGCTCGCCGATCCAGCGCATGAAGGAGCTCACCCGCAGCCCGCGCGCCCAGCTGATATGCCCCAGTACGGCGGCGCGTTCGCCCATCGAGCGTAGTCGCTCGTGACGCGCTGCATGCGCGGCAAGGGCATGGGGTCCGAGGAAGACGTCGTCACCCAGAAAGACGATCACGTCATGGTGGGCCTCGTGAACGCCCCGGTTGCGGGCGTTGCCCTGCCCCTGGTTCGCTTGCCGCAGCAGGCGGAAATCGAAGGAGAACTCTCGGTCCGCGAGACGAGCCACGGTGTCATCGCTCGAGCCGTCGTCGATAACCAGGACCTCGAAGCGAGAGTGATCGAAGTCCTGCTTGTCGAGAGCGGCGAGGGCCCTCTCGAGTAGGGCTCGGCGATTGAATGTCGGGATGATGACCGAGAACGCGGGCGAAGAGGCGGGCGTCAACGAAGCTCTCCGATCTCGTCCAGGGATCGGCGAAGGAGGTCGATGCCGCTGGGGAGCCAAGCTTCGAATCCCGGAGCGGCGAAGAGCTCCTCGTCGCCTGGATAGGTGGGGACGAGGAGGAGCGGGAAGCGCTCGAAGTATTCGTCGTCGCTGCGCTTCCTCATCGCCTGAACGCTCTTGCGCTTCGCGGCGAGCCGGTCCATGTTGTGGACGAGGAAGTGCACCGCGCGCAGGTGCTCGAGAGTCCGGGGATCGTGAAGGATCACCCGGTCGCTTGCGGCGCCGCCTTCTCCCATCCGACGGGCCAACTTGAGAAGTCCGCGCCGCGCCGCACCGCGCAGGCCGTGGCGGCGCAGGCGACCCCAGGCGCCCTCGGCGCGGGAGGCGGGGGACTCGCTGGGACGGGCAAATGGGGGGAGCGGGTACCGCGAGAGCTTGGCGCCATCGATGTTGCTGGCGGTGATGAGCGCCAGGGCGCGATGAATCAGGGTCCAGAGGATCGCCGGCATGAGAGCCTGGAAATGCTCTTGATCCAGGTTCTTGTAGGCCGTCATGAACGCGTTCTTTTCGTACAGATAGCCGCGCCGATAGACCCCTAGCGCGAGTCCCGTGGCGCCCGAGCGATGGAAGACGGTGGCTCCGGGCTCGTACTGATGATCGAAGCCTGCAAGCCAAGCGCGCCATCCGAAGTCGACGTCCTCGGTGTAGGCGAAGTAGTCGTCGTCGAAACCTCCCAGTGACTCCCAGGCGCTCCTGCGCACCGCCATATTGCCTCCGCACGCGAAGGGAAGCGCGGCCGGCGTGCCGGCGGCGGCCACCTCGGCCACCGGGCGGTGAAAGTCGAGCTGAAAGGCATGACCGTCAAAGGCCATGGCGCCATGGAAGAAATCGATCCGTTGGCCGTCCCAGGAGAGAATCCGGCCGGAAATCGTGGCGACATTGGCCGGCGCCTGCGCTAGAGCCTCGACCAGGGTGACGAGCCATGCCCGCTCGACCCGTGTATCGTTGTTGAGAAAAACGAGCATGTCGCTCTCGGGGTTCGCCGCTTGGCAGCCCGCTCCGATCGCGCCGGTAAACCCGCGGTTCTCGGGGAGCTCGAGGAGGCGGACGTCTGGGTGGGCGCTAGCGAGCCAATCGCGCGTGCCGTCGGTCGAGCCGTTATCGACGACCAGGATCTCGTAGCCGCCGGCAAGCTCGTCGGCAGAGGCGATCGAGGCAAGGCAGGTCTCGAGGTGGGAGCGGCCGTTGAAGCTCGGGATGATGATCGTGGCGCGGCAGGTCACGGCTCAGCTCCTTGTTTGGGGCCCACCGGTCAGCCAGCGTTCGAGCCAGGAGCGGCGAGCCGTCCCTTGCGCTCCGCGGTATCGAGCCTTTCCAGGATCGATCTTCGGGTCGTCGAGGAACTCGATCAGCGGTTGCAGGACTCGCTCCCAGGTTTGCGTCGCGGCCCAGGCTCGCCCTTTGGCGCTCATTTCTCGTCGTGCGTCGCTTGCAGCCAGGAGCTCCATGAGGGTGCGAATCAGCTCGTTGAGATCGTCGGGCGGGACGGCTCTACCGAAACCCTGCTCCACCGCCAGGCGGCTCATCGCGCCTCCCGCGCTGACCACGGTCGGCAGACCGCTCCAGGCGAAGTCGAGGATCCGAGTACGCAACGAGAGCTCGGTCTCGAAGCGTCGTTGATGAAGAGCCACGCCGAGCGTCGATTCGAGCAGGAGCTGGCCATGCCGCTCGTGCTCGATCCAGGGAAGGAAGAACACGTGCTCGTCGATCCAGCCATTCTCCCGAGCCATCTTCTCGGTTTCGGCGAAGAGCCCCTGGGGCGTGCTCTCGGGGTTGGGGTTCGCGGCGAAGACCACGCGTAATCGTGGATGGTCGGGCAACAGCCGGGGGAGGGCGCGCAAGAGAAGGAGGGGGTCGTACCAGTCGTAAATGCCACCGAAGTAGACCACCTCGTCGTCGCTACCCACGCCGGGGACGACGCCGCGGAAAACAGGCGGGCCGCTCCGAGGAGGTGTCGCTCGCACGCCAAAAGGGGCGACGCGGATCATCTGCTCGAAATTGAAGTTCTCGAAATAGGCTTGAGGGGTGACCCGCCCGAGCGCGTATAAGACCCCAAGGTAGAACAGCCGCTGCTCGGCAGAGGAACAGAGGAAGAAGTCGCCACGTTCGAGCTGGCGCAAGAGAGCCGCTCGGTCGCGACGGTACGGTTCGTCTCCAAGCTCGGGGTAGTAGTTGAGGTTCTCGATCGGGAAGGGGTCGTAGAGATCGACGGCCAACGGCGGGGAGCCCTCCTCGGGGACCGCCGCGAAGTACGTCTCTGAGACGTGTCCGTGCAAGACCACCGCGTCTGCGCCGGCCGCGAGCTCAGCCATAGCGGAGGGCGAGTGAGCACATAGGAAGAACGGCGCCCGGTCCGCGAGGTCCGCGGGCGGTGGCTCAGGTGCCGCGAGGGTGACCTCGAACCTCGGAGCCAAGGCCGAGGCCATCTCCCAGAAGCGGATTCCGATCCCCGCCATCTTGGCGCGAATGCGTTCCGGCGACAGCAGCAGGACACGCCGGTCGGTGGTCCGAGAAGACATGATGGGATTGGCGCCGTCTACGAGCAACGCCAGGCAGGCGCATTATAGCGGAGCCCAGGAGCGCCACCCCCGGCCTCCGGTGAGGACGGTTCCGTCTACTCCTCAGGATGGAATCGGCGAATCGCAAGCCGGCGGTTCAGGCCGCGCCTGTTTGTCTGGCCAGCAAGAGTTGGCCCGCCCTTTGCTCTACTAATTCCCTGAGGAGATAGAACGCCATGACCCTGCAAGCCACGACCACTCGATCAACTCAACTTTTGCTCAGCCTTGCCGCGGTTGCCGCGTTGACCTTGGCGACAGCGGGCCCAGCCCGTGCCGGCGACCACCAGGCATCGGAAACCCGTCCACCGGCCTCTTCGGCGCCTACGGTTACCGCCGTTCCCGGCCACGACGGGGGGAACGCGACGGCGACGCAGCCGAGCGGCTCACGTACCCCGGTCGCGGGAACCTCCTCTCCGGCGGACCGTGGGCGCATGCGTCATGGGGGCTACTACTACGGCGGCCACCACTACGGCGGCTATTATCCGGGCTACTACAACTATCCACGCTATGGCTGGGGCTGGGGGTTCGGTTGGGGCAACTACCCCTACTATTGGGGAGGAGCTTACGGCCTCGGGCCCTACCCGATCTACGTCGACGGGAGGCCGACGCGGCACGATCTCGGAGCTCTGGATCTGGACGTGGAACCGGAGAAGGCGGAGGTCTACTTGAATGGCCAGCCGATTGGCGTGTGCGATGATTTTGACGGCTACCCCGGCTATCTGTGGTTGCCCGCCGGCACCTACGACATCGCCTTCTATCACCCCGGTTTCAAGACTCTGGCCCGGCAGTACACGATCTATCCGGGCCTGGTGATCGACGTCACCGATCATCTCGAGCGGGGCGAGGCGGTTCTACCGAAGGATTTGGTGTCGAAGTCGACAGCTCGCCGTGACGCGCGCATCAAGGAGGATGAGGAGAAGGCCGCCGCTGCGGCGGGGGCCAATCAGCCTCCGGAAGCCCCTCCTGCGATGGTCCAGCAAGGCTCGGCTCGCGTCGACCTCTCGATCGCGCCGCACGACGCCTCGGTCTATCTCGACGGCCGCTTCCTCGGCACCGGAGACGACCTCGCCAATCTACACGCGGGGCTGATCGTAGCGCCTGGCGAGCATCACCTCGAGGTGGTGCGTCCAGGTTATGAGATCGGTCGTCGCTCGTTTGCCGTGGCAAGCGGCCAGGAAGTGACGATCGAGGTGAGTCTCAAGCGTAGCGACGGAGGCGATTAATAGGGCGCCCGGGTCAGCTGCCGTCGGATAGAGGCGGCGACCGACCGAACGGCAACCTTGACTAGGAGAGCGCGTCGACCAGGGGGGGGCGACGCGCAACCTGTCTTTCCAGCCTGAGAAGCCAGTTCTTCTTCTTGGTTCCCGCGATATAGCTGCCTACGCCGGAGCGGCTCGTGACAACTCGGTGGCAAGGAATCACGATCGGTAAGGGATTCGCCAGCAGAGTCGCAAGCGCTTGCCGGTAGCCCTCGGGATTGCCGGCGGCGGCGGCGATCGCCTGATAGCTGCGGGTCTTGCCGAACGGGATCTTGGCGGTCTCGGTGAGCACGCGGCGGCTGAATCCAGTGACACCCGAGGGACCGAGATCATACTCCAGGTCGAGGCCGCGGCGAGCGCCAGCGAAGTACTCTGAGAACCGGCCCAGCGCCTCGATCTCGAACTCGCCGAGGTCGGCTTCGTCGAAGGGAACGAAGCTCTTGCGTTCCCTGCCTCGGGGCACGATTTTCAAGTGGGTCACCCTCGTATCGGTGAGCTCGAGACCGATGCTGCCGATTGGCGAAGGGATCAGGAGCCGCATCGGCTCGACCACGGACGCGCCGCTTTCGACCTCCGGCAACCCCTCCTCCTCAGACATTTGCCGAAGAATAGCATGCCGGGCAAGCCCGCGCGAGCCCGCAACCCCACTCCGTCCCTGCGCGAGGACGCTCCGGCCTCATTCGTGGCCGGTTCGCGTCGGACCGGGCGCCGCGGGGCCGGATGCGACAAGGGAGCCGGGGCTGGTATCCGACTTGCTTCCCATCTCGTCATTCGGCCGTCGGGGACGAAAACGGTGGAAGGAGATGTTCAGGGCGGTTGACCTTAGCGTTAAAATGGCCGAGAAGGTCGAAACCGAAGTCACGGGCGGATGCCCAGAAGGAGGTCTCGAGGATGAAAAGAGTCACTGTAAAGCTGTTGTCGATCGTCGCCCTGGCGGCCTTGTTCGTGCCAGCGATTGCCAGCGCGGCGTCCAACAAGCCGCGAATCGCCGTATTGCGATTCCAGAACAAGTCGAACGCCGGCGATTGGTGGGGCAATGGCGGGGCAGAAGCCATGCAAGACGTTTTCGTTACCGAGTTGGTCAAGAGCGGCAGATTCCGGGTCATCGATCGCGAACAGCTCGATACGCTGCTGCGCGAGAAGAATCTCTCGCTCTCCGGTGACATCGACCCCGCGACCGCGATCAAGGCGGGGAAGCTCTTGGGCGTCAACTACTTCTTGACCGGTGCCGTGACCGAATACGGAGCGCAGGGTACGAGCGTGGGCGGACCTGGGTTCGGACGCCTCCCGGGCTTCTCGGCAGGCAAGAAGACCTTCGTGGCGGCGGCCAACGCGCGCCTGATCAACGCCGAGACGGGAGAGATCGTCTGGGCCGACGAGGCGCGTGGCGAAGACTCGCACATGCGTCTGCGGATTGGTGGTTTCGGTGGCGGCGTGGATTACGATCAAAGAATGTTCGACAAGGTGATGAAGCCCGTCGTCG
>JBJKRB010000163.1:0-18287 GCA_046704885.1 Thermoanaerobaculia bacterium | reverse complement strand
GCTTTCGAACATCATCTTGACCGACGACCTCTATCCGATGAAGAAGAAGCAGGAGATGCTAGAGCCTTTCGCCTGGCAAGGGATCAAGGTCGTTCCGCGCGGCGACGCCACCTTCGCGCAGGGCGACACCATGTGGTTCTACGTCCACGCCTGTAACGCGGCTGCAGGCGCCGACGGCAAGCCCAATCTCGTGGAGACGGCGGAGATCGTCGGACCGGCGAAGTTCCGCGGTCCGATGAACTTGACGCCGGCCAAGGCGACGGGCGACTGCTGGGTCCTGGCTCAGGGCTTCGACTTGAGTCCCCATGGCTTCCCGGTGGGCGACTACACCTTGACCTTGCAGGTCACCGACGTGACCGCGAAGAAGACGGCGACCTCCAAGGCCGAGTTCCACGTCGTCAAGAAGAAGTAAGCGGCAACAACACAGCATTATCTTTGACCGAGGCCGGGGAGCGCAGCGCTCTCCGGCCTCGACTCTTTTCGCCATCTCTTGTGGCCGATCGGTGAAGTCTTGCTCGCGCCTCTCCGGGGCACTTGGCGAACGGAGTGAGAAGAGGTAGAAAGGGATGTCTGCCACTCTAGAACTCTAGAGCTCGAGGCTCCCGCGCGGTCGGCATCCCCGGACCTTTAAGGTCGACAGCGACATGATCCGATTCCTCACCGTTCTTGCGACTCTGCTCCTCGCGGTCCCATCTGGTGGCCAGGAGATCCAACTCTTCCCGAAAACGGTGAAGAAGGGGGTCGAGGCCAAGGGCCTTCGCTCCGTGAACTGGGAGCATTTCGATTTCGGCGGCGGCCGGGTGGCGGAGATCGTTCAGTACTTCGTGAGCGATGGCAAGGGGTGTGACGGAAAGGGAGCGAGGCGACTCTACGTGGAAGCGCCAGGCGACCACCTCGCTGTGCTCGACACCTGGGTTGCCGGGCCTCTTGACTACGGTGCGAAGTTCGAGGACGTCGAATCCGGCTGGTGGGCGACCTGGACCGCCCACCTCCAGGTGCACGATGGCTTGTCACGGGCGCAAGACAAGGACAAGTGCTTCGGTGTGTTCGTCGACCTCAACCACGCGATGCGCGAGGGGCGGGTGCATTCCGAGGAGGTCTTCGAGACGTCCGACGGCCTGCGGTTGTTCCGGGTCGCCAAGGCGCCTTCCGATTTCGCGCACGGGAGCCATCTGAAGCTTTTAGATGCCTTCCACCGGAATATCAAGGAGGACAGGCGGGACATCTGGCCACCGCTGCCAGAGACGAGCGTGAAGGAGCTGGCGTTTCTCCTAGCGACCTTGTCAAAAGGGCGAGATACGGCTGGCTACCTACCCGAGGTGGACCTGGCGGAGATGGCCCTCGCCGTTGCCGCCAAGGTCAACAGTGGAGAGACGCGGACGCAGGCGCCGGGCGCCGAAGGAATCTCTCTCTCCGGAGAGGTTGTTCGAGGCGAGCCTGAATTCCATCCTCTCTATGTCGCCACGCGTGGCGAGGTCGTCCGGATGGGAAGCGCTGAAGCCTTCGTCAAGCGCTTCGGGGATCCCTACGCGGTCGACGCATGGCACGGTCTCGAGGACCGCCTGGAGAACGACGATCCCTAGTGCAGGCTTCTTCCGTATGCTGTCGAAGACGGACCTTCCTCTTACCCGATGGAGTTGGTCGCGACCGGTTGACATCGGCGCATACGCTTTGCTAGCTTCCAATTCCCTATAGGGCTCAACAGCCCGGGACGGTGTGCGCAGGCCCGTAGCTCAGTTGGTTAGAGCGCTACGTTGACATCGTAGAGGTCAGCGGTTCAAGTCCGCTCGGGCCTACCAGCGACAAACGCAGCAGGGAGAGGAGACCGAGGAGCGATCGATCGAGAGCCAGCAGTGCGAAGTGGCAACGCTTCCGCCTCGATGCCATCCTCCAGCCGATGTCCAGGCGCTTAGCTCAGTTGGTTAGAGCGCTACCTTCACACGGTAGAGGTCAGCGGTTCAAGTCCGCTAGCGCCTACCAGACCGGCGGCGTTCTCCTCCCTATCTCCATCGCGCGACGATTTGCCCTCCTTACCCCATGTCTGACTCGCTAGCGTCGGCCTTCAACGCCGTTTCGCCGCAACGCTCCTCGTAGTGTTTGCCTTGGACCCCGATGTCTGAATCGAGCGCAGGGCTGGCCCTCACACTGCCTGACGGCTCCGTCCGCCAGGTGCCGGCGGGAACCAGCGCCTTGGAGGTGGCGGAAGGGATCGGCCCGCGCCTGGCACGTGATGCCATCGGCGCCGAGCTCGACGGTCGCGAGGTCGATCTGCGGCAGCCGCTCACCTCCTCGGGCGAGCTGAGAATTCTCACCGCCAAGGATCAGGCGGCCGGTGACTTCATCCGTCATAGCGCCGAGCACGTCATGGCCGACGCCGTCAAGCGCCTGTGGCCGGAGGTAGAGATCGACGCCGGGCGCCAGGATCACTCCGAGAAGTTTCAGTACGACTTCCGTTTTCCCCGCGCCTTCACTCCCGAGGACCTCGAACGGATCGAGGCCGAGATGAACAAGATCCTGGCCGAGGACAGCCGCTTCGAGCGCGCCGAGATCTCGCGGCAGGACGCGGCCAAGCTCTTCTCCGAGATGGGCGAGCACCTCAAGCTCGAGCGCCTCGCCGACATCCCCGAGGGCGAGACGATCACCATATACCGCCACGGCCGTTTCACCGACCTTTGCCGCGGCCCGCACGTCCAGCACGCGGGGCAGATCGGGGCGGTCAAGCTGCTCGAGTCCTCCGGCGTCTACTTCCGGGGCGATGAGAGCAACGAGATGCTGCAGCGGATCTACGGCACCGCCTTCGCCAGCAAGAAGGAGCTCGACCAGTACCTGACACAGCTCGAGGAGGCGCGCGCCCGCGACCATCGCCGTCTGGGTCCGGAGCTCGATCTCTTCAGCTTCGACGAGCACGCTCCCGCGATGCCCTTCTTCCATCCCAAGGGGGCGGTCCTCTACAACGAGCTGGTGAATTACGTGCGCGAGCTCAATGCCGCTAACGGCTATGGCGAGGTCGTGACGCCGCAGATTCTCGACGTCGACCTGTGGCACACCTCGGGGCACTACGACAACTATCGCGAGGCGATGTTCTTCACCGAGGTCGACGAACGCCAGTTCGCGGTCAAGCCGATGAACTGTCCGACCCACTGCTTGATATACGGCAAGGCGCTGCGCTCCTATCGCGATTTGCCCATCCGCTACGCCGACTTTGGGCGGCTGCATCGCTACGAGCGCTCCGGCGTCACCTCGGGGCTCACTCGCGTGCGCTCCTTCTCGCAGGACGACGCGCATGTCTTTTGCACCGATGAGCAGGTGGAAAGCGAGGTGCTGCGCGCGGTCGAGGTGATCCTCGGAATCTACGAGACGTTCGAGTTCCGCAATGTCGAGATTGCCATCGGGACAAGACCCGAGAAACGGGTGGGTTCGGACGAGCAGTGGGACGTGGCGGAGGGCGCGCTCGAGAAGGCGCTGCAGCACCGCGGTCTCGATTATTTGTTGAACCACGGGGATGGCGCGTTCTACGGGCCCAAGATCGACTTCCGGGTGAGCGACGCGATCGGGCGGCCCTGGCAGCTGGGAACCGTGCAGCTGGACTATCAGTTGCCGGGACGCTTCGGCTTGACCTATGTCGCGGCGGATGGCGGAGAGCACAGGCCAGTCATGATCCACCGGGCCATGCTGGGCTCGATCGAGCGCTTCATCGGGATCCTCATCGAGCATACCGCCGGCGCCTTCGCGCCCTGGCTGGCGCCCGTACAGGCGATCGTCATCCCGGTCTCCGAGAAGTTCCACGACTACGGGGAGAGGGTACGGGGCGAGCTCGCGGCACGCGGGCTGCGAATCGAAGAAGATCTGCGCAACGAGAAGCTGGGTTACAAGATCCGGCAAGCGCAGTTGCAGAAGATACCTTACATGTTGGTGGTTGGAGGTCGCGAGGAAGAGTCGGGCAGCGTAGCGCTCAGGCTTCGCACCGGCGAGGACCTCGGAGCACACTCGATCGATGAGGTTGCCGAACGCATCGAAGATCGAGTGCGGAGCAGGCGCTCCGAGCTCTGACCCATGAGCGTAGATCGCGCCCAGAGGCGAGCAACGAGGAGCGCTTCGGCGAGGATGGAGGAGCCTCGCCCGGTGCTCGATAGGGGGTAGAGGGATAGACAAGAAGACGCGAATCAACGAGTCGATCCGAGTCCGCGAGGTGCGCCTCATCGACTCCGACGGCTCGCAGGTCGGGATCGTCCCGATCGACGACGCACGGCGCCGGGCGCGAGAGCGCGGTTTGGACCTGGTGGAGGTGGCGCCAGAAGCTCGCCCCCCCGTATGCCGCGTCATGGACTTCGGCAAGTTTCTGTACCAGCAGAAGAAGAAGGCGCAGGAGTCGAAGAAGAAGCAGAAGACGACCCAGGTCAAAGAGGTCAAGTTCCGCCCCGGAATCGACCAGCACGACTACGACGTCAAGCTGCGCAACATGGTGCGGTTTCTCGGTGAGGGCGACAAGGTCAAGATGACCATCCAGTTCCGTGGCCGTGAGATGGCGCGTACCGATCGGGGCCGGATGCTCGTCGACCGGGTGGCGGGAGACGTGGCGGAGCAAGGAGTGCTAGAATCGTCGCCCGAGCTTGCCGGTCATCGCATGCACGCGGTGTTCGGGCCGGCGAGAAAGAAGAAGTAGAAGTAGCCGGCAGCCGCCAGAGAACGGACGAGAGTCCGCTGGGGTTGTCGTTCGCTATCGCCTACGGAGTAAGGAGAGGATCGTGCCTAAGCAGAAGACACATCGAGGAGCGGCGAAGCGTTTCAAGGTGACGGCGGGAGGCAAGGTGACCCGTCACCACGCGCTGCACAGCCACATCCTGACCAAGAAGACGACCAAGCGCAAGCGCAACTTGCGTCAGTCGACGGAGGTCGCCGGGAAGTTCGCGGCCAACGTGAAGGAGATGCTCCAGAAATAGCCCGCGCCCGCGCCGTTCTTGCCCCTTCGAGGAGGGATGAGGATGGCGTGACGCGAGAGATTCATCGAAGCTGCCGGCGGAAAGAACCTGTCCGCCGGGGCTCGCGCCGCGGCTGAAGCAGATGGCCGCAGGCGCCCTTCCAGCCCGATCGAGAGGGCAGAAACGAGGTTCGCAGGATGGCACGCGTCAAGCGCGGCAACAAGAAGACTCAGAAGCGCAAGAAGGTTCTCAAGGCCGCCAAGGGCTACTACGGAACGAAGTCCAAGGCCTACCGCATGGCGAAGCAGGCCGTGGACCGGTCGATGGTCTTCTCCTACCGGGACCGGCGCCAGCGCAAGCGGCAGATGAGGGCGTTGTGGATCGTCCGCATCAACGCCGCGGCTCGGGCCAACGGCCTTTCCTACAGCCGCATGATCGCCGGTCTCAAAGCCGCCGGTTGCGAGCTCGACCGCAAGGTCCTAGCCGATCTCGCGGTTCATGACGAGAAGGCCTTCGCCGAGCTCGCTCGCACCGCGAGCGCGGCGCTGGAAGCGCCGGAGAAGCCCGTCAAGGCCACCAAGAGCGCCAAGTCCGCTAAGGCCGCAGCCTCCGCGGAGGCTTAAGTGGCGGGGAGCGAGCCTCCTTCCACTCCGTCGAGCTGGGGAGATCTCGAAGCTCTCGAGGAGCAGTTCACGGCAGAAACGGCGCGTGTCGATTCGCGCGCGCGCTGGGAAGAGCTGCGGCTCGACTGGCTCGGCCGCAAGCACGGGCGGGTGCGCGAGCTCCTGTCCGGACTCAAAGAGGTGCCCGCCGAGGAGCGCCGTGAGGCCGGCCAGGCAATCAACCGCCTGAAGACGCTGGTGGAGAGTCAGCTCGCCGCGCTCGATGCCGAGATCGAACGGCGCGAGCGCGAGGCGGAGAAGCGGAGCTCCGCGGTTGACGTGACTCTTCCCGGACGCCGGCCGCAGCTCGGCACCCTTCATCCGGTGACCCGGGTGGCGCGTGAGATCAGCGCGATCTTTGCAACCCTCGGCTACAGCGTCGCCGAAGGGCCTGAGGTCGAGGATGACTACCACAACTTCGAGGCCCTGAACTTTCCGCCCGACCACCCGGCGCGCGATACGCAGGACACCCTGTTCCTGCGCAACGGGCTCCTTCTTCGCACCCATACCTCGCCAGTGCAGGTGCGGACCATGCTGGCGCGAAAGCCGCCCATCCGGGTGATCTGTCCGGGCCGGACCTACCGCCACGACAGCGACCTCAGACACTCGCCGATGTTCCATCAGGTCGAGGGCCTGGCGGTCGACGAGGGGATCACGTTCGGGGATCTCAAGGGGACCCTGGAGGCCTTTCTCAAGCGCCTCTTCTCAGCCGAGACCAACGTCCGGCTGCGGCCGAGCTACTTTCCTTTCACCGAGCCCTCGGCGGAGGTCGACATTACCTGCACCTTCTGCGCGGGTGAGGGCTGCCAGGTCTGCTCCGGTACCGGATGGATGGAGATTCTCGGCGCCGGCATGGTCGACCCGAGAGTCCTCGAGGAGTGCGGCATCGACTCGCGGAGGTACAGCGGCTTCGCCTTCGGATTGGGCCTCGATCGTGTGGCGATGAACCGGTACGGTATCCCCAACATCCGGATGCTGTTCGAAAATGATCAACGGCTGCTGGCGCAGGTGAGGCGCTGATGCTCTTTTCCCGCGCCTGGCTATCCCGCTACCTGCAGCTCGAGGCGAGCGATCGTGAGCTCGGCGATGCCCTCACCGGTATCGGCTTTGCGCTCGATGGAATCGAGAAGCGGGGAGAGGACACGCTGCTCGACTTCGACATCACCACGAATCGCCCCGACTGTATGTGTTATCTAGGGTTGGCGCGGGAGATCGCCCTGGCACTCGAGCTGAGCGTCGAGATGCCGCCGGTCGCACTCGAGCCCACCGAGGCCGCGGCGGAAGAGATGCCTCCGCCGACGATCGATCGGGAAGCCGCCGATGACTGCTTGAGCTACTGCGCAACGGTGATCGAGGGCGTGAAGATCGCCCCCAGTCCGGCTTGGCTCAGGGATGCGCTGGTCTCGGTTGGTTTGCGTCCGATCAACAACGTCGTTGACGTTACCAACTTCGTCCTTTGGGAGACCGGGCAACCCCTGCACGCATTCGATCATGGGCGGCTTCGTGGCCCGGCGATCGGCGTTCGCCACGCGCGCGCCGGCGAGAAGCTCGTGACCCTCGATGGCGAGGAGCGCGAGCTCGATCCCGAAGTTCTGGTGATCGCCGACGCCGAGCGGTCGGTGGCCCTCGCCGGGGTCATGGGCGGCGCCGACTCCGAGGTCACCAGCAAGACCGTGGACGTGTTGCTGGAAAGCGCTCACTTCGCTCCTTCCGCCGTGCGCCGCAGCAGTCGCCGGCTCGGAATCCACACCGATGCCAGTCATCGCTTCGAGCGCGGCGCCGATCCCGGAATCTGTTTGGCGGCGGCGCGGCGGGCCACCGCCCTCATCCTCGAGGTCGCGGGCGGCCGAGCCCACGAGGCGGTGGAAGTGCACTCACCCGTCCATCTCCCGAAGCTCGAGGGGCGCTTGGAGCTCGGCCGCTTGAATGCCTTTGCCGGTTTGGAGGTTACGAGCGGCGAGGTCGAGCGGATCCTTAAGGGGCTCGGTTTCGATCTCGAGGCGCAGGGGGAGGGAGTCTGGGACGTCGCCGTGCCCTCCTGGCGGTACTACGATTTTTCCGCCGTCGGCGCCGATGGCAGAGTCTTCGAGGCCGACCTCTTTGAAGAGGTCATGCGCCACGTGGGATTCGATCGCATTCCCGCGACGCTGCCGCGCATGGGGGGACCGGACGACGGTCCATCTTCGCAAGAGTTCACGCGACGCTGGGGCATCCAGGACTATCTCTCCGCCTGTGGGTTTCTCGAGGCCGTGCACTACGCCTTCCACGCGCACGACGAGGATCGCGCGGTGGCTTCGCTTCTCGCCGGGGATGCGGTCGAGCTCCTGAATCCGATCTCGGACCTCCATGGCGTGCTGCGCCGCTCGTTGATCCCGGGGCTCCTCGCGAGCGCGCGGGCCAACCAGAACCGGGAGGCGTTGGGCATTCGTCTCTTCGAGGTGGGGCACGTATTCTGTGCCGGAGGAGAATCGGGCGTCATCGAGATCGAGGCGGCGGCGCTGGTCGGCGGAGGCCGTTCTGGAGAGGAGTGGGACGGACAGCCGGAGATCGACCTCTTCGGAGCCAAGGGCATCATGCAAGGCCTCGCCGAGCACTTCGACGTCGAGCTCACGAGCGAGCCGGCCGAGGTGACCGGCTTCATGCCGGGCACCGCCGCGCTCCTGCGTCTCGGAGATGGATCGAACACCCTTGTGGGACAGCTAGGACAGGTCGACGATCCGAGCCTCCGCTTCCCGCTTTTCGCCGGTGAGATCCTGACCTCGGCTCTCGCCTCGAGCGTTCGTCCGGCGAAGGTGACCGTCCCTTCGCGCTATCCCTCGATCACCGCCGACCTGACCCTCGTTCACCCGCTGTCGGTTCGTTGGAAGGAGATCGCGGCGGCTATCGAGGAGTTGCGCTCGCCCGAGCTGGCGGCCTACGATCTGGTCGTTCGCTATCGTGGAGAGGGCGTACCGGAGAACGCCGTGGCGACCACCGTTCATTTCGTCTATCAAGCTCCCGACCGGTCGTTGTTGCAGGAGGAGGTCAACCAGCGTCAGGCGCGGCTCGCGGGAGAGCTCGAGCAGCGCCTCGGAGTCGGTGAAGGAGGCCGTGATGGCAAAGAAGACTGACGAGATTTCCTGGCTGGACGACCTCGAGGCGAAGGTCAGGGAGGCCGCGGATGAGATCAAACGCCTCAAGAAGCGCGTCGTCGAGCTCGAGAAGGAGCTCGCGGGGTCAGTGCCGCATGCTTCGAGCAACGCCTGGGCCGATCAGCGCGACGAGGTCAGGCGCCGCGTCGAGAGCCTCGTAGACCATCTCTCTGCTCTCCTCAAAGAAGACAGCTGAGACCCGCCGAGGGTCGGGCGCGGGCGATTTTCCGCCCTTCCTCCTGTGCTATAGTTTCCCTGTCTAAGCCTCTGTTGAATAGGGACTTGGCCATTGAAACAGGGAGCCTGGCGATGAGCGCGCGAACGACCACGACAACCGATGTCGAGATCTTTGGCGCGGTCTATCACGTCCGAGGCGAAAAGAATCCGGAGTACCTCCAGGAGCTGGCCGCGATCGTGGACCGCAAGATGCGGGAGATCGCGGGGCAGGTGGCGACGGTGGACAGCACCAAGATCGCAATCCTGGCGGCGCTCAACTTTGCGGATGAACTGAACCAGGGTCAGAGACGGCAGAGCGGAGAAACGAAAGAGTTCCAACGCAAGATCGAGTCCCTCACCGAGCAGTTGGCCGGAGCTCTGGGACGATGAGAGCGGCCGCGGCAGGTTCGGAATCTCGATCGGCGAGTTGCGGATTGTGGCGAGTTGCATCCCCTGTGTGGTACGTGATGGGTCCAGCAGTTGTAGAACCAACAGTAATGACTAGGGAGTCCTATTGCTGCGCGGCTTGTGCAAGCCCCGCCCGAACGGGGAAGCTAATGGCTCGTAGTGCGGACACCCACCTGGTAATAGCCGGGTTCTAAACCAGCCGACCCACACGGCTTTCGCGGGGGATGCCTCCCTTCTCTCGGCAAGAGAGCGGGGCGAATTCCTACAATCCCTCCTTCTGTCGCCCCGGCCAGGGGGTGAATCGTGAACAGCATCATCATCGCGGTGGCGATCGTCGCTGTCGCTGGAGTCTTGCTTGCCCTTTGGGGCGCTTCGCTGCGCCGGGCCAGCCGTGAGGCGGCCATCGAGGCCGAGAAACAGGCCGCCAAGATCCTCGAGGAGACGGAGCGTGAGCGGGCCGCGAAACTGCGAGAAGCCGAGGTCTTGGCCAAGGAGAAGCTTCTGCAAGCGCGCAGCGAGTTCGAGAAGGTCTCACGCAAGCGGCGCGACGAGCTCGAGGCCCTCGAGCGGCGGCTCACCCAGCGGGAAGACACGCTCGACAAGCGTCTGGAGCAGCAGGTGCAGAGCGAGAAGGAAGTTCTCGGCCGGGAACGGGCGGCCGCTTCCCGCGAGAAGCGTCTAGAAGAGCAGGAACGCGAGCTCGACAAGCTGACCGCCGAAGAGAAGGCCAAGCTCGAGCAGATTGCCGGGCTGACAAGCCAGCAGGCGAAAGAGGAGCTCAGCCGCCTGCTCGAGGACGAGGCCAAGATGGACGCCGCGCACACGGTCAAGCGGATCGAGGAGGAGGCACGCGAGCGTGCCGACCGCGAAGCACAGCGCATCATCGGCATGGCCGTGCAGCGCTCGGCCTCGGACTATGTCTCCGAGACGACCGTATCCGTGGTCATGCTGCCCAACGACGAGATGAAGGGAAGGATCATCGGCCGCGAGGGGCGTAACATTCGCGCCCTCGAAGCGGCGACCGGAGTCGATCTCATCGTCGACGATACTCCGGAGGCGGTGATCCTCTCGGGTTTCGATCCCTTCCGGCGCGAGGTGGCCCGCAATGCGCTGGAGCGCTTGATCTCGGATGGGCGGATTCACCCGGCACGCATCGAGGAGGTGGTCGAGAAGGTCAAGGCCGAGTTCGAGCAGAAGATCCGCGCCGAGGGCGAGGCGGCTCTCCTCGAGCTCAACCTCGCCAACGTTCACCCCGAGCTGGTGAAACTGCTGGGACGGCTGCGCTATCGCACCTCCTACGGCCAGAACGTTCTGCAACACTCCAAGGAGGTGGCGTTTCTCGCTGGCATCATGGCGGCCGAGCTCAAGTCGAAGGTTCAGATCGCCAAGCGCGCCGGACTCTTCCATGACATCGGCAAGGCGGTCGACCGCGAAATGGAGGGGACTCACCTCGAGCTCGGGATCGATCTCTTGCGGCGCCATGGAGAGAACGAAGAGGTGATCCATGCCATGGCCTGCCACCATGGCGACTACGATCCTGAGACCGTGGAAGCAGTTCTGGTGACGGCGGCCGACGCGCTCTCCGCGGCTCGGCCGGGGGCGCGGCGTGAGGTGCTCGAAACCTACGTCAAGCGTCTCGAGAAGCTCGAGGAGATCGCTTCCGGATTCAAGGGGGTCCAGAAGAGCTTCGCGATTCAGGCCGGGCGCGAGGTCCGTGTCATCATCGACAGCAAACGGCTGTCGGACGAGGAGGCGCTCTGGTTGTCGAAGGACATCGCCAAGAAGATCCAGAGCGACCTCACCTATCCGGGGCAGATCAAGGTCACGGTGATTCGCGAGACGCGATCGGTAGAGTACGCACGGTGAACGTCCTTTTCGTCGGAGACGTGGTGGGAAAGCCGGGGAGGCGAATCCTCGAGCGCCTTCTGCCGGAGCTCATCGATCGGCACCGCGCCGACTTCGTGATCGTCAACATCGAGAACGCGGCCGGAGGCTTTGGCGTCACGCCGGAGCTGTGGAGCGAGCTCCAGCGTCTGCCCATCGACTGCTTCACCACCGGGAATCACATCTGGGACAAGCGTGAAGGGGTGGACCTGCTCGACCGCGAGCCGCGCCTCTTGCGCCCGGAGAACTACCCGGATGGGAATCCCGGTCATGGCGTGTTCGTGGGCGAGACGAGCGCCGGAATCCCGGTTGCGGTCGTCAATCTCGAGGGACAGGTATTCATGAAGGCCCTGCCCTCGCCGTTCACCGCGGCGGATCGGGTGATTGAGAAGATCGGTGAGCGCTCCAAGGTGGTGATCGTGGACTTCCACGCCGAGGCCACCAGCGAGAAGCAGGCATTGGCTTTCTACTTGGACGGCCGGGTGAGCGCCGTACTTGGCACTCACACCCACGTGCCCACGGCCGACGAACGCATTCTCGCCGGTGGGACCGCGCTGTTGACGGATGTCGGGATGACCGGCCCGTACGAGTCGGTGATCGGCATGCGCGCGGACCGGGTGCTGCAGCGATTTCTACTCCAGACCCCGAGCTCGTTTGAAGTGGCCAAGCGCGACGTACGTTTGGCCGGGGTCGTTCTCGACATCGACGAGAAAACGGGGAAAGCGCGCTCTATCGAGCGCCTGCTGATCGCCGATGGCACGTAAGAAGAAGCTGACCCTCGAGGAGCTGGCGGCGGTCCCCGGGCGACTGCCGGTGTCGGTCATCATCACGACCTACAACGAAGAGATCAACGTCGAGGACTGCATTGCGTCGGTCGCGTGGGCGGATGAGATCCTTCTCGTCGACTCCTACTCGACGGATCGTACGGTCGAGCTCGCGCGGGCCCGCGGCGTCACCGTTCTCGAGCGCGAGTATTACGGCTCCGCCGCCCAGAAGAACTGGTCGATCGACAAGGTGTCGAACGACTGGATCCTGATCATCGACGCCGACGAACGGGTCCCCGAGCCCCTCGCCCGCGAGATCCTCGCGCTCCTCGCTGCAGGCCCGCTCAATCGTGGCTACGCGATCCGTCGCCAGAACGTCTTTCTCGACAAGGTCATCCGCCACTCCGGCTGGTCGACCGACAAGGTCATTCGCCTCTTCGATCGCCACTTCGGGCGCTATCCCAATCGCAGGGTGCATGCCGATCTGGAGATCGAAGGGGCCACTCCGATCCTCAAGAATCCCTTTGTCCACTACACCTGTCGCTCGCTCGATCAATACCTGGTGAAGCTCGAGAACTACGCTCTCTGGGGCGCGGCGCAGGCATTTCGTGATGGCCGCAAGGCCGGCATCGCCGAGGTGTTCTTCCGTCCGGTCTGGCGCTTCCTGCGCATGTTCGTGCTCCAGGCCGGCTTCCTCGACGGCATGCACGGGCTCGTGGTGTGCGCCATGCAATGTTACGGAACTTTTCTCAAATACGCGCGCCTGTGGGAGTTTCAGCTCAAGAGCAATCGGGGCGAAGAGGTCGAGCTCCCGGCCTTCGACGAGGACGATCGTACCTGGCAGCTTCCGGCGGAACAGAAGACGTAGGCGCACATCGTCCAACCGCGCCACTCGCGCTCAGCTCTCGCGATCTCGCGAAGGGGCGATCTCCTCGCCCGGGAGGTCGCCGATCCATCGCCGCTGCAGCCAGCGCACCGCCATCAAGTCCGCGATCCCTCGCCACAGCCGGTTGTTAATGCCGTACTTGCCCTTTCCCAAGCGGCGGGGACGATGAGCCACCGGAATCTCGGTAATCCTGGCGCCCGCCATCTTGAGCAGGGTGGGGAGAAAGCGGTGCATGCCCTTGAACTCGGGAAGATGCGCGAGCAAGGGGGCGCGCATGACGCGCAGGGAGCAACCGACGTCGGTGACGGAATCGTGAGTCAGACGATTGCGCACGCTGTTGGCGATGCGGGAGGCGACGCGTCGGCTCCAAGGGTCGCGCCGGTTCTGGCGCACGCCGCAGACCACGTCCCATCCCGAGGCGAGCTCCTCCAGGAGACGGGGAATGTCCGCCGGATCGTTCTGCAGGTCGGCGTCGAGGGTGACGATCACTTCGCTCGCCGCCTTGCGGAAACCGGCGACGAGCGCGGCGGACTGTCCGCTGCGCTGGTCGAGATGAACGACTCGCAGATAAGGGCTGCGCGCGGCCAGCTCGGTGGCGATCTCCAAGCTGGCATCCGTGCTTCCATCGTCGACCAGGAGAACCTCGAACGGTTGGTCTCTCGGGTCGAGGGCGGCGAGAATCTCGTCGACCAGGAGAGGAAGGCTCTCCGCCTCGTTGAAGAGCGGAATGACGAGCGAGTACGCGGGAGCGCCATCGTGGGTCATTGGCCGTCCCCGTCGACGTTAGGAGATGACTCCATGTGGTGCAAATTTTACACGCCGCTCCGTGAGCTCTCAACGGAGCGGAAGCTCGCCGCTCGCCGCGGGATCATCGCCGGGAACGCCATGCTAAGATCGCGAACGGTCCGTAGCGCATCCGAAACGACGATTTTCGAGCAGCCCGCGAGCCGACAATGACCGCCTTGACGTGTCGCTTCTGCGCTGATCCGCTGACCCGCACCTTCGTGGATCTGGGGACGTCTCCTCTCGCCAATTCCTACCTGAGGTCCGAGGCGCTCGACTCGCCGGAGTCCTTCTACCCGCTGCACGTGCGTGTCTGCGAACGTTGCCTCCTGGTGCAGTTGCCCGAGATCCAGACGCCGGAAGAGATCTTCGCGGATTACGCCTACTTTTCTTCCTACTCCGAGAGCTGGTTGCGCCACGCGGAAGCCTATGTCGAGGCGATGGTCGAACGGTTCGGTCTGGGTTCGCGACACCGGGTGGTCGAGATCGCGAGCAACGACGGCTACCTCCTGCGCTACTTCAAGGAGCGTGGCGTTCCAGTGCTCGGAATCGATCCGGCACGCAATGTCGCGGAGGCCGCGGAGGCCGCTGGGATCCCCACCCTCGTCGAGTTCTTTGGCGCGCAGACCGCGGAGCGCCTAGCGGGGGAGGGACGCAAAGCGGACCTCCTCTTGGGCAACAACGTTCTTGCCCACGTTCCCGACCTCAATGACTTCGTCGAAGGCTTGCGGATCTTGCTTGCTCCCGACGGCGTCTTGACCATGGAATTTCCTCACCTCCTGCGCCTCATGGAAGAACGGCAGTTCGACACCATCTACCACGAGCACTTCTCCTACTTCTCGTTCGCTACGGTGCGCCGGGTCTTCGCTCACCACGGGCTTTCACTCTTCGACGTCGAGGAGCTCCCGACGCACGGCGGATCGCTCCGCATCTACGCTCAGCACGAAGGCTTTTCGCGCCCCACCGGCGAACGGGTGGTGATGCTCGTGGAGCGTGAGCGGGAGCGGGGCTTGGACCGGATCGAGACGTATGACGGTTTCGGGGAGCTCGTTCGCGAGACCAAGCGCAAGCTCTTGCGCTTTCTCATTGACGCCAAGGAGGAAGGGCGGACGATCGCCGCCTACGGCGCCCCGGCCAAGGGCAACACCCTGCTCAACTACTGCGGCGTCCGTTCGGACTTCATCGACTTCACCGTGGATCGGAGCCCGCACAAGCAGGGGCTCTATCTCCCCGGTACGCGGATCCCCATCGCCTCTCCGGACAGGATCCTCGCCGAGCGCCCGGACTACGTCCTCATCCTGCCGTGGAACCTGAAGGAGGAAATCCTGGAGCAGATGGCCGCGGTTCGTTCCTGGGGCGGCAAGTTCGTGGTCGCGATCCCCGAGGTCGAGGTCTTGGCGTGAACTTCTCTCCGACGCCGCTCGCCGGCTCCATGCTCATCGAGCTCGACCCCCACCGGGACGAGCGCGGATTCTTCGCCCGGGCCTTCTGCCGCGAGGAGTTCGCGGACCAAGGCTTGGACCCGACAGTCGCGCAGTGCAACGTCTCGTACAGTCCGCGCAAGCTCACCCTGCGGGGCATGCACTATCAGGCCGCGCCGCATGCCGAGGCCAAGCTGGTGCGCTGTACGCGCGGCGCGATTTACGACGTCGTGATCGATCTCCGCCGCGAGTCGCCGACCTTCAAGCGCTATTTCGCGATCGAGCTCAGCTGGCAGAATCACACCATGATCTATGCCCCGCCGGGCTTCGCCCACGGCTTTCTGACCCTCGAGCCCGAGACCGAGGTCTTCTACCAGATGAGCGTTGCCTACCAGGCCGAATCCGCCCGCGGCGTGCGCTGGAACGATCCCGTTTTCGCGATTCCCTGGCCGCAACACCCCGAGGTCATCTCGGAGCGCGACGCGAGCTTTCCTGGATTCACCGTTTGAGGAATCGAGGGAATGGCACGGAGCGAGCTTCCAACGATCAGCGATAGCGAGGCGATCGGCCGCGAGATGCACGAGCTCATGGGCCGCCTCTATCCGATCTGCCGCAGCATTACCGGCGACGGGGTGAGGGAAACGCTCGGCATTCTCCAGGAGGTCGCACCGATCGAGGTGCACGAGGTTCCGAGCGGTACCGAGGTCTTCGACTGGAAGGTTCCCAAGGAGTGGAACCCGCGGGGCGCGTATATCCGCGCCCCCGACGGCTCGACCCTCGGCGACTTTCGCGAGTCGAATCTTCATCTCGTCGGCTACAGCACCCCGGTCCACCGGACCATGCCGCTCGCCGAGCTCTCGGAGCACTTGCATAGCCTGCCGGAGCATCCGGAGTGGATTCCGTATCGCACGAGCTACTACCGGGAGACCTGGGGTTTCTGCCTGCCGCATCGCGTGGTCGAGAAGCTCGAGCCGGGCGATTATGAGGTGGTGGTCGACACGTCGCTCGAAGATGGGAGCCTCACGTACGGCGAGCTGGTCTTGGCCGGGGCGAGCGAGGAGGAGGTGCTGATCTCCACCCACGTCTGTCACCCGTCCCTGTGCAACGACAACTTGTCGGGGATGGTGGTGGCAGCGTATCTCGCCCGGCTCCTGGCCGAGGCGTCCCGCAGCTACACCTACCGCTTCCTCTTCATTCCCGGGACCATCGGTTCGATTACCTGGTTGGCCCTTAACGAGGAACACGCATGGAAGATTCGTCACGGGTTGGTGGCCGCAAATCTCGGTGACGGTGGCACGTTCACCTACAAGCGAACCCGGCACGGTGACCGGGAGATCGACCGCGCGGTCGAGCATGTCCTGGCGACGAGCGGCGAGGCGTACGAGATCCAGGACTTCGTACCCTTCGGCTACGACGAGCGCCAGTACTGCTCGCCCGGCTTCGACCTCGCCGTCGGCTCGCTCACCCGCACTCCGTGGGGCCGCTATCCCGAGTACCACAGCTCGGCCGACGACCTCGACTTCGTCAAGCCCCGGTCGGTCGGTGAGTCGCTGGCGCGCTATCTGGAAGTTGTGGCCGTCCTCGAAGGCAATGGGCACTACGTCAACCTCAACCCCAAGTGCGAGCCGCAGCTCGGCCGGCGCGGTCTGTATCGCATGATCGGCGGCGACGACAAGGGACGGGAGCGCGAGCTCGCCATGCTCTGGGTGCTGAACCTCTCGGACGGCGAGCGCGACCTTCTCGAGATCGCTCGACGGGCGGCGCTACCCTTCGCCATGGTCCGCGCGGCCGCCGATGCTCTTCTCGAGGCGGAGCTTCTGCGCGAGGCGTGAGGGATCCGGTTTCACGATGGCGACGAATCTCGGACAGGACCTTGCTCACCTCGCTCGGATCAAGGAGTGCTCCAGGGCCCGGGCCCTGGTCGACGGTCTTCTCTTCGAAAACGGCTTCCAGGCGGTTCTTCTCTACCGCCTCGCGCGCTGGTTCCGGGTGCGGCGGATCCCCTTCCTCGGTCCGGCGATCACCCGCTTCGCGGTCTTCTTGACCGGGGCCGAGATTTCGCCGCAGGCCGACATCGGTCCGGGGCTCTACGTCAGCCACGGTCAGGCCCTGGTCATCGGCGGTGGCGCCCGTCTCGGGAGCAATGCGTTTCTCCTGCACCAGGTGACGATCGGCTCTCCCAGCCGGGCGCGGCTCGCCGAGATGCCAGTGATCGGGGACGATGTCTTCGTCGGTGCTGGCGCCAAGATCATCGGCGCCGTCCAGGTCGGCGATCGCTGCTTTATCGGCGCCAACGTCGTTCTGACTCGCGACGTCCCCTCCGACAGTCGCGTCCTCCCTCCGGCTGAGCCGGTGATTTCGCCTCGATCCAACTAGTCCGAAGTTGCAGACGGCGGCGTTTCAGGCGCCTGGGGTGGTGGGGGGAGTGGCATGCGCAACCCCTTCCACATCCCCTTGAGCTTGGCGACGGCCGCTTTCTGGTTTCCTCGCTTGAGCTCGCGCAGGTAGGCCACCGGAAAGGCCGCCAGGGAGAAGAACAGGTAGGTGAGCCACTGGAATGGGGTTGCGTAGCGACGGACGTAGACCGCGGTGCTTCTCCCCGTGTGGAAGGTACGTCCGGCGCGGTAGTCGCCGGTAGTGAAGGAGACCATGTGGTAGACGATCGCGCGCGGCGCGAAATAACAGAAGAGGCCGTGCTGCTTGGCGCGGGTGCACCAGTCGGCGTCCTCGACCGAGAGGAAGAAGACCGGGTCCCAGAGCCCGGCGAGCGCGAAGGCGCGCTTCGGGATCAGCATGGCGCAGCCGTTGACGTAGTCGACCTGCTGCTCGCGCTCGAACTGGCCGTGATCGACAGATCCCTGGCCGCGTTCGCGCGTGACCGACTCCTTGAAGCGGATGATCCCGCCCGCCGACCAGATGCGGCGGCGATCCCCGTGGTAGTAGATCTTGGGGCCGATGCAGGCCGCATTCGGATGACGTTCGGCCGCCGCGACCAGCTCGGAGAGCATGGTGGCCTCGACCTCGATGTCGTTGTTCAAGAGCAGGAGAAAATCGTAGTCGCGCTCGAGCGCCCAGCGAATGCCCAGGTTCAATCCACCGGCCGGACCCAGGTTCTCCTCAGTGCGGACCACGGTCACGGCGGGGAACCTCTCGCGCACGGCTTGCTCCGAGCCGTCGGTCGAGCCGTTGTCGACCACCACGAGGTCGAAGGAT
>JBJKRB010000162.1:0-10018 GCA_046704885.1 Thermoanaerobaculia bacterium | reverse complement strand
GTGCTCGAGGGCGGCACCCTCGCCGACCTCCTGCGCCAAGAGCCTCTCCCCATCTCTGACGCCGTGGAAATGGCGAGGGAGATCTTCACCGGCCTTGCCGACCTTCACCGTCAGGGGATTCTCCACCGCGACCTCAAACCGGCCAATATACTCATCGATCCGGCCGGACACCCGAAGATCGCCGATTTCGACTTTGCGCGACTTCAGGATCCAACGGTCACCCGAGCCACGCGTGGCGCCAGAGTCGTCGGGACGCTCGCTTACCTCTCTCCCGAACAGGCTCTGGGCGACGAGGTCGACGAACGCTCCGATCTATACTCGGCGGGTCTGATCTTCTTCGAGCTCTTGACCGGCAAACGTCCCTACCCGGGTCGCTCCACGATCGGCTCGATCGTCGCCCGCCTCACCGAGCCACCGGTCGACATCCGCAGAAATCGCAAAAACATCCCGCCGTGGCTGCGGCACATCGTCAACCGCCTGATCGCCGCCCGCCCCGAGGACCGCTACGAGTCGGCCGAGGCAGTGCTAGCAGATATCGCTGGCGAGAGGGCAACCCCGGTGCCAATCAAGCATCGGCGCTTCAAGGCGCATCTCGCCGTTGCAATGGTCTGCAGCCTCGTCGCGCTCGCCGCCCTCGTCGCCCTCACCGGCTTCGGCCACTCCGAGCTCCACAAGGCCCCGGCGGTCACCGTCGAACGACTTCCGTCGGGCGAGCTCATCGCCCGCGATACCAGAGGCCGAGTCGCTTGGCGGAGGGATGGCGCAGCGTCCCGTTTCGTTCCGGCCGTGATCTCCGCCGGCGCTCCGACCGAGCTGGTGGGCATCTTGCGGTCCGGCCTACCCGTTGGCGGACGGCGGCCGCCGCGGCTGACCGTGCTCGACCCCCGCGACGGAGCGATCACACAAAGCATGGTCCTTCCCGCAACGGCAGGGGGATTGCCGCAGCTCGCGGAAGGTCCGTGGAACGCCTCGGTACGCGCCATGGATCTCGACGGCGATGGAGTCTCGGAGGTACTCGCCACCTTCTTTCACCGAGCCAAACCTTTCTCCTACACGGTGCTGATCGAACCACGGATCAGCCGGACGCGAACGGTCTTCGTCTCGAACCAGCCAGGGCGATTCGTCGGCGAAACGGACATTGACGGAGACGGCGTCCGCGAGCTCATCTTTCTCACCCATTCCTCCCCGTTCGACGAAACGCCGGCAATCTCCGCGGTGCGCTTGAGCCCCGGAATCGACCAAGGGGCTGGCAAGAGCTGGCAGGGAAGCATCGCGGTGACACCCGAGCAGGCCTGGCAGGTACCGGATTCGAGCAGCCTGCTCTGGTTCACGCTCCTCGGCCAGAGCCCGGCATTGACCTCGCTCGATCAGTTGCGCCTGGTGCCGTCGGGGAGCGGCGTAACCTTGGTGGGCAGGAATGGAGCCAAGATCGAGCTCGACCGCTACGGTTTCTCGCCGCAGGGAGCAGCGGTAGAAAACGAGCAGATGAGGGCCGCCGCACGGCGCGAGGCCTACCGATTGATGAGGAAAGCGCGGCGCGCCATCGACCGCGACGCGCTGCCCCTGGCGCTCGAGACGATGACGAGAGCGGCCGCGGCCGCGAGCACCGCCCATCAGGCGACGCTCGCCGCGTGGATCGATCGCCACGAAGGAGCGCTCCTCGTTACCATGCACCGTACAGACGAAGCCGAGCGCGAGTTCGGGAAGAGTTGGCACCTTCACGTCTACCGTGCCAAGACCGCACGGTTCGCGGGAGACAGCTACCTCCTGAACGGTGAGGTGGGACGCGCGTTGGCCTGGTACCAACGCGGGCTCGAAGTCACCGGACTTGACCAAGAAGGAAGTGAGGCCTTCGCGCTCGTCGCCCACCTAACCTTCGCGTACCAGACACGGGGCGACCTCGGGGGCGCGCGGTCCATCCTGCCCGGATTATCGGCCCGTCCGGATCTTCAGAGCGCCGCCACCACCCTCCTTTCCTATATCGATTGGCGCCAGGGGCGGCCAACTCCGGGCCGCACCCTCGGGCGATCCACCTACAACTCCCCGCTGGCCCGCTACTGGGAGCTCGAGCTCGAGTGGCAGCGTGGCGCCGCGGCGCCCGCGGACCTCCTGCGCCAAATCAAGGAGCAAGAGGCACCGGGGTCCGAGCTTGAGCCTCTGTTTCTCTCCCTCGACGCGATGGTCACGGCGAGCCTCGGGGATCGCGCCCAGGCCGAGACACTCATTTCCAAGAGCATCACTCTGGCTCGCGATCTCGCTCCAAAGAGCGTAGCGATCAGGGCGCACCTCGACCTCATCCGTCGACGACAAGAGAAGATCGGCGGCCCCAGCGCGCAGCTCCACGGCTAGGGAAACAAGGAATCGCAAAAGGCACTGTAGCGGTGAGCTCCGAAAATGGACGACCCGAGCCAGGGGCCAGTAGCGAAGAGCGGCTAAGAGACTCGGATCTCCCCGTCGGCACGATCGTCGACCATCGCTACGAGATCAGCCGGGCCCTGGGTCGCGGTGGCTTTGCCACCGTCTACCTCGCCCACGATCGAGAGCTCAATCGTGACGTTGCTCTCAAGGTCCTTCACGAAGACCTCCTCGATAGCTCGGCTCTCGCTCGGCTCAAGCGCGAGGCCGCGGTGGCGCGAGAGGTTCGCGACGAGGGCCTGATCCACATCTACGACTTCGGACGAAGCGAAGGGATCGCCTACCTGGCGATGGAGCTGGTCGACGGGAGGAATCTGGCCGAAGCCCTCGCGGCTGGACCGCTGGCCACCGAGGGCGCCGTCAGCACGGCGCGTTCGGTACTGCGTGCGCTCCTGGCACTTCATCAACGGGGGCTCGTGCATCGGGACGTCAAACCATCGAACATCCTTCTGCCGGTATCGGGTCAAGCAAAGCTCGCCGACCTCGGAGTCTTGCGGCGGCTGGAGGGAGGAGAGAGCGTTGCCACGGAAGCCAATGCGATCCTCGGGACGATCGACTACCTGGCCCCCGAGTTGCTGCGTGGAGAGGAAGCGACACCCGCGAGCGATCTCTATTCGCTCGGCGCCGTCCTCTACGAAACCCTAGCCGGGACACCTCCATTCCCCTCCGGCACGGGCGTCCAGTCCGCATTCACCCGCCTTCGCGCCAAGCCAAAGGAGATCCGCCGTCTTCAACCGGGCGTTCCCCCTTGGTTGGCTCACGTCGTACATCGACTTCTCGAGAAGGATCCGCGCAAGCGCTACCCTAGCGCGGCCGTCGCTCTTCTCGACCTCGAACGCCGGCCGCGTCCGCTCTTCCATCACCGCCCCCGCCTGGCCCTGCGGGCTGCACTCATCTCCCTTCTGCTCCTTACCGTGGTCGGATGGCGGGCGTCCAGGGAGGCCCGCAGCAGCCAGGTCCGCTCGCCGTTTAGCCACGTGGCAAGCCGAGGACCCGGATCCTTCGCCGGGATCGCCGCCAACGGCACGGTCCTGTGGAGCTCGGCGGGGTTCGAATCACAGCCGGTCCCGTTTCGAGCCAGCCAGCTCGGCCCGGCGCGCTTGGCGGCGACCTGTGGACCGCCACCGACGCACAGCTTCGCGCGAAGCCGCCGATTGTGTGTCTTCGACGCTCAATCCGGCGGCCTCGATTCGGTGCTCCGCCTACCAACGGCGGCGCGTCTCTTCCCTGGATTCAGCCGGACCTACGCCAGCCGCGTCGTCGCCCAGGACCTCGACGGAGACGGTGGCGACGAGCTCCTCGTAACATCTCTGGAGCTTCCCTACTGGCCCTCCTATACCGTGCTCTACGAACCCCGGATCGGCCGCTCTCGAATTGTCTTCGTCGCCTCCGGGCATCACTACTTCGTAGGATCCGCCGATCTCGATGGGAGCGGACATCGGGATCTTCTCTTCGTCGGAATCAACAACCTCATGGGGTGGAACCACGGCTTGGCGGCAGTGCGCGTCGATCCGCCGGTGGACCAGGCGGGCAACGCTCCGCTTGCCGACGCGGCTTGCACTCCCGACCACCTGCGCACTCGAGGCGGGACCCGCAATCTGCTTTGGTACGTCCTGCTTCCGAGCAAGTTCGGCGTAGCCTGGGACGCGAGTCACTATATTCAACTCGAACCCAGCAAGAGACTCATTCTCTTGCGCGCGCCAGATGACGGGAGCGAGCTCGCCATAACCTACGACGGCTTTCTCGCCAGCGACCGAAGCAATCTGCCGGCCGCAGAGCGACGCAAGCTGCGCGCGGAAGCGTACGCCAGCCTTCGAGAGGCCACCACTTCCGAGCAGAGCGGACACTTCCGCGCGGCCGCGCGAGAGGCGCAGCGAGCCCACGATCTGGCCGCGAGATCCGCGGATACCCTGCTCGCTCAGTGGGCCGCCCGGCGCCGCGGCGTCGCCTTGGTCGAGGCGCACCGCTTCTCCACCGCGCAGACTCTCTTCGAGCGCCTCTGGGATGGAAGCTCGGACAACAACCTCGCCTACGATGCGGGCAAGAGCTTCTACCTCAACGGGCGCCCTGAGCTTGCGCTCTCATGGTTTCGGCGGGGTCTCGGCCCACGAATCAACCCTTCCCACGGCCGTCAGCCTCGGGAGTTCATCGACGGGGAGTTCTTCTGCCTCTACACTCTGGGCCGAACCCAAGCCGCATTGCTAGAGATTCAGCGCGCCTCCAACGCCTATCCCAAGGGATCTCTCGATTTCTCGGCGATCCAGGAATTCTTGCGCTGGCGTGAGGGAGAGACGCCACGAGACCTCGCGGCGATCTACGGAGGCGACCTGGGCCCGGGCGTAACCGATCTGGTGCGCTACCTGAACCTCGAGTTCCGTTGGTCGTGGGGAATCGAGCCAGGCGCTCTCATGCCTGATATCGAGCGAGAGCTTCACCGCTCGACCGAGACCTTGCCTCTGCTGCTCTCGCTCAAGGCGGAAGTATTGGAGCACGAAGACAAGCTCGCGGCCGCCCTCGCCGCGGCCCAACGAGCTGTCGAGGGGGTCGCGGCGCAACGCCACAAGGTCATGATCCTTCGCGCTTTCGAAGATCTCCCCCTTCGGCGGCTGGTCGAGATCGCCAAGCGCGCGCACCGGCCGACTCTCGAGCGCCTTGGGGAGAAAACCCTCTCGCGCTGGCGCGAAAAGCTGCTAACAGGTTGGCGGAGCCTTCAAACGCGAACCATCGAGGGTCACCCGAAGAGACCTTCGCGGGGGGCACCGCCTCGATGAACCACACCCCAAGCGGAGTCGAAGGCGCATCGCCCTCCGGGAACGGTGAGGCGCGAAAGGTCCTGCCGCCGGGAGCCGTAATCGATCGTCGCTATGAAGTCATGCAGGTGCTTGGTCGCGGCGGCTTTGCCACCGTCTATCTCGCCCGTGATCGTGAGCTCGCCCGCGACGTGGCTCTAAAGGTTCTCCATCCGGACCTCGTGGATAGCGCGGCTCTCGCCCGCCTCAAGCGAGAAGCCGCCGTCGCACGTCAGGTCTCCGAGAGAAGTCTGGTCCGCATCTATGACTTCGGCCGCGATGGAGACATCGCCTATCTCGCGATGGAGTTCGTGGAAGGCGAGACCCTCGCTCAGGCCCTCGACCGCGCTGGTTCCCTCCCTATCGAGCTAGCCGTTTCGATCGGCCGCTCGATGCTGCACGCCTTGCGCGCGCTTCACGAAGCCGGCATCGTTCATCGCGACGTCAAGCCGTCCAACATTCTCCTACCGTTATCGGGGCATGCGAAGCTCGGAGACCTCGGCCTCATCCATCGTCTCGAGAGCGGGGAGACCATAGCTACCGAAGCGGATGAGATTCTGGGGACTCTCGAGTACCTCGCTCCCGAGCAATTGCGCGGCGATGACGCGACTCCAAGCTCCGATCTCTTTGCCCTCGGCGTCGTTCTCTACGAGGCGTTGGCCGGCCGGCCTCCATTTTCTTCAGGGGACAGCGTCGCGACAGCTCTCTCTCGTCTTTCCACCCGCCCGCGCGAGCTCACCCGGGTTCGCTCCGGAGTACCTGCCTGGCTGGCACGCATTGTTCACCGGCTTCTCGAGCGGGAGCCCGGAAAACGATACCGAAGCGCCTCCGCGGCCCTGCACGACCTCGACGAGAGACGACAGCCACTCTTCCGCCATCGTCCGAGGCTGGCCATCCGCTCTGCCCTGGTCCTTCTCCTCCTCCTCAGCCTCTTGGCGTGGGGACTTACAGAGAGAGTCGTGGCGTCGAATCGCAGTCGAGCGTTCTCCCACGTGACCCAAAGCAGCGCCTACTCCTACCGCGGAGTCGCGAAGGACGGAACGATCCTCTGGCGGCTCGATGGAATCGAGGCTCCCCCCACCACCTTTCGCGCCTTGCCCGGCGCGCCTTTGAGCTTGGCCGCAAGCTGCGGCCCTCCACCGTTGCACACCCTCGACCGGAGCCGCAATTTGTGCATCTTCGATCCTCAATCCGGTGGTTTGCTCCGCCTGGTCAGGCTCCCCACGGCGGCAACTCTGTTTGCCGGATTCGGCAGATCATACGGATATCGCATCCTCGCCCGTGATCTCGATGGCGATGGCGGCGACGAGCTCATCGCCACGTTCGACCAGGTTCCTCTGTGGCCCTCTTTCACAGTTCTCTATGAACCCAGGATTGGCCGCGCCCGGGTTGTCTTCGTGGCCTCCGGACACCACGCATTCGCCGCCGCCGCGGACATCGACGGTGACGGACACAAGGAGCTGATCTTCCGAGGGATCAATAACCTCATGGGCTGGAACAGCGGCCTCGCGGCCATCCGCCTCGTGCCGCCCGTCAATCGTCCAGGCCCGAGCCCGCTGCGCGACGCGGCCTCGACTCCTGACCACCTGCGCACCTCTCAAGGTACGCGAAACCTGCTCTGGTATGTCCTGATCCCGAGCAAGTTCAATCCCGGCGCTCTCGCGCCACACTACACACGAATCGACTCCACCGCGCGCTTGATCCGCCTGTTCTCACCGGCCGACGGCTCAGAGCTCGACGTCGGCTACGATGGCTTCATCACAACCGACCGGAGCGGCCTTCCAGCCACGCAGCGGCTCGCTCTGCGCCGCCGAGCGTATGCAGAGCTGCGAGCCGCGACCACCGCGGAGGCCTCCCACGAGATCCCCATCGCGATTCAGCGGCTGGCACACGCCGCGTCGCTGGCGCGCCATGCGGGAGACACCCTACTCACGCAATGGGCCAAACGAAGACGGGGGATCGCTCTCACCGAGAACCACGAGTCCCATGCCGCTCAAACCCAATTCCTCGCCCTGTGGAAAACAAGCAACGACAACAATCTCGCCTACGACGCGGGCAAGGCCTTCTTTCTCAGTGGACGCCCCGATCTCGCGCTCAGCTGGTTTCGCCGCGGTCTCGGCATGCGGCTCGCGCCCCTCTACGGTCGTCAACCCAGAGAATTCATCAACGGCGAGCTCCTCTCCCTTTGGTCGCTAGGGCGAGCGGTCGCCGCCGAGCGCGCGGCCCGGCAAGCGGCGACGGCCTTCCCAGAGCAGAGCGTCGATTCTGTCGCATTCCGGCAATTCGTTCGCTGGCGTCTGGGAATCGGCCCGCGGGACCTCGCCGACGCCTTGGGGAGGCCGCTCTCGGCAACCGACACCGATCTCCCCAGATACTGGGAGCTCGAGTTCCGTCGCTCCTGGGGGACCAAGCCAGATGTGCTTCTCCCCGAGATCGATCGTGAGATTCACCGTTCGACGGAAACGGTTCCCCTGCTTCTATCCCTCAAAGCCGAGGTCTTGGCGCACCAGGGCAAGATCCAGCAGGCCCTGCAAATCATTAAGCTAGCGGTCAGGCAAGCCGACACTCAGCGCCATACGATCATGGGGATCCGGGCGCAAGCCGATCTCATCGCCCGGCGCATGATCGAAATCGCCAAACTCGCCGGGAATCCAGCGATAGTTCGCGCCGGCAGAGAGATCCGCTCCCGCTGGCGCGATACTCTACTGAGATCGCATTAAACGAGTCCGCGAGATCTGGTCATGCACAGATTGACCATCACGCACGAAAACGACACTCGCTATTTCGCCATTCCTCCAGGCATCTACATGATGGGAGCGGGTCCTGACAACGATCTCGTCGTCCCGTTTCCCGGAATCTCTCGCCATCATGCTCGACTCGAAACGGGCATCGAAGGATCGATCCACCTCGTCGACCTCGACTCCAAGAACGGCTTGCGCGTCGATGGCGAGCGCCTCGCTTCAATCGAGCTCCGCCCGGGACTCATGGTGGAGCTCGGCCGCGCCCGGCTTGCCCTCGAGGAGGTTTCCACCTCGGACCTCGAGGTAGCTCTCCCGATCGATTCCTCCGCGAAGCTCGAAGAGCGAACCGGAAAGACCCCGGATACCGGGACCTGGCACTCACAGGAAGCGAAATCGGATACGGTCCGCGCCTTGCAGCTGGTTCGCGAGATCGAGCACCTCTCACCCGACGATCGGCATCGAGAGCTCGTTGCGATCCTCGAGAAGAGCGTTGAGCTGGTGGGGGCCCGAACCCTGCTCGTGGTTAAAATTCGGGGAAGCGAGCTCTCGCTGACGGCTTTCGCGGGCGTCCTCCCTAGCGACGGACTCTGGCAGCGGCTCGAAGCTCGCGTCGGCGGACCACAAGGCCGCCAGAGGGTGATTGCGGTCCTCGATGAGGAAGACCGGGAGCTCGGTGCCTTCCTCCCACCAGCATCGGGCGAGGAACTGCGCCTGATCGCCCTCTTCCCCAGCCAGCACGCCGCCCTGTCGGCCTGGCGCCAGGACTTCCTGGCTTATCTAGTGCACTCGCTCGGCTGAGGCGTAATCGGGTTCTAAAGCGTCGACGCTCGAGTGCGCCGGAGTGACAGCTAGGCCAGGTCGGCGCCTGCTTCGGTAGAATTCTCCTCAGGCGATGCCTGATGAAATGTTCGACTTTGCCGTGATCGGTGGGGGGCCGGCGGGGTGCCATGCGGCGCGGCGGCTGGCGGAGCGCGGATTCACGGTTCTACTCGCCGAGGCGCTCGAGCACCCGCGCTGGAAGCCGTGCGCTGGCGGGGTGACGGCCAAGGCTCTTCCCTACTTCTCGCCAATGCTCAGTGGCCTCGTCGAATGCTGGATGTATGGCGCCCATATCTCCTTCGGACCGGATCTCGACCTTCACGTGCGAGCCTCCCAGCCCGTCGGGGGAATGGTGCACCGCGAATCGTTCGACCAGAAGCACTTCGAAGCGGTGGCGACGCTCCCGGGAGTAAGCGCGCTGACCCAGTGCCGGGTACAAGACCTCGCACGCGAGAGCGGCAATTGGCGGCTGACGACCACCCAAGGACGCTTCACTGCTCGCGGTGTAGTGGGTGCTGACGGAGTCAAGAGCGTTGTCCGACGGACGGTCGACGGTGAGGGCAGCAATGGCGCCAGCCGGCGATCGGTGGCCTTCGAAGGGGAGGTCCGCTTTGGGCAGCCCAAGCTCACCCAAGATGCGGTCTTCGACTTCCGGGACTTTCCTCGCGGCTACGGATGGGTCTTTCCAAAGGCCGACCACTACTCGATCGGTGGCTACGTGATGCAAGCGAAGGCCCCCGAGCTCCGCAACGAGTACCAAAGCTTTCACCGCGACTCGCCCTGGCTTCGTGACACCACCGAAGTCCGCACCAAGGGTTATGGCGTACCCTTCGGGGGCCGTCGCCTGAAGGCAGATGGCCCGGGCTTGACTCTCGTCGGCGACGCAGCCGAGGTGACCGATCCATTCACTGGCGAAGGGATCTACTATGCGTTCCGCACCGCTGAGCTCGCCGCCGCAGCGATGAGCGAGCATCTTCGTGCGGGGACGCCGCTAGAGGGCTACTCGCGGCAGGTCGCGCTGGAAATCCAGGACGATCTGCGCTGGGCGGGCCGATTGGGAGCGCTCCTCTACCGCGCGCCGCGGCTGGCATTCTCCCTACTCGCCAAGAACCCGGTGGCCTGCCGCTGGTGGGTGGAGCTCCTGCGGGGCGAGCGCAGCTACCGCCAGATGACCCGCGCCCTGGTCCTCTCGAGTCCCCTCCTTCTCGCCCACCTCCTGCTTTCAAAACGGCAGGCGGAAGTCGCTGTTCCGTA
>JBJKRB010000161.1:0-9417 GCA_046704885.1 Thermoanaerobaculia bacterium | reverse complement strand
CTCGTTCCCCTTCTCGACGGCGGCCAGGACCTCGTCCCAGGAGGCCGGGGCCTCGGGGAACTCGCCCATGGGCTCCGTCCCGATCTTCCCCTGAAGCGCGTAGATTCCGAGGCCGGACTCGGTGGCGAATGCGAAGGCGAGATCGCGGGCGGTGCGCAGCTTCTCATGGGGCTTGAGCTCGGACTGGTCGGCCGGGTAGGCGCGCAAGACCTTCATCGTGCGCTTGCATTCGCCTTCGTAGGTCTTCAGGAACTGTTCCTTCTCGGACATGTGAACCTCCTGTCGGCTGCGGTTTCGGATTCGAGTGGCACGCGAGCATACGCGTAGCACTTCGCCGCTGTCCAGATCGCACTCGGGCCCGGGCTTGGAGGCCCCGCGAGCTGTAGGCAACCTTCTTGACAACGCTATACCAATAGGAGTAGGTTGCGCTAGTCCAATTGAGCCTCGGCGCTAGAGCGAAGAACCCGATGCCTGGCAGCCGGACGAAATTGCGATGCTTCGCGGGTAAGAGATTCGAGGGCGTCCGAGGCAAAGGGGGCTCGGGCGGTCGAGGAAGGAGCGACAGCCGGGCGCGGGCGACCGCCGTCCGGCTTTCGCTTTCTTGGCCTTTCACCTCACTACTCCGGCAACCATAGCCGACGCCACGGCCACGGCCTCGTCACCCTTCACGCCCTCGTCGACCAGCACTTTCCACGTGGCAAAGTCTGCGGCCACGCGAAGCGCGGCGCGCAGCTCATGGTCCTCCTCGGCGCCCGGAGACCACCCGCGCGCCAGCGCCTCCACCACCTGGGTCATCAAGGTTCCCCAGTAGTCTTCCACGAGGTCCGCGAGCACTGGCACGATAGCGGCGTCGCGGAGAACGTTTTCCAGCATTCCCCGCCCCTGGGAATACCACTCGTAGAGCTCAGTCAAGGCCAGGCGCAAACGCTCGCCCGGATCGGCGACGGCGGACCAAGCGCCGGGGTCCGGGTAGGGGTGGCGCGCCGCCCAATGACCCGAGCAGGCGGCAAAGAGCTCGGCGTCCGACCGGAAGTGATTGTAGACGGTCATGCGGCTCACGCCGGCCCTCTTTGCGACCTCGGTAACCGTCGTCCTCGCGGGACCGACCGAGCCGTGTAGCTCGACCGCGGCTTCGGTGATCCGTCGTCGCGTCTCCTCCTCGGACAGCGCGCGCTTACGCTTCCGGTAGGGTCTCGATTTGCTCTTCTTAGCGCTCATTTCATCATGCAGAATGGGGCGCGAACATCACATCCGCGGAAGAGGGGTAGACATCCTTGCACTTACAGTATACACTATGTCCATCGAAATACGCCGGCGCTATCCAGCACGGCTCTATGGTGGGCCACCGGTGAGTGATACGTCTGATAACGAAGACCGAAATGAACGTCACGAAGCTTGCAATGCAGATCACGCCCGCTGCCCCAAAGGTGGATCTGGAGCGCTTCGCCCAAGCTCAATTGCAGACCGGCACCAGTGCGAGATCCCGCGAGACTTGCCGACTCGCGCGAATCGTCCTGCGACGCCACGACCCCCGTTCGCTGCGCGTCGTTCCCGGGCCCGCTGTTCAACCGGCAGAACGAGGAAGGGAGTAGTCATGCAGCTCAAGAGCTGGAGCACCACGATCGCGATCGCGATCGCCACCATCGCCGCGGGGGCCGTAGCCGGCCACGCCAAGGTCTACAGAGGCCCCGCTACACACGTCGGCAACGGCACGATCCGCGCCGTCGTCGTCACCGACGCGTCGAATCAGCCCACCGCCTACGGCGTCGAGTTCACCGCGGCGATGCTCGAGGGGCTGCCCGCGAAGCCGGGAAGCGACCCCGAGCTCGATTGGAACTACACCCTGACCCTGCCGAAGAATGCGCCGGCGACGGGGGTCAACCACGTGCTGGTCGACTGGCATCCGCTCGGCCACGTGCCCAAGAACGTCTATACCGTTCCGCACTTCGACTTCCACTTCTACACCATCAGCTCGAAAGAGCAGATGGCGATCCACTATCCGCACCCAGAGACCCCGGACATCACCGGAGTCACCCAGCCGTCGAAAGAGATCGTCCCCGCCGGTTACATCACTCCGCCCGGAACCCAGACCAGCGAGATGGGTCTCCATGCGGTGCCCATGAACGCGCCCGAGCTCCATGGCAAGCCGTTCGTCCACACCCTGATCTACGGCTACTGGCAGGGCAAGCTGATCTTCACCGAACCGATGATCACCATGGCCTTCTTCAAGACCAAGGGGCACTACAGCGCCACGGTGCCGACGCCGGCGAGCTACTCCTCGCCCGGCTATTACCCAACCCGATACAGCGTCAGCTACAACCCGCGGACCAAGGTCTACTGGGTGATGCTCGAGGGGCTCAAGGCCTGGCACGCCGAGAAGATCGCGATGCTTCACAAGTAAGCGATCGGAGCGCGCCCGAGCGGAGGAAGGCTCGGACGGCCGAAGAAGGAGCGACAGCCGGACGGCGGTGACGCCCGTCCGGCTGTGGTCTATCCGGCCCCTTGAAATAGCATGGGGGCCATGAACCACAGATTCTCCGCAGACATCGCAGCGAAAAGAAGGTGCTCGTCGTGAGCGCCGCCTCTCCGGATCCGCCCCTCATGCGAGTGGTGCGACAGCGCGAGCTCGGCGGGCCCGAGGTCCTGAAGCTGGCCGAGGCTCCCCGGCCCGAGCCGATTCCCACCGAGGTGCTGGTCAAGGTGCGCGCCGCCGGAGTCAACCCGGTCGACTGGAAGACGCGGACGCGCGGCGCCTTCTTGGGCGAGCCCCCCTTCGTCTTGGGATGGGACGTCGCGGGAGTGGTCGAGGACGCGGGCTACGGCGTCACTCGCTTCGCGCCCGGCGACGAGGTTTTCGGCATGCCCTGGTTTCCGCGCCAGGCGGGATGCTACGGCGAGTACGTCACCGCCCCCTCCCGCCACTTCGCGCGCAAGCCGGCCGCGCTTTCCCATGTCGAAGCCGCGGGCCTGCCGCTCGCCGGCTTGACCGCATGGCAAGCGCTGGTCGATCTCGCGCGCCTCGCACCGGGCCAGCGCCTCCTGGTGACCGCCGCCGCCGGAGGCGTCGGGCACGTCGCGGTGCAGATCGCCAAGGCTCGCGGCGCCCACGTAGTCGCCACGGCGAGCGCCGCCAAGCACGACTTCTTGCGCTCGCTGGGCGCCGATCAAACCATCGACTACACGAGCGTGGACGTTGCCGCGACCGTCCTCACCACGGGGGCCGTCGACGCTGCGCTCGATCTCGTGGGCAAGGACAACCCCAAGGCTATCCTCCCCGCGGTCAAGCCCGGCGGTCTCTTGATCGCGGTGACCGGAGGGATCTCGCCCGATCTCTCCGCCGCTGCGGCCGAACGGAAGATCCGCACCAGCGGGATCCTGGTCGAGCCCGACTATGCGGCGCTCGAGGCGCTCGCTTCGCTCGTCGATGAGGGCAAGCTCCGCGTCCACGTCGAGCGCACTTTTTCCCTGGAGCTGGCAGCCGACGCGCACCGGTTGAGCGAGAGCGGGCACGTGACCGGGAAGCTCGTCCTCACCGTCTCTTAAGGCGAATCCTCCCGCCCAAAAAAGACGCCCGGCCGGAGCCGGGCGTCGCGTGCTTCCGCGAAAAACTACCGCTTGATCTCTACCAGATCGAGCACCGGTTCTTCGGTACCATCGGATCGCCGACCTTGCAGTTGAAGGCCTTGGCGAAGAATGGGTTGTCGGAGACCGCGCCGATCGCCCGGAACTCGGTCGGCGAGTGCGGATCGACCGTCACCTGCATGCGCAGCACTTGCGGCGTCGCCAGCGAGCACCAGTTCTGGGCGAAGGCGACGAAGAAGAGCTGGTCGTTGGTGAGCTGCGGAATCTCGCGCTTGTCTCCGTGCCGCTCCAGATACTTCTGGAAGGCGACGTAGGACTCCTTCAAGCCACCGATGTCGGCGATGTTCTCACCAGCGGTGAGCTTGCCGTTGATATGGACGCCGGGCTCGACCTCATAGCTCGAGTACTGATTGCGCACGCACTGGGCGCGCGCCTCGAACTGCTTCGCGACGCTCGGAGACCACCAGTCGTGCAGGCGCCCCTCGGCGTCGAACTTGCGGCCCTGGTCATCGAAGCCGTGCGTGAGCTCGTGGCCCACCACGGCGCCGATTCCACCGTAGTTCATCGCCGCCGGGAAGTCCTTGTTGAAGAACGGCGGCTGCAGGATGCCGGCGGGGAAGACGATCTCGTTCTGGGTCGGGTCGTTGTAGGCGTTGACCGTCTGCGGGTTCATGAACCACTCGCTGCGATCGACCGGGTTGCCGATCTTCTTCGCCTGGCGGTTGAAGCTGAACTCGCTCGCGGCGACCGAGTCGGCGAAGAAATCGGTCGGATCGATCTTCATGGACGAGTAGTCGCGCCACTTGTTCGGATAGCCGATCATGTTGGCCAATGCCGCCACCTTCCCCTCCGCCTTCTTGCGGGTGGCGTTGTCCATCCACTCGAGCTTCGGCAGGTTCGACTCGAACGCGGCTTCGATGTCATGCACCATCTCCTCGGCCGTCGCCTTGCTCGCGCCGGGGAACTTCTCCTTGACGTAGACCTTGCCGACCGCCTCGCCGAGAGCGCGGTTGGTGTAATCGACGCAGCGCTTCCAGCGTGGCTCGATCTGCTCCTGACCGCGCATCAGCTTGCCGTAGAAGTTGAAGCTGGCATCGACGAAGGGATCGGAGAGCGCCGACGACTTGCTCTGCGCTAGGTGCCAGCGCAAGTACTCGCGTAGGACCGCTGGATTGGTCTCGGCGAGGATCACGTTGAGCTTGGTGAAGAACTCCGGGGTGATGACGTTGATGTCCTTGATTCGCGGATAGCCGGTGGCATCGAAAAAGGCCTTCCACGGGAGCTCGGGCGAGAGCTTCTCCAAGCCGACTCGATCGATCTTGTGGTAGGTCTTGTTCGGATCGCGGAGGTCGGCACGTGGCTTCGATACCTTGGCGAGCTCGGTCTCGAAAGCGACGATCTCCTTGGCATGCCTCGCGGCCGCTTCCTCGTTCTCGCCGATCAGGGTGAGCATCTTGGCGATGTGGGCGGGGTACTTCTCGAGGATCGCCTTCTTCTTGGGATCCTTGCTCACATAGTAGTCGCGGTCGGGAAGACCCAGGCCGCCTTGCGAGAATTGGGCGATGTTCTGTCGCGGGTTCTTGAAGTCGGGCTCGACGTACATGCTGAAGATGGTTCGCACGCCGATCTTGTCGAGCTTGGCCGCGGTCTCGAACAGGGTGTCGAGATTGTGCACCTTGTCGATCTGAGCGAGAAATGGCTCGAGCGGCTTGGCGCCGGCGGCGTTGATCTCCTTGGTGTCCATGCAGGCGGCGTAGAAATGGCCGATCTTCGCCTGGTCGGGATCGGCGTTCGGGTGGGCGGCGGCGTCCACGAGGATCTTGCGCACGATCCTGCGGTTCTCCTCGTTGATGGTCGAGAAACTTCGCGCCCAGCGCGGCTGGTCGGCGGGCCGCTTGGTGTGGGCGAGCCAGCCGCCGCAGGCATACTTGTAGAAGTTCTGACAGGGATTGACCTTGGTGTCCATGTCATGGAGCAGCGCCTGGACTCCAGCCGGCTCCTGGGTGGACATCTTGGCGCCGGAGGTCGTGTCCGGCGTCGCTGGTTGAGGCCGCGGCGCGGCGAAAACCGCGGTCGCGATCGTCGCGGTAAGGGCCGCCAGGCCCAAGACGAGGTAACGACGATTCATCTCTCCTCCTTGCTTCTGGTTGCAGATGCGTTACGTGAGCTTTGCGGTGCCCGCTAGGCGGACATGTCAGTTTACCTCTTAGGTACGAAAACCGACTGTCCCAGGTTGCAGCACGGACACGATCTGCTGGAGAGCTGCGAGGATCGCGAGCCTACGGACTGACGAGCGCGCGCTTGAGGGCGGCCAAGGCGCGGCGGTGGGCGCGAGTGTAGCTCGAGCGCGCGATGCCCGCCTCCTCGCAGGCCTCGTTGACCGACTTTCCTTCGAGGTAGAGGGCGCGCAGGAGCGTCGCCTGATGGGTTTGGAGCGCGTCGAAGTGAGCGTCGAGCTCGTGGAGGAGCGCCTTGCGCTCCGGGTGGACGCGGCGATCGCACCATTCACGCCCCGCCTTGCTCGCTTCGACGAGAGCGCGAAGGAGGCGCTCCGCCCGGCCTTTGCGACGCAGCAGGTCGACGCAGCGGTTGTGCGCCAGCTTGGTGAGCCAGGCATCGAGATTCTGCGGCGAGGACTCGCGGCCGTTGCGCAGCCAGATCAGGAGAACCTCCTGCGCCACGTCCTCTCTATCTTCGGCGGTCAAGCGAAAGCGCGCCTGCAAGGGGCGAAGCAGGCCGCCGAGGCGCTCCAAAACCTCGTCGGCGGTGGGGGGCGCCACCTCCCAACGGGGGGCGCGGGAAATCCCCTCGATCCTAATCCCCTCTGCTGAGATGCTTTCTCCCACAGCAAGAACCCCAAATCTGCGACGCGAACGTCCGTGCTGGCGATTGTAATCGAAAGACGCCTCTCTCGGCTACCCGTTCCGGCGCGCTCCTCTGGCCGCCGCCCTGGAGGGCGCCTAGCGCGGCCGATGGACCGGCTCCTCCTTCAGCCGCCCGACTTGACTCTCGGGCCGAGCTTGCCCAAGAATCGAGCACGGGCTTCGAAAACAGCACGCTCCGCCCACTGAGGGCGGGCACGACGCGCCGATCGGCGTCTGTTCTCCTCTTTCGAAGGTCCAAGAGAGTATGAACCACCACAACAGTCGCTCGGGCGGCAGGACTGAGCGCTCCGTGGGGAGCCGTTGGGCGCTGGTGCTGCTGGCTGGGACGCTTCTCATCGGGCCGCCCGCGAAAGCGATCACCGTCCGCCTCCAGACCGAAGCGGGGGTGAAACCGTCCCAGCTGGAACTTCTCGCCCTTCGACCGGACGGCTCTGCAATCAAGGCGCCGCTAGCCGCTTCTGACCTCCGTGCCGGGCAATTGACCCTCAGCTGGCCCAAGAGTGCCGCCGCCCTTACTTGCGAAGGCGCCGCGATCTGGTGCCCTGTCGTCGGCGTCGCCAAGCCGGCTCCACCCGAGGTGACGCTCGCCGTCTGGCCGGGTGGCACCGCTTCCGCCAAGATCGAGGCCCCTCAAGGGACGGCCGTCCCCGCGAAGATCCTCGTCGAAGGCTCCCCGCTCGCGGCGAGCCACCCGGAGGTGAAGCGGACGCTCTTGGTGCCGGCGAAGGGCAAGCTCACTTTCCCACTCCCCGCCGTGCCGCTCGACCTGCGCTTCGCCGCCGACGGAAGGATGCCCGTCTACCGCCGCGGCGTGCGCCTCAGCGCTGGCAAGAAGCGCGATCTGGGGACCCTCCGCTTCGCTCCCGGCGCCTCCGCCGTCGGCTGGGTGGTCGACCAGGAGAGCGGCCTGCCCGTCGGCAAGGCCAAGCTCACCCTGGCGCCGATGGGCGCCCCCAGCCTGCCACCCGGCCTGCGCCCGCCCGCCACCCAGTCGTCGACCAGTGGACCGCGCGGCTTCTTCCAGCTCCGCGGAGTGCCGCCCGGCCGCTACACCCTCGAGGTCCAGGCGCCGGACCACGCTCCCCACGCCTTCGGTCCCTTTGAGGTCCTCGCCGACAGCGAGGCGCGGCTCGGCAATCTCGAGGTCCCGCCCTACCTGAGTCTGTCGATCAGCGTCTCGCCACCACTCGATCCGCATGGCGGCCACTGGTCGGTCGAGGCGCAACCGGATCCCGGCACCTCCGGCCGGACGCGGCGAGCCACCATGGACGGGAACGGCCAGGGCACTCTGGGCCAGGTGGCGCCCGGCAAGTACACGGTCAAGGTCTCGAGCGCGCGCGGCGAGCCGCTCTTGGTCGAGCAGAAGAGCTTCGATCACTCCGGGCCCCTCGACCTCGCCGTCGACCTCGTCCGGATCGAAGGCACGGTGACGATCGGCGGCGACCCGCTGGCGGCGAGCGTCAAGCTGTCGAGCGGCGCCATGGACTCGGTCGAGCTCACGAGCAATGAAAAGGGGAAATTCAGCGGCGAGATGCGGCGCCCCAAGCTCGCCGTCCTCTACGCCGAGGTCCGCGCGCGCAAACCGGCCGTCCACCGGATCGTCCGGCTCGAGGTGCCGGCGCCCGAAAAGAACGCCTACCACCTCGCGATCGACCTCGGGGACGGTGCGATCACCGGCACGGTAGTCGATTCCGACCACAACCCGGTCAAGGGCGCCTTCGTCCAGCTGGGCAGTGCCGCCGCGGGCTACGAGCCGGTGCCGGTCCAGAGCGCCACCAACGGCGGCTTCGCCTTCCGCGGCCTGGACGCTGGGACCTACACGCTGTCGGCCTCCGACGACAAGCAGGGCGAATCGGCCCCCAGGCAGATCGTCCTGGGCAAGGACGACGAGCGCCGGGAGACGCTGGTTCTGGGCGAGAGCGAGACGGTGAGCGGTGAGGTCCTGGACGCTTCGGGCGCCCCCGTGGGCGGCGCCGAGGTCTGGCTCGCCTCGATTGCCAACGGCGACGTGACCGGTGCCTCGACGAGCTCCGCCCACGCGGGACCCGCTGGACGCTTCAGCGCCCGGATCGCCAAGGGCGCGGCGAACGTGGCGGTGACGGTCTTCGCCCCGGGGCAGATGCTCTGGTCCGGCTGCGTGGCCCATGCGCCCGGTGGGCCGCTCGTCGTTCACCTGCCCGCCGGACCGCCCGGCACCCTCCTGCTGACGGCGGCGCGGCAGAGCCACGGCGCCGGGCAACGCGAGCTCTTCCTCGCCAGCGCCGACGGGGGCGGCATTCCCTTCCGCGTCCTCGTCCAGTGGATCGTCGACCTGAACGGCAAGATCCCCCGGGCGGCGGGCTATGTTGTCTCTGGACTCAGCGTGCCGGAGGTCGCTCCCGGGATCTATGCGCCGCTCACCGTGCCCCGTCAGGAGCCGGGGCCCGACATGCTGCTCTCGGCAATGCTCTGCAACGGCGGCGCGCCCGGCGCCGACTGGAAGCAGCTCGCGCCCGGCGGCACGCTCGAGCTCCAGGTGCCGCTCCCCGATCCGGCGCGCGACGGCTCCTATCCGCTCAGCGGCCCATAGGCTGGGGGTGCACCAGTGCCATACTGGTGGCGAGCGCCGTGGCACTGGAAAAGATCATCTCGGGCGGGCAGACGGGGGTCGATCGGGGAGCGCTCGACGCAGCGCTAGCGCGTGGCTTCCCGTGCGGTGGGTGGTGCCCGGAGGGGCGAAAGGCGGAAGATGGGGCGATCCCGGAGCGCTACCCGGTCAGGGAGCTCGGCGGAGCCGGCTACGCCGAGCGAACGCTTGAGAACGTGCTCGACGCGGACGGGACTGCGATCCTCCACTTCGGTCCGCTCGAGGGCGGCACGGCGCTCACCCGCGACCTCTGTCTCGAGCACCAGAAGTCCCACGTCTTGATCGATGGAACCGAGGTCGCGGCCGAGAACGCCGCCGAGATCC
>JBJKRB010000160.1:0-2625 GCA_046704885.1 Thermoanaerobaculia bacterium | reverse complement strand
TCCTGGTGGTGGCGGTGGCGATCTTCTTCGTCGCCACCCTCGTTGGCGCAATGATGCAAGGCGCCAAGATCTCGCTCCGGCCGATCAACGCCTGGTATCCAGTCCTCCAGATACCGGTCTCGCTCTTCGCTGGACTCGTGATCATCGAGGGATTCGTCGCGGTCCTGAGAACGCATAGCGTCATCGTCGCGGGGATCGGCTGGCTCTCCTACTTCGCCCCGTTCCTGGCGCTTCTCGTCGGGTTCTACTACGCTCGCGGCATCGCCGACGTCCACCGCTGGATGAAGCTCTACCTCCTCTTCTCTATCGCCGTCGCGGGAAGCATCTTCCTCAACTACGTGGGCTTCAACTGGCGGATCTTCCAATCTATCGGTACCGAGATCGTCTTCAATCCCGCGGGCGGATACGTTCGCATGATGAACGGAATCATGCGCAGCTCCGAGGTCGCCGCCTGGCATATCGCCGCCGGGGTCTGCCTGCTCACCACCCTGGCCGTGGCGAGCCGCTCAAATGGAAAACGGACAGTCGCCGGCGTCGCGGTCCTCTTCATGGTAGCTGCCGTATTCCTGACCGGAAGAAGGAAGATGCTGGCCGAGCTCCTGATCTACTTCTCCTTTTTCGGCTTCTTCCTCGCCTACTTTCGCCGCGGCGCCACCAAATTGGGCGTGGTCGCGCTCGTCGTGGCGGCCGGGACCTTCTTTGCCTCCGAGTTCGTGCTTCCCGGTACCCGTGATGTGGCCCTGGAACCCTATCTCGGCCGGGGCACGAGCGTCTTGGAGGCCGCTCCCGAACGGCTCTCCGGCGTGGGTTTCGATGCACTCAAATTTGTCTTTGAGCGGGACGGATTCTTCGGGGCTGGGGCGGGAACGGGCGCTCAAGGCTCACAGTACTTCGGCGGCGGCGCCCGGATCGTGGGGGGCGCCGCGGAGGGCGGGCTCGGGCGAGTCATGGCCGAGCTCGGAGTGCCCGGCCTCCTGCTCTTGATCTGGGTCGGTGTCGCGGCCGGCCGCTACGTCTGGCGCGTGGCTCTCGCGGCGCGGCACCTGCGGAACCAACACGCACGGCTTCTCTACGGGCTGATCGCGTTTCTCGCCGCCAATATTCCCGTGTTCATTACCGCTCACCAGGTTTACGGCGATCCATTCGTCTTGATCGTACTGGGTCTCGCCCTGGGCTCGGTGGTTGCCATCCCGCGCATGACCGAGGTCCAGCGGGAGCAGATTACCGAGCCGGTGGCCTACCGCCAGCCGGCCCCACGACCCCGGCAGCAATGGGCGGCTCACTCTTCGCGATGAGGGTTGTCCTGGTCGCGACCCATCCGATCCAATATCACGTTCCCTGGTACCAACAGCTAGCCGCCAGCAACGAAGTCGATCTGAAGGTCCTCTACTCGCTCCTCCCCGATTCCCGTCAGCAGGGGGTGGGCTTCGGAACCGGATTCGAGTGGGACATCCCCCTACTCGAGGGATACGCCTACGAGGTGCTTCCGAACAGCGCCAAGAGCCCGAGCATCGGCGGTTCGTTTTTTTCCAGCCGAACACCGACCATTCGCAAGAGAATCCACGACCTTGCTCCCGACGTCGTGATTCTCACCGGCTGGCAGTCTTGGTCTCTGGTTCAGGCACTGTTCGCGGCAAGGAGGGAGCGGATTCCCCTCCTGATCCGTGGCGAGTCTCGCCTCCGAGCTCGCCCTTGGTGGGTGCGTGCCCTGCACCGCCAGCTTTTGCACCGGTTCGACGGCTTTCTCGCCATCGGCGAGAGGAACCGGGAGTTCTACCTGGCGAACGGAGCTCCCGAGGATCGAATCTTCGATTGCCCCTACTTCGTGGACAATCGTCGCTTCCAGGGGCAACTCGAAGAGGTGCTTCCAAAGAGGAAGGAGCTTCGGGATAGCTGGGGGATCCCCGATGGCTCGGTCTGTTTCCTCTTTGCCGGAAAGCTCATCCCCAAGAAACGGATCATGGATCTCCTCGCCGCCCTCAAGAGCGCTCGGCAGAGAAATCCGCACATCCACCTTCTGATCGTGGGCAGTGGCGAGCAAGAGGGAGAAGCGCGAGAGTATGCCGAGGAACGAAACCTCCCCGTGACGTTGGCCGGGTTTCTCAATCAGACCGAGATCACCCGGGCCTATGCCGCGGCCGACTGCCTGGTCCTCCCCTCCGACTGGGGCGAGACCTGGGGTCTGGTGGTCAACGAAGCGATGGCGTGTGGTCTCCCGGCGATCGTGAGCGACCGGGTCGGCTGCGCTCTCCCGATCTCGTGCACGAGGTAGAGACCGGCTTCACCTCTCCGTTCGGCGATGTCGAGGCCCTCGCCGACCGGCTCGTCGACGCCGCTACGGAACCCGATCGGCTGCGCCGCATGGGAGAGACGGCGCGAAAACTCGTAAACGAGGACTTCTCCGTCGAAGCGGCCGTCGAGGGCACGCTCGAAGCTCTCCGCCGTGTCGCGTCGGTCTAGGCCCATGCGCATCCTGCACGTGGTCCCAACGTACCTACCGGCGGTTCGCTACGGCGGCCCGATCTTCTCCGTACACAACCTCGGCAAGGCGCTGGCCGCGCGCGGTCATGACGTACATGTCTTTACCACCAATGTCGATGGGGCCGAGGACTCGCCTGTTCCGCT
>JBJKRB010000159.1:0-2642 GCA_046704885.1 Thermoanaerobaculia bacterium | reverse complement strand
GAGAAGTCGAAGCGGATGGTGCCGCCGGGCTGGAGGGTGTCCGTTGGGCAGTTCGGCCCCGGGCGGAAGGAGAGCGGCGCGGTTGCGAGCTCCGCTCGATCCGCCGGGGTGAGGAAGCAGGCGCTATAGATGCCCGGCGCCATGGCGGGCACTACGAGGCGGCTCGGAATGTGATCGCCCGGTGGCGCGCCATGGGCGCGCGCCCAGCCCCACAGGTCCACCGGCAGCGGCGTGCCGTTTTGAAAGAGGAGCACCGGGAAGCCGTAGCCAGCCGATTTGAACCAATCGGGGATGTCGAGCTCGACGCTGCCGCCGCCGGAGGCTTCCTCTGTGAGGTTGATCGGGCCCTTCAACGGGTCGCCGATCGTGTAGGCGCGCATCGCGCCGTTGCCCACCGGCTCGAGGGTCAGGATCAAGGTGTCGGTATCGGCGGGAACCTGCAAGGAGAAGACGCCGTTTGGGCCACTCGCCGTGTCGACGGACCCCTCGTCGAGGACCCTTCCGCCACCGAGCGCGTAGCCCTCGAGGTGGACCTCAGGAAGGGGTTGGCCGTTGGCGTCCAGGACACGACCGTGAACGGTGCCCCATGCGGTCAGCACGAGAACGACCGGCGAGGGCACGGTGCCATTTTCCGAGACCTGCACAGTCTGAGGTGGCGCCTGGATGGCTCGGCCGTTCCGGTCGGTGCCGTTGGCAGAGACCTGCACCGTGCCGGGATCGAGACCGCGTAGATCAAAGGCGCCCTGAGAGTCGCTCAGGGTCTGGAGGAATACCGATCTCGAAGCGACCGATAAGGCCAGGATCCGGGCTTGCGCGACCGGGTTGCCGTCTTTGTCGACCGTTCTCCCCTCGAGCTCGGTGTCCGGGAGGTCGATGTCGACCTCGGTGGGCCGGCCGTCGGGCCGCCGGTCGATCATGACGTTGGTCTTCTCGGCAACGACATGCTCGGCTTCGGCGTCGATCTGGATCCGCCACTTGCCGGCGTGTGGGAGAACGCCGGCGAAATGCCCGTCCTCATCGGAGCGCATGTGCATGCCGCCGCCGTCGAAGGTGAGCTCGGCCGCTAGCGGCTCCCCCCCGATGGTCACTGTTCCGACGATCGAGACGAAATGAAGCGAGATGTCGAGCCGGCGCTTGTCGGGTATCCGAAAGCGCTCGAGCGCAAAGGTGTTGTTGGAGGCATCCGTCACGTAGAGCATGTAGTCGGCCGCGGCAAGGTCGGCAAAACGGTGACGGCCTTGCTTGTCCGTCGTCGCCTTGGTTCCCACTCCGTAGCTGTGCGCACCCTGCTTGCGCAGCAGGTCGAGGTGCCATGGATGCCCGTCGGGATCGGTCGGCGGGGCCACGGTCACGAGAAGAGCGGCCGGAGTCTCGAGGACCAGCGGCTTGGCGAGCTTCGTCTCGCGATCGCGTTGGACCTCGAGGTCTCCGACCTGGGCGAATCCAGACTCCTTCTTGGTGGCTCTGAGGTCATAGAAACCCGGCTCCATTCCCACGAGCTGGAAGAAACCGCGCCGGTTGGCCACCGCGGTGAGGGGATGCTTGATCTTCTCGACGATCTCGCTGGTCAGAGGCGCTCCGTTTAGATGAGGGAGGAGTGACAGAGTCGCGCCGCTGGCAGCGCTCTTGTCGGGCAAGCGGACCCAGCCGGCGATCGAGCTGCCCTTGACGAGCGTCCACTTGCCGCCCGACGCTGGCTTCTTCGCGTCGACGGCGACGTTCCAGAGGTAGCGCGGAACAAAGGCCCCGTCTTCGATATGGGCTTCGAGCTCGAGGTCGAGCTCGGCCGCGGGGAGAGCGCATTGCCAATTCTTCCCGTCTATGGTGCAGGTCTGGTCGCCCGTGATCTCGGGGTCGCCGCCCGGCGCGGCGGCGAAGTGGGCGTCGAGGCCCTTCGGGATCGCGATGCCTGTCGGCGCGGTGAGCGTGCCCGTAAGCATGCCCAAGGGATAGACGGTGAAGTCAAGATCGAGTGAGCTCCCCTGGGCAACGACGGGTCCACCGGCGCACCAGATCCCGGCGCCATCGATCTCCGCCTGCCAGACGCTCCCGGACGGGAGCTCGAGGTCGAGCTCGCCGGGAACCATGACTCCTCGGGTTTCGGCCGAGAGGCTCTCCCTTCCCATGGTGACGGTCGGGGTGAGCGTCAGCCGCGCGGGGCGTGGGGCGATCTCGGCTCCCGCATGGGGAGAGAACGAGAGGCTGACCTGGACCTTGTTGGCGGCGCCGTACGCCCCAGCCGCGAGCAGAGAGAGCGCGAGGATGAAGCCGGGAAGGAGCGCGCCGCGCCGGAAACGCCATGGAGGTGAAACGATCATCACGAGGCTCCTCTCCCGACTCTAATCCTCCCGGGCGGAAAAGTCAGGAGCTTGGCAACTCGGCCGCCCGGGCACCGCCTCATCGATCAGGAGGCCGACCGTCGTCTCGGCGTAGGCTGCCGCCTCGGGCTCGTGCGAAGCGCGCGGTCCGGCGACGTTCAAGACGCGAATCTCGTGCTCGCCGACGAACCGGGCAAGGATCTCGGCGGCGTTCTCGGCCGCGACCTCGGTTCCATCGATCAAGACGTGGGACTTCTGGTGCTCGAGACAGAGGTCGCGGGTGAGCGCCGTGCCGCCCTCGAGCGGACCGAAGTGGAGGATCGC
>JBJKRB010000158.1:0-115425 GCA_046704885.1 Thermoanaerobaculia bacterium | reverse complement strand
CAAACCCTGCGACGACAAAACCTTCGTAATCGCCGCCGTCAACGTCGTCTTACCATGATCCACGTGACCGATCGTACCTATGTTCACGTGCGGCTTCGATCGCTCAAATTTCGCCTTCGCCATAACGGTTCACTCGCCTCCTAGAAAACGGATTTAGCGTCAGCGAGGGGCTGCTTCGGCTTCCCCTCTTTTCTCGTCACTCCGTGGAGCCCACGACCGGATTTGAACCGGTGACCCCTTCCTTACCAAGGAAGTGCTCTACCCCTGAGCCACGTGGGCAACGAAAGCCGTGACTCTCCCTGAGCCGGCCTCAGGGCGGGTCGACAGGCAAACGAATGGAGTATACGCGGCAGCATCTTCCTTGTAAAGGCCCCGAAGGTCACGAAAACAGCGGCTCTTCCAGGCAGGGACTAAGTGGAGCGGGAGACGGGAATCGAACCCGCGACCAACGGCTTGGAAGGCCGAGACTCTACCACTGAGTTACTCCCGCTCGATGAAACCGACTCGCAACGGCGGCAGCGCCGCCACGTCTTCCTGTCGTCAAGCGCTTGGTGGAGGCGGATGGATTTGAACCACCGTAGGGCTTAGCCCGGCAGATTTACAGTCTGCTGCCATTGTCCACTCGGCCACGCCTCCAAAAAATGTCTTGTCCAATGAACGCCGCCCGGCGGAATGATTTGGAGCCGGCACCCGGATTTGAACCGGGGACCTACGGTTTACAAGACCGTTGCTCTTCCGCTGAGCTATGCCGGCTATCGAGCCGTCTCTCGAGTTGCGCACCGTGCCAAGAAAGCGCGCCGCAGCCCGCCCGCGCCGGGCTGGTGAGTTTACCGCCACCCCTGCCATCGGCGCAACCCGCGCCTAGCCGCGGAGGGACCTCCGCGAAACGCCAAGGAGCCAGCGCTGCCATGCAGGCGACCCGATGACTCTGAGGCCGAGCTCAAGAGCTCTTTGTCAATCTCTGTCTCAGCCCCTCGTAGAGAATCGCAGCAGCAGCAGTGGCGACGTTCAAAGACTCGACCGAGCCGCGCATCGGAAGCCCGACCAGTCGATCGCAAAGCGCGCGAGTGCGGCGCCGCAGCCCCCTTTCCTCGCCTCCAACGCAGAGCAGAACTCGCCCCCTCCAATCGATATTCCAGGGATCCTCGCCGCCTGGCGCCGCTCCGTAAACCCAGAAACCCTCCTCTTTGCACTCCTCAATGGCCCGGGCACTATTGACGATCCGCTCGACGGGCAAGGTCTCCGCCGCACCCGCCGAAGCCTTGATCGCCAGCGGCGAGAGTGGAGCGCTGCCACGGTCCCGCAACATGAAACGTCCGACGCCGGCACCGTTCGCGACCCGGATCAATGCTCCCAGATTGCGCGGGTCCTGAATGTCTTCGGCAAGCAGCTGAAAGTCCGGATCACCCCCGGCCTGGGTACGAGGCGAGGACCCTGGAACGGCATCGATCTCGGCCAAGAACCCGTTGTGAACTCCCTGGGTCATGCGGTCGAGCTCCGCCAAGGAGACGAATCGGCAGTCGATGTTCAGGCGTCGACAGAGAGCGAAGATCTCTTCCCTTCTCTTGCTCCCGGCCCGGCCGCCGACCCACACCCGCAGGACATCTCCAGCTCGGTGACGCAGTGCCTCGCGCACCGGGTGATAGCCGAAGATGCGGCTCGGCGGGGTCAAGCACCACCCTCGTCTCGCGAGGTGAGAAAGACGACCGCCAACGCCGCCATACCTTCGCCGCGCCCGAGCGCGCCCAGTTTTTCGTTGGTCGTCGCCTTGAGACCCACGGCATCGGGATCGATCGCCAGAAGATCGGAGATCCGTTTGCGGATCGAATCTCGATAAGGGGCGAGCCGCGGCGCCTCGGCAATGAGCGTCAAATCACAGTTCACTACGTCCCAGCCGCGTTGGTGAACCTGAGAGACGACTGTGCGCAGCAGTTCGGAGCTATCGGCGTCACGCCATCGTTCCTCGTCAGATGGAAAATGGCTGCCCAGGTCCCCGAGGCCGGCCGCGCCCAAGAGCGCATCCGCGAGAGCATGGAGCAGAACGTCAGCATCGCTATGCCCGCTCAACCCTTTGTCGTTCGGAATCTCCACCCCGCCCAGAACCAGCCGTCGTCCGGCAACCAGGGGATGGACGTCGTAACCCTGCCCCACTCTGAAGTCTTGATTGCTCACGGGCGTACGGCTCCCAGGAGGGTCTCGATGACCTGCACGTCCGAGGGCTCGGTCAGCTTCGGATTGGGCCATCGCGCCCTCACCGCGCGGATTTCCACGTCAGAACGGCCCTCGAAGAGCCTGGACTCGTCTGTCATGCTCCGTCCTTCGCTTTCCGCCGCCTTGAGAGCCGCGGCGAGCAGGGCGCGCCGGAACACCTGCGGGGTCTCGGCACGGAATAGGCTGGAACGCTCGACCGTTTCGATCACGCGGTTGTCCAGGACTCGCTTGACCGTGTCCGCGATCGGCCGCCCGAGGATCGCCGCCCCGCTCTCCGCCGCCGCGGCCACCACCGCTCGGGCGTCTTCGGGGTGGAAGGCGGGGCGGGCTCCATCGTGGATGAGGATGAGGTCACGCGGCGCGCCCGGCGCCGCGGCGAGCGCTCTCGCTACCGACGCCTGGCGCGTTGCTCCGCCCTCTACCCAGCGGATTCGAGCGTCGGGGCGTTCCCCGAGGAGCGCGCGCGCCTGGCTGATCCCGCCCGGAGGAGCCGCGATCACCACCCGCTGCGGATCGCAGGTCAAAACATGCTCGACCGTCCAAGCGAGGAGGGGACGCCCAAGGATCAGCTCGAACTGCTTGGGTCTTGCTCCTCCAAAGCGCTCCCCACGGCCGGCCGCGGGAATCAGCGCGATGAGCTCTTCTACACCACCTGCCATCACTCGATCCCCTGCTGCCCGGTGACCGCCAGGCTTCCAGCAACCAGGCCGGGGCGGCGTCTTCGCTCAGACCTCGAGAATGTCGCGTTCCTTCTTCTCGACGCTCTCGTTGATCTCTCCGATGTAGTGGTCGTGGAGCTTCTGGATCTCTTGCTCTCCCCGTCGCTCGTCGTCTTCGCTGAGGGCCTTGTCCTTCTCTTGGGCCTTTAGACTCTCGTTGCCCTCGCGTCGAGCCTGGCGGATGGAGTTGCGCGCCACTTCCGCCAATTCGTGGGCTCTCTTGACGATCTCCCGCCTGCGCTCCTCGGTGAGCGACGGAACCGGAATGCGCAATACCTTTCCGTCGTTCGAGGGGTTGAGCCCGAGCTCGCTCTTCAAGATCGCTCGCTCCATAGCAGGCAAGGAGGATGGGTCATACGGCTGGGCGAGAATCAGGGTGGCATCGGGCACGGAGAGGTTGGCCAGCTGGTTGAGCGGCGTCGGCGTCCCGTAGTACTCGACCATGACGCCGTCGAGCAATGCCAAGGAGGCCCGCCCGGTGCGCAAATGGCGCAGCTCCTCGTGGAGATGATCCAACCCCTGCTTCATCCTAAGCTCGGTATCGCGAAACACTTCATTCATCGATTTTCCTCGCTCAACTCGAAGCGCGATCCCCGGGGGCTCCGGCGGTGTCCGAGCCCTCAGGGGGCGGATCGAACACTAGCGACCCCACCGGTTCTCCACAGACCACGCGCTGGATGTTCCCAGGCTCGGTCAACTTGAAGACCGCGATCGGAATGTGGTTGTCTCGGCATAGGCTGATCGCCGCAGCGTCCATGACCTTGAGATCCTTCTCGAGGACCTGATGGTAGGTCACCCTGCGAAGGAGCTCGGCTTTGGGGTCGCGATTCGGATCTGCGGTGTATACCCCGTCTACGTTGGTCGCCTTGAGCAGGACGTCAGCCCGGATCTCGTTGGCGCGCAAGGCCGCGGCGCTATCGGTGGTAAAGAACGGATTGCCGGTCCCCGCCGCGAAGATGACGACTCTCCCCTTCTCGAGATGGCGGATAGCCCGCCGCCGAATGAAGGGTTCGGCGACGTCCCGAATGTCGATCGCCGTCTGGACGCGAGTCTGAATGCTTCGCTTCTCGAGGGCATCCTGCAAGGCGAGCCCATTGATCACGGTAGCGAGCATTCCCATGTAATCACCGGTAACCCGGTCGATCCCCCGGTGGCTCGCCGCCAGACCCCGGATGATGTTTCCACCGCCAATGACGATCGCCAACTCGACTCGGAGCTCGAAGACTCCACGGATCTCATCGGCGATCGTTGCGACCACCTTCTCGTCGATACCGAAGGGCTGAGACCCCATGAGGGCTTCGCCGGAAAGCTTGAGCAGGATTCGCCTGTAGGCGGGGGTGGAATCCATCGATCGAGGTTTCCTCTAGTCGACCTTGCCAGCCTGCGCCATGACCTCTTCGGCGAAGTCGGAGCTGGCCTTCTCGATCCCTTCTCCCAGCTTGAAGCGGCTGAATCGCCGAATCACGATGTTCTCACCGATCTTGGCGACCTTTTCGCTCACCAGCTCGCCCACCGTCTGGTCCGGGTTCTTGACGTAGGACTGCTCGAGCAAGACGTTCTCCCCGTAGAACTTCTCCATCTTACCTTCAACGATCTTGTCGACGATTGCTTCTGGCTTGCCCTGGGCGATGGTCTGCTCGCGATAGATCTCGCGCTCACGATCGAGGATGTCGGGGGTCACCTCGTCGCGGCTCACGAATCGGGGCTCACTGGCGGCGACGTGCATGGCGATGTCGCGCACCAGCTCTTGAAACTCGTCGGTCCGGGCGACGAAGTCGGTCTCACAGTTGACCTCGACCAAGACGCCGATCTTGCCACCTCCGTGGATGTACGACCCCACCGCGCCTTCCGCGGCGACTCGGCCCGACCGCTTGGCCGCGGCGGCCAGTCCCTTTTTGCGTAGAATGTCGACGGCCTTCTCGGCGTCGCCCTCGCTCTCGACGAGAGCTTCCTTGCAATGCATCATCGGAGCGCCGGTGCGCTCTCTCAGCTCTTTAACCATCTGAGCGGTTACTTGCATCTTGTATCTCCTCGTCTACTGATTGATGTCCGACTCTATGAAAAAGGCCAGCTTCACCCGGACGGCGGCTCGGCTGACCTCTTCCCCACCCGGTAGCTAGAGAACTGGGCGCCGGGGTCGCCCTTCGACTGAGGGTAAAGGGTTGCGCGGCTCCTACGGCTACTGCGCCGGCGCCGTGCTCTCGGAGGGAGCGTCGACCTCTTCCGAGGTGACCGCTGCAGCCTCCGCTTGTGCCGCTTCTGCCGCTTCCTCCTTTTTCGCCGCCGCCACGGCACGCTGAAGCTCGGCCGCACCCGCGAGATAAGAGTCGGCGACCTTTGAGGCGAACAGCCGGATCGTGCGAATCGCGTCGTCGTTGCCCGGAATGATGTAGTCGATCAGCTCCGGGTCGCAATTGGTATCGACGATCGCGATCACCGGGATCCCGAGCTTGTTGGCTTCCGCGACGGCAATCTCCTCTTTCTTCGGGTCCACGACGAACAGCGCGTCGGGAAGCTCTTCCATGTCGCGAATACCGGCCAGGTTGCGGTCGATCTTCAAGCGCTCGCGATCGATGCGAAGACGCTCCTTCTTGGTCAGTGGGCTGTCCTCTTCGGCGAGCCGCTCCTCGAGGTCCCGTAGGCGCTCGATCGAGGCGCGGATGGTCACGAAGTTGGTCAGCGTCCCTCCCAACCATCGGTTGGTCATGTGAAACTGGCCGCTCCGCTGGGCCTCCTCGGCGATGACCTCGCGCGCCTGCCGCTTGGTGCCGACGAAGAGGATACGCCTGCCCTCGCGGCCGAGCTGGCCAACGAAGTCAGCCGCTTGACGGAAAAGCTTGAGGGTTCTCTGCAGGTCGATGATGTAGATGCCATTGCGCTTACCGAAAATGTAGCGCTTCATCTTCGGATTCCAGCGGCGAGTCTGATGCCCGAAATGGACGCCAGCCTCAAGCAGGTCCTTCATGGTGATTTCGACCAAGAAACTCTCCTTAGCGCTTGCTGAATTGGAAGCGCGCTCGCGCGCCCTTCTGACCGTACTTCTTGCGTTCCTTCTTGCGCGGATCACGCGTCAGCAAGCCCGCGCTCTTCAAGCGTTCACGCAGCTCGGCGTTGTATTGCACCAGTGCCCGGGTCAAGCCGTGGCGAATGGCCCCCGCTTGTCCCGACATACCACCGCCAATGACCGTCGCCACGATGTCGAACTTCTCGGCGGTCTCGGTCAAGAGCAGCGGCTGTTTGATGATCATCTTCAAGACCTCGCTCGGGAAGTAATCGTCGAGCGTTCGGCCATTGACTTCCACCACTCCCGATCCCGGTCGCAGGAAGACCCTGGCGGTCGCTGTCTTGCGTCGGCCGGTTCCGTAGTATTGAACGTCGCTCACTGAGCTCTCCTCTGGTCGACCCGGATCACGCGCCAAGCGGATACGGCATCGGTTGCTGTGCCTGATGCGGGTGCTCGCCGCCGGCATAGACCTTGAGCTTGCGAAATTGCTGGCGCCCAAGCTTGTTCTTGGGGAGCATTCCCTTGACCGCGTACTCAACCAGGCGCTCCGGATGACGGGCGCGTATCTCTGCAGCCCGCTGGCTCTTCAGGCCACCTGGACGGCCACTCTGTCGGTAGTAGATCTTGTCCTGCTCCTTCTTCCCGGTCAGGACCGCCTTCTCGGCGTTGACCACGATCACGAAATCACCGCTGTCCATATGCGGCGCGTAGGTGGGCTTGTGCTTGCCCATAAGCAGGCGCGCGATCTCGGTCGACAAGCGCCCCAGGGTCTGCCCGTCTGCGTCCACCACATACCACTGATGGTCAATATCCGAACTCTTCGGACTATAGGTCCTCATCTCGCCTTCCTTCACTCAAGCTCAAATTGTCGAACCGAGAGCTTCAAGGTGCTAAAACTGACGCTCGGCATACTTTGCCCGGCCTTCGCCAAGCAAAGGGCCTATGATCTTAGGCGCCGAAGCCTCTTGTGTCAAGACCTGACGGCGGTCCCGTCCAGACCCGCGCCGAGCTCAGTGCCCGGGAGCCGCCGCCGACAGGAAACGAAGGATGAGGTCGGTTAACCGAGGCCCTTCGGCGGTGGCGAAGATGTTCTGGGCGTGCGCCGAGCCAGGAAGGACCACCATGCTCTTGGGCAGGGCCGACTCTTCGTAGATCTTGGCGACCCGAGGGTGCAAGCGGTCGCCCTTGGAGACCACGAACAGCTTCTCGATCGTCCCCTGCTTGACCGGTGGTCCCCCCGCAGGAGCGAGCAAGAGGGCCTTGACGATCGCGGCATCTTCACTATGAGCAAGCGCCACCAGGACCGCCGCGCCCCCCATGCTCCCTCCGACCAGAGCGATCTGCTTGAACCCGCGGCTCTCGAGAAAGCGGATAGCGCCGAGGACGTCCTGGTAGCGCGCGTTCCTGCCGTCGCGACCTGCCCGGCTCGCGCCGTAGCCACGAAAGTCGAAGGGGAGCGCCGCGATACCCGCCTTGGCGAGACGACTCGCCAACGGATACCAGCTTTCCTTGTTGAAGACGGCGCCATGGGCGAACACAACGGCAAGAGGCCCCTTGGCCTTGAAGAAGGAGCCGTCGATCGTGCCGCCGTCTCCCGTCTTGAACGTCACGGGCGAAAAACCAGGCTTCGCGGAGCTCGCGGCGGAGGACGCAGCCTGCAACGTTTGCGGCAAGGCGATCGCCAACACTGCGGCCGCGCAACACAGCGAGCGCGACCACTGACCGTACCGGGCTCTTCTCTCCATCCGTGCCATTCGTGCTCCTCTCATGCGATGGTCGATACGTGCTTGCCGGCCGGGGACCGGGCGGCCACGCTGCTCTCGGGTCCGATAGACTACCGCCTGTGGAGAGCGTCGCACGAATCGAAGAGCTGGACAAGAGGGGCAAGACAATCCGCGACATGTTCGCGGGTGTCGCACCGCGCTATGACCTCCTCAATCATCTGCTCTCGGCCTCGCTCGACCGGGTATGGCGCAGGCGTGCCGCGAAGGATCTCGGGCTCGCGTCCGGCAGCACAGTGCTCGATCTGTGCTGCGGCACCGGAGACCAAGCCTTGGCGCTCCAAGGCCAGGGTCTGCGGGTGACGGGGACGGATTTCTGCCTTCCCATGCTGGCCATGGCCTCTCGGAAGTATCGGCGGAAGGGCAAGACGGCCCCCTTGGGGGCGGCTGGCGATACCCTTTGCCTACCCTTCCGGGAGCAGTCGTTCGACGGTGCCACCGTGGCCTTCGGCTTGCGCAACGTTTCCAATCTCTCTACCGCCCTGATCGAGATCGCCCGTATCCTGAAGCCGGGAGGGAGGGTGGCCTTCCTCGAGTTCGCAACACCGGCTCGCCAACCGCTACGCGGTCTCTATCTGGTCTACTTCAAGCACCTCCTACCGGCAATCGCCCGCTGGTTGTCTCCGCGAGGATCAGCCTATGGGTACCTGCGGGACTCCGTTCTCTCCTTTCCCCAGCGCGCCGCGTTCGTCGCGGAGATGAACGCGGCTGGCTACACCGAGGCGCAGTGGCGCGATCTCTCCGCCGGCATTGTCTGTCTCTACACGGGAAACGTACCGGGGGATCGCTCATGACCACGATCCTCGACGGCAAGGCGACGGCGGCCGAGCTCCGCCGTGAGGTGGCCACGCAAGTTTCGGCCCTGCTCAAAGCCGGCGGACGCCCTCCCGGTCTCGTCGCCGTTCTGGTCGGCGAAGACCCAGCATCCCAGATCTACGTGGGGGCCAAGATGCGAGCCTCCGAGGAAGTCGGGATCGTCAGTCAGACCATTCGCTTCCCCGAAAGCGTGAGCGCCGACGAGCTCTTCGCCACCGTCGATCGCCTCAATCGCGACGACGCGGTGGATGGATACCTCGTCCAGCTGCCTCTGCCCCGCGGCCTCCCCGAACGGGAGATCCTGGAACGGATCGATTCAACCAAGGATGCCGACGGTTTCCACCCAATGAACGTAGGCCGCCTGTGGCTCGACCAGGAGGGATTCGTCCCCGCGACTCCCTCCGGAATCATCGAGCTCCTTCATCGCTACGACATCCCCCTGGCCGGAAAGCACGCCGTCATCGTCGGTCGCAGCAAGATCGTGGGCAAGCCGATGGCGGCGCTCCTGCTTCGCGAAAACGCCACGGTCACCGTCTGCCACTCACGGACGAAAGACCTCGACTCGGTGTGCCGCGGCGCCGACCTTCTTGTCGCGGCCGTCGGTCGCGCCGGAATCATCAGCGAGAATCACGTCACTCCTGGTACCGTGGTGGTGGACGTGGGGATGAACCGGGTGTCCGATCCGGCGGAAGTCGAACGGCTGTTCCCGGGAGACGAGAAGCGGCGCGAGCAGCTCGGGCGCAAAGGCTCCGTTCTCACCGGCGATGTCGACTTTGTCCGCGTCGCTCCGCGCGCGAGCTTCATCACTCCGGTGCCCGGGGGCGTCGGTCCGCTCACCGTGGCCATGCTCATGGTCAACACCCTGCGCGCCTCGCGCCGCCGACAGGGCCTCTAGCGAGGGTCCGGCTCGACGACCCGTCGACGCCTCTCGAGAACCCTCGATGTCCTCTAAAATCCCTTATCTCGTCGGCCTCACCGGACCCCTGGCGTCCGGCAAGAGCACCGTGTCGCGGCAGCTCGAGGCGGCTGGATTCGAGGTCGTCGACGCCGACCGTCTCGTCGCCGAGCTCTACCGGCCGGGAGGAGCGGGAGCTCGGGCCGTAGGTGCGATGTTCGGTCCCAAGTTCATCGAAGAAGACGGAAGCGTCGACCACGAGCGGCTCGCCACCCGCGTCTTCTCGGACCCCAAGGCCCGGCGCCGTCTCGAAGCGCTCGTCCATCCTCTCGTGCGCGATCGCTTCCGCGAACTCGCGCGCGCCAGCACCGCGCCGGTCGTGGTGCTCGAGGCGACCCTCCTGGTCGAGGCTGGCTACGCCCCGGACTTCGACCTCATCGTCTCCGTGGAAGCGCCTCGAAGCGCCTGCCTAGAGCGGGCCGTCGCTCGTGGACTCGGACGGAAAGAAGCGCTGGCCCGGCTGGCGGCGCAGGGGAACGGGACCGCGCGCCGGGAAGGCGCGGCGCTCGTCATCGACAACGTCGGCACTCTGGATGATTTGCGGATCGCAAGCGACGAGCTGATCGCGGTGATCTTGGAGAGAGCCGGCTCACGCCGGGGAGATGGATGACGGTCGCGCCGGTGCTGGTCACCGCCAATCCGGGCAAGCTGGCCGAAGCCCGTCGCATCTTCGCCGGAGACCTCGACTCGGTCGCCATCGATCTTCCGGAGATTCAATCCCTCGATCTCGAAGAGGTGGTCCGGGCCAAGGCGGAAGAGGCCTGGCGACGGGTCGGAAGGCCCTTGATCGTCGAGGAGACCGGGCTCGAGCTGGCCGCGTTGAACAGTTTCCCCGGCCCCCTCGTCAAGTGGATGCTGGCCGCAGTCGGGGCCGAGGGACTGGCGAACACCGCTCTTTCGTTGGGCGATGCGCGCGTAACGGCCCGCTGCCTTCTCCTCTATCGCGACCAAGAGGACGCGGTCTTGGCCGAAGGCGTTTGCTCCGGCACCTTGGTGCTGCCGCCTCGCGGCGAGGGTGGTTTCGGCTGGGATCCCGTCTTCCAGCCAGAGGGATCGGCCCGCACGTTTGGAGAGCTCGGCGGAGCGGAGAAGGATCGCCTCGGCCATCGCGGCCGCGCCTGGCGCGAGCTGCTGCGCCGCTTACACGGGGATCCGGCTCAAGAGACCTGACCCTTTCTCCGTGTCTGGCCCTTGGCTTTCCCTTTGTCCCCATCCTGGGGGTCGATGACCCGGAAGGCTCCTACCTGCTGTTTCAATCCCTTGAGTCGGAACTCTCCAAGAGCCTCGGTGGGTAGCGCATCGGCAAGCAAGCGGTGGGTCTCAGCCCCGATCACGATGTCGCCAGGCTTGGCGACCGCCTGCTCGAGGCGCGCCGCCACGTTGACCGTGTTGCCGAGCACCGTATAGTCGACGCGCCGATCGCTGCCAATGTCTCCCACCACCACCGGGCCGCTGTTCAGGCTGATCCTGATCGACAACGGCGGCAGGGATTCGCTCTCCCGCTCCGTGTTCCAGCGCGCCAACGCGCGCTGGATATCGAGCGCCGCTCGCACCGCCCGCTCTGCGTGGTCCGGCTGCGGCATGGGGGCGCCGAAAAACGCCATGACGCAGTCGCCGATGAACTTGTCCAAGGTTCCTCCGCGCTCGAAGATCACCGCCGCCGAATGGCTGAAGAAGATGCGTAGCAGCTCGGCCACCTCGTCGAGCGACGCCAGCTCGGAAAAGGCCGTGAAGCCGACGAGATCGGCGAACATCACGGTGGCTTCCCCCTGGCGCAACCGGCGCAGTCCCTCTTCTTCGGCTTCCTGATCGCGGTGCATCACCGCCTCGATGACCGCTGGCGAGTGATAGCGCTCCAACCGGCTGCGTATCTGCCGCTCGTACTCCGCGCTCTGCGCATAGCGGATGCGCTCGACGGCGACGGCCGCGAAGTTCGCGAGAGCGGTAAACAGGTCCAGGTCCTGCTCGCCGAACACGCCGACCTTGAATGGGGAGTCCACCTGCATGACGCCGATGATGCGATCGCCGGACCATAAGGGCGCGCACATGGCGGCGCGAATCTGATGAATACGAATGGACTCGCCTCCGGTCAACCTCTGGTCGGCCTGCGCGTCGTAAGTGAGGAGCGCCACGCGATCGCGCATCACCGTTTCGATCATCGTCTGCGAAATCGGCAGCTCGCCTTGAGGCCGGGTCTCGACTCGCTCGCGCGTCCTCAAGAGCTCGCAGACCGGCTCGACGTCGCCCTCGGGCTTGAGCAGGATGAGGCCGCGTTCGACCGGAAGCGCCTCAAAGGCAATGCTCATCACCCGGTCGAGAATCTCATCGACGCTATCGGCTTGGGTGAGAAGACGAGGCAGGCGGGTCAAGAGGCCGAAGACCTTCGTGCCGTACTCCTGGTCGACGGCCTTGACCTTCTCCACCCGGGCCTCGCTCACCACCCCGCCGAGGCCGTAGTCGGCTGAGAAATCCGCCAGCGAACGCACGATGGTGGCGGTCCCGAGGAGGGGCTCCGTTCCTCCAGGGCTTGGTCCCGGGGCCGGCGTCGGTTCCGCGTGTTTCGCTCCGAGGCCGACGGTTTCGTCCGCCTCCTCGACCTTGAGCTTAAAGATGCCGATCTTCAGCTCATCGCCAACCGCGAGCGCCGCCCGTGCGATCGGGCGTCCGTTGTGCTCGATGCCGTTAGTGCTACCCAGATCTTCGACGAGCCAGGTTTCACCATCGAGCCGAAAGAGCGCGTGGTGACGGGAGACGGAGTAGTCAGAGAGGACGATGTCGTTGTCGTTGCCTCGCCCGAGCGCCAAACGTTCACCGCTGAGCGGGAAGGTTCGCGGTTGGCCCTCGACTTGGGTGCTGAGCTCGAGCATGGCGCGTTTCGCCGACCTCCGCGTCCTCTAGATGGGCTCGGTCAAGAGGGACAAGAGAACGGCTTTTTGCACGTGAAGACGATTCTCCGCTTCGTCGAAGATGGCGCTCTGGGCACCGTCGGCGACCTCCGCCGTCACCTCCTCGCCCCGGTGACACGGCAAGCAATGAAGAAAGACCGCTTCGGGAAGCGCCTTCGCCATTAACGCCTGATCGACGGTGAATCCTTGGAACTTCTTCTTGCGCGCCGCCGATTCGTCTTCCTGCCCCATCGAAGCCCAGACGTCGGTATAGACCGCCGAGGCTTCCGCCACCGCCTCATCCGGGCTGTCGGTGACAGTGATCGTCGTCCCCGCTTCGCTGGCGTCCTGCCGCGCGAGCTCGAGATAGGGGCCGGACACCTCATACCCCTTGGGAGAGGCGATGGCGATGGACATTCCGACCTTGGCGGCCCCGAACATCAGGGAGCGCGCCATGTTGTTGCCGTCCCCGACGTACGCGATCTTGCGTCCGGCGAGATCGCCGAAGCGCTCGCGCAACGTGAAGAAGTCGGCCAATACCTGGCAGGGGTGCAGATCGTCGGTCAGACCATTGATCACGGGAACGGACCCGTATTGAGCCAGGTCGAGAACGTCCTGGTGAGCGAAGGTCCGGGCCATGATCCCGTCCACGTAGCGAGAGAGAACCCGCGCGGTATCAGCGATCGTCTCACCCCTCCCGAGCTGAATGTCGCGCGCCGAAAGAAAGAGCGCATGGCCGCCGAGCTGGAACATGCCGACTTCGAAGCTCACTCGGGTTCGCGTCGATGACTTCTGAAATATCATCGCTAGGCTCTTGCCGGCGAGCGACTGGCGAAAGCGATCGGGGTCCTCTTTGAGCGCGGCCGCGCGTTGGAACAGCGCTTGGATCTCGGTCGCACTCCAGTCATGCAGGGTCAGCAGGTGCCGTACGGTCATGATCTCTTCTCTACTCCTCTAGAGCCTCGCGGCGTCCGTGATTTGCGCGCCACCGGATCGGATCGGATCACGGTGCCGGCCTCACCGGCTACCGCCGCGCTCAAATGGTCGATATCAGTGATGACTGCGGGATTCCCGCTCCTGGCGACGAAATCCATGGCAGCTTCGATCTTGGGCCCCATGCTTCCAGGTGGAAACTGGCCGTGCTCGAGCATGCGGCGGGCGGCTCGCAGGCCGAGAGCAGCCAAAGGCTCCTCGCCCTTCTTGCCGAAATTCTTGCTCACCTGGGGCACCCCTGTGAGGATAACCAAGAGCTCGGCTCTGAGCTCGCACGCCAGCAGGGAGGCGGTACGGTCCTTGTCGATAACCGCCTCGACGCCGACCAATGAACCGTCCTCCTGACGAATCACGGGAATGCCCCCGCCACCGCCCGCGATCACGACTACCCCGTTGGAAAGCAACTGCCGAACCGGCGCGAGTCCCTCGATCTCCAACGGTCGCGGGCTCGCTACGACCTTGCGCCAGCCGCGCCCCGAATCCTCGACCATCTGCCAACCTTGCTCGCGCTCGAGGACGTGCGCCCGGTAGCGCGAGAAGAACGGACCGATCGGCTTCGAAGGCGTAGCGAAAGCGGGATCCTCGCGATCCACCACCACGAGGGAGAGAACGGTCGCGACCTCGCGAGTGAGGCCACGCTCCCGCATGCAATTGCGAAGAGCCAGCTCGAGCAAGAACCCCATGCTTCCCTCGGTTTGAGCCACCGCGACGTCGAGGGTGCCCGGTGGGACCTTGGTCGCGGCCTCCTCCATTTGAATGAGAACTTGACCGACTTGCGGACCGTTACCGTGAACCACCACCAAATCGCGGTCTCCAGTCACTAGATCGCACAGGGTCCGCGAGGCGCGCTCAGCGCGCTCCTTCTGTTCTTCGACGCGACCCAGGTCCTCCGGCTGCAATAAGGCATTGCCGCCAAAGGCGACGAGAGTCAAAGGGTGCAGAAGGGAGGTCTGAACCGGCTGGTTCATGTTCCGCTCTCGATTTCGTCGAGGGAGTCACGCTCGATCGGCATCGTCATACAGCGCGGCCCTCCACGCGCCCGCGAGAGCTCGTCCCCGGCGATCGTCACCACCGTCCGGCCTCGACCCAAGATGGGCACCCCATCCTCCAGGACCTCATCCTCCGAGACGACGCGAAACCCATGCTCGGCGAGAGAGTCGATCGTTCGCCGGTTGCGCCGGTAGAGCAGAACCACTCCCGGCGCCACGGCGAAGGCGTTGGCCCCATCGGTCCACTGCTCCCGCTCTTGATCGATGGGGTCGCTGGTTCCACCGCAAGAGATCACCGAGAGCTCGATCCCAACCGCCGCGAGCGCCGACTGCAACGAACCCGAGATGCGAAATGCGAGCTCCTCGGCGGTGAGGTCCACCCGGTAGATCCTCGCCACCTCAGCGCTTCCGGGGTCGAGGATGGGCGCATACGCGAGCGCCAAGCCCTTGTCGATAAAGGTAAAGACCGTGTCGAGGTGCATATAGGAACGCCGCACGGGCAACTCGACCAGGAGCAAGTGGCGGAAGGGCGTCGGCTCGCGGCGCAGGTACTCGGCCAGCACCTCGACTCCGCGGCGGTTCGTCCTCTGACTGATTCCCACTATCAACGTGTCGGGGGAGCCGACGAGAACGTCTCCGCCCTCGAGCGTTGGATACTCGCGTCTCGGATCGTGCTCGGGAGCTCCAGAGGGCGGACGATCGATCTCGAACATCGCCTTATGACCGGAGAGCGCGGGATGATGCTGAAAGACCATCCGGGCCAAGAGCGGTTCGCGTTCCCGCGCCTCGGTCGCCATCGAGGCGATGACGACGCGCCCACCGATGACCGATTGGGGATCCCGTTGAAAGAAGTAATTGGGAAGAGGCGCGAGGTCGAACAGCTCCGACGGTCGCGGCGAGGTCGGACCGGCTGAGCGAACGCCGCCGATCAGCGCGCCGGCGAGCTCCTCGGCGCCAAGATCGCGCAAGGTGGCAAGGGTTCCTTCGCGTACTCCGTACTCACGGCCGAGATCGGCGAAAAGCGCTTCCCGCGGCCCGTCTTCTTCCAGGATCTCCGCCAGCAGGCGCTCCGAGTCGAGAACTTCCACCCCCGCTCCCGCCAGGATTGCGGTGAAGCGCTCGTGCTCCTGCCGCGCCTGTTCGCCATAGAGGATGTCGTCGAAGAGCAGCTCCCCCATGCGACTAGGGACCATACGCTCGATCTCAAGCCCCGGCCGATGCACGAGCACGCGACGCAAACGACCGACTTCAGAATTCACGCGGATCGTCATAAGCGAACTGCCAGCCAAGCCTTGGGAAGTTTCGGGCTGCCGACGCGATCAGGGCGCCATTCTAGCAGCAGCTCGAGCCGCCCGCTCTGCTAGAATCGCGATCAAATCATGCCCTCCGATCGGCCGCAAAACGCGCTTCACGAGCGCTATGCCTCACCCCAGATGGCCGCCCTTTTCACGGCCCAACACCGATTTAGCCTGTGGCGCCATCTGTGGATCACTCTGGCCCGGTGCGAGAAAGAGCTAGGGATCCCGATCACGGACGACCAGATCGTCGCTCTCGAGCGTGTCGAGGGCAAGATCGATCTCGCTCGGGTCGCCGAAATCGAGCGCCAGACGCGTCACGACGTCGTCGCCCACCTGCGCCACTTCGCCGAGCAGGCGGGAGAGGCGGGCGGCATCCTCCACCTTGGAGCGACCAGCGCCTTCATCACTGACAACACCGACATTCTCCTGACGCGCGAGGCCTTGTTGATCCTCGAGCGGCGGCTCGCGGCGGTGGGGGGAGCGCTTTCCGATTTTGCCCGTCGCTATCGCGACCTCCCGACCCTCGCCTATACCCACTTGCAACCCGCTCAGCTCACCACGGTAGGCAAACGAGCCTGTCTCTGGCTCCAAGACTTCCTGCTCGACCTCAGGGAGCTCCGGCATCGCCTGGAAACCCTAGCTTGCCGCGGGGTCAAGGGCACGACCGGCACGCAAGCGAGCTTCCTCACCCTCTTTGGCGACGAGCGGGAAAAGGTCCGGCGGCTCGACCAGATGCTCGCCGAGCGTTTGGGGTTCCGGCATCCGGTGGCGGTCTCGGGGCAGACCTACCCTCGAAAGCAGGACTCCCAGATTCTCGCCCTGCTTTCCGGCTTGGCGGAGAGCTGTCACAAGATGGGAACCGACATCCGGCTACTCCAGGGTCTAGGCGAGCTCTCGGAGCCATTCGACGAAACGCAAGTGGGGTCCTCGGCGATGGCTTACAAGCGCAATCCGGTGCGGAGCGAGCGCATGTGCGGCTTGTCTCGCAGGTTGATCTCGGACAGCCTCAACGGTCCCCTCAACGCATCGACCCAGTGGCTCGAGCGCAGCCTCGACGATTCGGCCAACCGCCGCCTCGTTCTGCCCGACGCGTTTCTCTCCGCCGACGCCATCTTGAGCCTGGCGGCGCACATCGCGGGGGGATTGCGCGTTCACGAGCCCGTCATCGAGCGCCGCGTCGGTGACGAGCTGCCCTTCATGGCGACGGAGACTCTGTTGATGGAGGCGGTGCTGCGGGGCGGCGACCGCCAGAAGCTGCACGAGCGCATTCGCAAGCTCAGCTTCGAAGCTCGAGCGGAGGTCGAGAGAGGTGGCGACAACCCTCTTGTCGACGCGATCGTGGCGGACCCCGATTTTCATCTAGAGCGGGAAGAGGTCCAGTCTTGGCTCGATCCTCGCGCCTTCACCGGAAGGGCCGCCGACCAGGTCGATGAGTTTCTGTCCGAGGTGGCGGAGGCGGCGCTCGGCCAACTGGAAGCGGCGGCCATAGAGGAGCCCCCCGTCTGAGGCCGGCGATGCCACGTCCGCCAGCCAGCAGCTCACGATCCCAGCGCGTCTCGCCCCCTCTCACGCCGGCGGACCACCTTCCCGCGCTCGACCTCGATCTCCATTTCTCTTTGTGGCCGGTGGTGAACCGGCCCCTTCTCGTGATCGTGCTGCTCGCCGCCGTCGCCATTGGCGCCTGCGTTAGCGCCCATCCCCGCAGCCAGGCATTTCATGGCGTGCAGCGCGGGTACGCTTCTTGGTACGGGCCCAAGTTCAACGGCAGACTGACGGCGAGCGGCGAGGTCTTCGACATGCACGCCTTGACCGCGGCGCACCGCACGCTTCCTTTCGGAACCTGGGTCGAGGTAACAGATCTCGACAATGGCCGCAAGATCACCGTGCGCATCAATGACCGCGGCCCATTCGTCCGCCACCGCATCATCGACCTCTCTTATGGAGCGGCACAGGCCCTGGGGATGATCGGACCCGGGACGGCGCGCGTCGCCCTGCGCATCGTCCACGGACATCCGGGCAGCCAGCCACCGATCGAGCGAATTTCCAGCTACGCGGTGCAGCTCGGCGCATTTCGCGAGCGCAGCCTTGCGCAAGCGCTCTCGGACAAGCTCCGTCCCAATTACCCGTCCGTGCAGGTCACTTCAGACGGCGTCTGGAACCGGGTCCAAATTGGGCCCTTCGCCGACCGCGACCAGGCTACCGCGCTCGCCCGGCACCTCGTCGCCGACGGCCTCACCGCCCTTGTCGTGGCCGAGCCCTGAGGGCCGCGGCCCTCTCTCCAAGGCTCGTTAGAGCGATTCCAACCACTCGCGGATAGAACGATCGACCTGCGTTTGCTGCTCGTGGCGCTCGAGAGCCAGAGCGACGAGACGATCGACGAGGTCGGGAAGGGGAACACCGGAGAGATCCCAGAGTCGCGGATACATGGAGATCCGAGTAAAGCCGGGAATGGTGTTGAGCTCGTTGACGTAGAGAGATCCCTCCTCGTCTAGAAGGAAATCGACGCGCGCCATTCCATGACCGCCGATCGCGGCGAATGCGGCGACCGCGAGCCGTCGGATCTTGGCGCGAAGCTCGATCGCGAGCTTGGCGGGGGCGATCAGCTCCGCGCTATCGGTCAGGTACTTCTCCGCGTAGTCGTAGAACTCTCCGCCGGGCACGATCTCGCCGATTTCCGAGGCCTCGAGCTGATCGCCACCGAGAACGCCGCACTCGAGCTCACGCCCTGATATACCTTGCTCGACGATGGCCACGTCGTCGAACTGTAGGGCGAAAGCCAGCGCCGCGACCAGCTCGCAGCGCTGCCCGGCCTTGCGAATTCCAACGCTCGAACCTCCCACGCTCGGCTTGACGAATACCGGCGGCTCGAGACGGGCCAGGCGGCTCAAGACCGCCGTTTGGGCTCTTTCCAGATCCCGGCGATGAACGACCTCGAAGTCGACGACCGGAATCCCCGATGCGCGCAGCACCATCTTCGATTGCGCCTTGTCCATGGCCAAGGCGCTCGCCGTGACCCCGGCCCCCACGAATGGGAGGTCGAGCATCTCGCACAGTCCCTGGAGGCTTCCGTCCTCGCCCCAGGTTCCGTGAACCATCGGGAAGAGAACTTCCGCCTCCGCCGCCAGGAGATGACGCAAGGTAGGCACCACCGGGCGGGCCAGCGGCGGCAGCGCTTCGACACCACCATCGAGCGCCGCCTTCGCCGCCTCGGGATCCACCCAGCATCCATCCTCGGCGATACCCAGCGGGACGACTTCGTGTCCCGCCTCGCCGAGCGCCGAGGCCACCGTTCGCGCCGAAACGATCGAGACGCGATGCTCGACGCTCCTACCCCCGAAGATCAAGCCCACTCTCGCCATCTTCAGGCCTCCTCCCCTTCTTCCGTCACTCCCTTCCGGCCGCCGCCGAAAGGCACCATCACCGCGCTCGCAACGCCCGCAAGGGCTCTAATGCTCCGCGCTGGCTCCCCGCCTGCAGGCACCTTCAACGCGAAGAGCAGCGAGCGGCCGCCACCGTCCGCTTGCTGCCAGGTGGCAACCGCCACGAGCTCGCATGCGGCTCGCTCCAACTCCCCTAGAACGACCGCGAGCGGAGAGGATTCCGCACTCATGTGGACCAATAGGAGAGGGCCAGCGAGGGGAGCATCGACGGCCGCGTCGCCGACCTTCATGAGCCGGGCCTCCCCAGTCGGGCCTAGGGAGCCCACCACGCAGACCGGGCCGGAGCTCCGCCTGACCTCGACGGTCACGGTCTCCTCCCCTTCCGCCAGGGCGGGAGTTGAGTGGTGAGAAACGGAAACGCCCCCCAGCGCGGAAAGGGGGGGAGCATTCGCGTCGCTCGCTTCGCCTTCCTCATGAGCACGGACGAAGCCGGCCAGCGCCCCACTTGCGAGAGCCTGCGCCAACCCTTCCTCGATGCCCCTTGTCTCGAGCACGAGAGCGACCTCTTCCGCCTCGAGCGAGGGCTTCGCGCCAAGGAGAGCCCCGGCTAGCGCTCCCAGCCGATCCGCCAAACCGCGCAAGGCCCGTAGACGCCGATCGATGGTCCGCGCCGGAAGATTGACCGTATCGACGGCCCGCGATCCATCGAGCACCGCGACCAGCCGCTCCGCCACTTCCACCGCCACTCGCCGCTGCGCCTCTTCCGTCTGGGCCCCGATATGCGGCGTCGCCACCACCCTCGGATCGCGCACCAGGCGCAGATCCCGGGGCGGCTCCTGCTCATGGACGTCCATGCCGAAGCCGGCCAGAATCCCCGCTTCGAGGGACGCGAGCACCGCTCCTTCATCCACGATGCCACCTCGCGCACAGTTGACTAGAAGAGCTCCCGGTTTCATCCATCCGAGACGCTCGGCATCGATCAGATGACGAGTCTCGGGGGTCCGCGGCGTGTGAACCGTCACTACGTCCGCGGCCGCCAGGAGCTCGTGGAGGGAGAGAAACTCCACCGTGAAGCGGCGTCCGACCTCCGGCTCGAGATAGGGGTCGGTGGCCACGACCTTCATGCCAAAGGCCGCGGCACGCGCCGCGACCTGCCGCCCGATGCGTCCGAATCCGATGACCCCCAAGGTCTTGCCAGCGAGCTCGATGCCGCGAAATCTTCGCCGCTCCCACTCGCCGGCGACTACCGAGGCGACCGCCGGCATCAGATTACGCGCCAAGGAGAGGATCAGAGCCAGGGTCAGCTCGGCCGCTGCGACGACGTTGGCGGTAGGGGTATTTACGATCGCGATATCTCTCTCGGTGGCAGCCTCGATGTCGACGTTGTCGACGCCGATCCCAGAGCACCCGATCACGCGCAGGTCCACCGCGGCGGCGAGGAGCGCCCGATCGACCTTGGTGCGGCTACGTACCACCAAGCCGTGACAGCGAGCGATCCGTTCCTGCAAGTGGGTACGTTCCTCCGAGCTCGCATCGACCAACTCGCAGCCACCGCGGCGCAACACCTCGAGCCCCGGTTCGTCGAGGGAGTCCGCGAGAAGGACGCGGTACCGAAGGTCGGGCATCGCCGTCGCTCCCGTCAGCTCGCGACGACGGTTTCGAGCGCGTCCAGGAGGGCGCCGAGGTCGGTGGGCTGAATCTCGCCCATGTGTCCGATGCGAAAGGTCTTGGTACGCCACTCGCCGTAGCCGCTCGCTACGGTCCAACCGCGCTCCGCCAGGCGAGTGACGAGGTCGAGTGCCTGCCAGCCTTCCGGAGGCTCGAGACACGTTACGGTGGGGGAATGGAAACCTTCGGCGGCGGGAATGGTGAATCCGTGGTCCTCGGCCCACTCGGCAAGCTGGTCGCGAAGTGCGAGGTGACGGCTCCAGCGCGCTTCGAGCCCCTCCGCCAGAATGCGCTCGAGCTGGACGTCGAGCGCGAAGATCTGGGGCATGGCGGGAGTGGCGAGCGTACCCCCTTTCAGGTGCTCGTCGCGGGCCCGCAGCAGATCGGTGTAGAACCCGCGCCGCCGGACCTTCGAAGCGCGCTCAGCGGCGCGCGCCGAAAGCGCGAAGACCGCGAGGCCGGGGGGAACGGCCAGGGCCTTCTGCGCTCCCGCGAGAACGACGTCGAGACCCCAACCATCGGTCTCCACCCGCGCTCCGGCGAGCGAGGATACGGTGTCGACCAGGACCAGAGCGTCGCTCTCCTCGTGAATCACCGCAGCGATCTCTTCGAGTGGATTGAGGACTCCGGTCGAAGTCTCGCTGTGCACCACGGTCACGGCCTCGTAGCGTTTGCGGCGCAGAGCGCTACGAACCAGATCGGGGGTGACCGCCTGCCCCCAAGGGACGGCGATTCGATCAGCGTCTTTGCCGCAGGCTCGGCTGATCTCGTGCCAACGCTCCGAGAAAGCGCCGCAGGTCAGGTTCAGGACGCTCTCCTCCACCATCGAGAGGATGGCGCTCTCCATCACCAGGGTGGCGCTCCCGGTCTCGAGCATCGCCGGCCCCTCGGTGCGAAAGACCTTGGCGAGACGCGGAGTCACCCGCTCGTAGAGCTCGCGAAAGGCCGTCGACCGGTGCCCCATGAGCGGCCGGCCGAGGGCCTCGCGGGCGTCGTCCGGCACGAAGGTGGGGCCAGGGAGAAAGAAGTGGATGGTGTCGCTCATGTCGCCCTCTCGAAGCCGATCATTCTCGGCCCGGATTGTGGCACCGGCCGCGAGCGCGGTCAAACGGGACCGGTCTCAACGAGTGGGTCGGCGGAGGCGGGCGAGGAGGTCTTCGGTGGTGAGGGTGGCGCTCGCGCTGGAGTCACTGGCCTCATGAGGCGAAGCGAGGCGCCAGAGGGCAGCGTCGGGGGAGGCGATATCGGGCGCTCCACCCTGGGAGGACGCGTTCACCCGGCTCAGGCGAGGGAGCTCCGGCGTCTCCGGTGGCGGAGTGCCCGCAATCAGAACGAGACGGCAGCCGAGAAAGTGCTCGCGCAAGAGATCGTCGAGCACCGCCTCTCCCTTGCGCCTCTTGGCGCTCACCGTCCAACCGGGAGCGACGGCGACGGCGCGCCGCGCCCCCGAAGAAGCCGCATCGGCGAGCGCCGCCGGAGGCGTTGCCTCCTCGGCCATCCGCAGCCAGCCGACGCGCAGATCCTGGATGGATGCGGCCCTCATCAGAGACTCGTAGTCACCGGGCGGGCCGTCGACCGCCCACAGGTGCGGGCGCTTCACGCTTCCTCCGGATAGAGGAGGATCGAGCGCCGCTCCTCGCGAAACGCCGCCTCGTCCTCCTCCCACGATTCGATCCAGGCGGAGAGCTGCTCGCGGCCTTCAAGCCCCCGCCGCAGCTTGACGTCGCCAGAGAGCAGATCGATGGCCGGACGATCGCTCACAAACTCGTAGGGATCCCGCCGCCAGGCGAGAGCCTCGGGCTGGAGCTCGGCGATGGCGGTCAGAAGCTCGACGCCGGTGCGAAAGGATCGGAAGCCAGCGGGATCCGTGACCACGACCTCGATGCCACCACAGGTCACGCCGGAGTGCTTTTGATACTGCGGCTTGAAGTAGACCGGAACGAAGCGGACGCCGGGAAGCTCGGCGCTGTTCAGCCGCTCCGCAAGCGGCCGCGGCTCGAGCCCAGGCGCTCCGATCCGCTCGAAGGGCCGTGTCGTTCCCCGTCCCTCCGAGAGCTCCGTCGCCTCGACGAGGCAGCTCCCCGGATAGACGAGGGCGGTATCGAACGTCGGCATGTTGGGCGAGGGCGCAACCCAGGGACGCCCGAGCTCGGGCCAAAGCGCTTCGCGGCTCCACCCCTCGACGGTGAAGACCCGGGGCCGCTCCTCCCAGCCTTGGCGCTTCGCCTCGAGCAGCACGAGCTCTCCAAGAGTGAGGCCGTGCCTAACTGGAACGGCGAAGGCGCCGACGAAGGATTGGTAGTCCGGGCGGCGCAGATTTCCTTCGATGACCATCCCGCCGAGTGGGTTGGGACGGTCCAGAACCCAGACCTCGACCCCCGACTCGAGCGCCACCGCCGCGCTCCACACCGCGGTCGCCGCGAAAGTGTAATAACGGGATCCGATGTCCTGCAGGTCGATGATCAACAGCTCAAGGTCAGCGAATGCATCCGGAGAGGGACGGAGGCTCGCCTCGTGGTTGCCATAAAGGGAACGGATAGTCACGCCGGTCCACGGATCCCTCAGGTCGCCGAGCGGCACCATGTCCTGCTCGACGCCGTAGAAACCGTGCTCGGGACCGAAGAGGACGGCCGGCGCCACGTCGGCAGCTACCAGGGCGAGATGAATCGGAGTGAGCTCCGAGCTCAGCGAGGCGGCGTGCGCGAGGACGCCGAAACGGCGGCCCGCAAGCTCGCGAGGAGCGCTCAGCAAGCGATCGAGGCCAGTAAGGAGCATCTTCGGCTCAGGGGCGCCGGTAGTCGCCGCTTCTTCCGCCACTCTTGGCGTCCAAGCGCAGATCAGTGATTACCGCACCCCGCTCCACCGCTTTCACCATGTCGTAGAGGGTGAGGGCCGCGGTGCTGCACGCGACGAGAGCCTCGAGCTCAGCGCCCGTCTTGCCGGTAACGACCACCCTGCTGCGGATCGTCACGCCATCGTCGCCCGGCTCGATCTCGATCACGATCTGCTCGAGCGGCAACGGATGGGCCAGCGGAATGAGCTCGGCGGTGCGCTTCGCTCCCTGGACTCCCGCCAATCGTGCCGCGGCAAGGGCGTCTCCCTTGGGAAGATCCTCGATCCGCGCCACGACCTCAGGCGCCAGCAAGACTTTGCATGAGGCTTCGGCGACCCGCCTGGTGACCTCCTTTTCGGAGACATCGACCATGCGCAGACGACCGGCGAGATCGAGATGGGAGAAGTCGTCCGAGGTCGGCATCGATGAATCGCTATGCTAGCATCCAACCGTCTTGACCGAAGCTCGAATAGCGGTCATCGTTCCTACTCTCAACGAAGAAGAAGCACTCAAACGAAGCCTGCCCGCACTGCTGGCCTTGTGCGACGCTCGCGTCTCGGTCACGGTCAGTGACGGAGGCAGCCAGGACCGGACCAAGGAAGTGGCCCAGACCCTCGGAGTCCCCGTAATCAGCGGCTCGTCTGGTCGCGGGATCCAGCTCGATCGTGGTGCCGCTGCCTCTTCCAGCGAGATCCTCCTCTTCCTCCACGCCGACAGCGCCTTGCCATCCGGCGCCTTCGAGTCCATCCGGCGAGTGATCGGCGCCGGTGCCGTAGGCGGAGGTTTCCTGGTCAGGTTCGAGGGCGGCGGGCGCCTCATGCGTCTGGCAGAGAGCCTCGTCAATCTGCGCACGCGCGCAACGCGCTTGCCGCTCGGCGACCAGGCCCAATTCGTCTCGCGATCGGTCTTCGATCAGCTCGGCGGCTACCGGGAGTGGCCCGTCCTGGAGGACCTGGATCTCGGTCGCCGTCTCAAGCGCGCGGGCCGAGTCGTGATTCTCGAGATGCGCGCGACGACCTCCGCGCGCCGCTTCGTCGAGCGCGGGGTACTACGGACGGTCGCCACGAATTGGCTCATCTGGGCTCTCTACTTCTTCGGAGTGTCCCCGCACCGCCTGGCTCCGCTCTATCGCCAGGTGCGCTGAGGGGAAGACAGAAAACCCCGACGCGGATGCATCGGGGTTCTTGGCGCGATCGACGAGCTGTCGTCTACTTGCGACCAGGATTCAGTGCCGACTTGAGCGTAGCTCCAGCCTTGAAGCGAACGTTCTTCGAAGCCTTGATGGTGATCTTCTCGCCCGTCGCTGGGTTGCGTCCCTTGCGCGCGGCACGCTTGGAAACCGAAAAGCTACCGAACCCGGGAACCTGAACTCGATCGCCCTTCTTGAGCGTCTTGCGCATCGTGTCGAACACGCAGTCAAACGCTTCGGCAGCCTGCTTCTTGGTCATGCCGTCTACGGTGGTAGCGATCTTGTCTACAATCTCAGCTTTGCCAGCCATCTATTCTCCTCCAGAGTTTGGATCCGAAATACGCGGGCGTTTCCTCGGCCGCGAACGTTACGCCAATGAGGTTTTCGTGTCAACGGCGAGTGAAGACATGAACCGTGAAACCGTCGTGGTCTTGCTCGGGGAAGAGCCGCCATCTTCCCTTTGCCTCGACTCCCTCGCGATACTCGGACGGTATATCGCCCTCGAGCTCCGCGGGGGTGAAATCACCATGAGCCTGGAGGAACTCGCGCGCAACGTCCTCGTTCTCCTCGCGTTCAAGCGAGCACGTGATCGCGACCAGGATACCGCGACTCTTGACCAGCGGCGCAACGCCGGAAAGGAGGCGAAGCGCCTGACGCGACAGGCGGCCGATCTCGCGCTCGTTGATTCGCCATTTGAGCTCCGGGTGCTTGCGCAGGGTGCCGGTGCCGGTGCAGGGGAGGTCGATCACGACCCGGTCGAAGGCGCGAGGCTCGCGGGCGAAAGGTGGCAGGCCCGCATCCGCGGCGACGGTGGGCAGGGCGCGACCGAGACGGTGGAGGTTTTGACGCAGGGTAGCGAGCCGCGCCGGAGCCGCATCCGCGAGCACGAGCTCGAGCGAGGGCTCCACCGCCAACAGGGCAAAGCTCTTGCCCCCGGGCGCGGCTGCCGCGTCCAGCACCATCTGCCGCGGAGCGGGGGGAGGGACGAGGGCGGCCGCCTGGCTCGCCTCATCTTGGATGTAGAACTCGCCCGCGTCATAGAGCGGCGAAGTCAGGGGGTTGCCTGAAAGAACGGTGAGACCGACCGGCGAAACGAGGGATGGCTCCACCTCGAAACCCTCGTCGATGAGGCGCTCGGCGAGAAGCTCGCGACCACCGCGATCCCGAAATGCCAGCAAGTGGAACGGCTTGGGGCGATTGTTCGCGACGAGGATTCGTCTCGTCCGCTCCTCGCCGAACTGAGCCACCCAGCGCCGCACCAAGAAGTCGGGTGCGCTCATTTCGATCGCCGCGCGACGAACCGGATCCGATTCCCTCACTGGCCACTCGCTCAGGCGAGGCGAGCGGGCGATGCGGCGCAACACGGCATTGACGAAGCTCGCGCCGCCGCGATGGGTGAGACGCGACGCCTCCTCCACCGCCTCATTGACGGCGGCGTGCGCCGGCACGCGATCGAGAAAGAGCAGCTGATAAGCGGCTACTCGGAGCGGCGCCTTGAGCTCCGGAGCAATATTCTCGAAGGGCCGGTGGCTTGCGCGCGTCAACACGTCGTCGATGCGCCGGAGCCAACGCAGGGTCCCGAATACGAGCTCTTGAAGAAGTCCGCGATCGCGCTCGTCGAATCGTTCGAGGACCCCCGCGAGGAAGGTGTCGACGGGGGCAGACGCCGCCAGGGAACGCTCGATGACCCAACATGCCGCTACCCGCACGTTGTCCTGGGGGGTTCGGCTGGTCGGTCTTCCGATCGGCCTAGATTTGCCTCTGGGAGCTACCGAGCTCGGACGATTACGAGTCATGACTCAAGCAAATCGGTCGCCCACCCGCAGCCTCTCTCCATTCACGAATTCGGTGGCGCGTAACGACCGCTTGCCGGGCCGCTGGAGCGAGTCGATCCCGAGGATCGTGTTGTCGCCGCAGAGAACCGCGAGCCGCCCCTGTCGAACGCCGAGCACGGTGCCCGCACGTCCGAAAGGAGCCGTCTCCCAAGCCATCGGCACCGCCCAGAGGATCTTTACCTTGGTCGCCTTGAGCAGAGCATGCGCGCCAGGCCAGGGAGTGTAGGCCCGAATCCGGTTCGCGATCTCTTCGGCGCTCAAGGCCCAATTGATCTTCCCGTCTCCAGACGATAGCCGCGGAGCGTAGGTCGCCGCGTCATCGCGCTGTTTGCGAGGCTTGAGTGATCCCTTCTGCAGCTGGTGCAGGGTCTCGACCATGAGCTCGGCTCCCAAACCGGCCAGACGCTCGGCGAGATCTCCGGCGCTCTCGTAGTCGTAGATCTCGGTTTCCTCCTGCAATAGGATCGGGCCGCTATCGAGGCCGGCTTCCATTTGCATCGTGGTCACCCCGGTCTTCTTCTCGCCCGCGACAAGCGCCGCGGCGATGGGGGCGGCGCCGCGGTACTTGGGGAGAAGCGACGCATGAAGGTTGATCGCCCCGAGCTTCGGAATATCGAGCAACGCTTGCGGAAAGATCTGCCCGAAGGCGACGACCACCGCGAGATCCGGCTTGAGAGTGGCGACCTTGACGAGAAATTCCTCGGACTTTACGCTCTCCGTCTGCTCAACTTCCAGCTCATGCTCCCGCGCCCACGCCACTACAGGCGGATCCTTCGGCTTACGCCCGCGGCCCGCCCGCCGAGTTGGCTGAGAGACAACCAGCACCGGAACGAAGCTCGCCTCCTGGAGAGCGGCGAGAGTGGGGACGGCAAACTCCGGAGTACCGAAGAAGATCAGACGCTTGATCGAAGGCATGCCGGGATGCTAGCAGAGCCCGGACGGGGCTCTCAGGTACGGGCGCGGTCGATCTCGGCGAAATAGTCGGCGCCCACTAGGACGTCCCGCGGCTTGCTCCCTTGAGGAGGACCTAGGAGCCCATCCTGCTCCATCATGTCGATCAGGCGTGCGGCGCGAGAAAATCCGATGCGCATGCGCCGCTGCAAGAAGCTGGCGGATGCCTGGCGCTCAGCAACGACGAGACGCGCGGCCTCGTCGAAAAGCTCGTCGTAGTCCGCGGCGCCCCCGGTCGCGCTCCTCTCGTCCTCGGGCGGTTGCACGACCGTGGGGTCCAGCGCCGGCCTGCCCTGCTTCTTGAGCCAGCGAATGAGAGCCGCGGTCTCCTGCTCGCTTACGTAAGCGCCATGAAGCCGCATCATGCGCGCGGTCCCAGGGGGCATGAAGAGCATGTCGCCCTTGCCCAAGAGCTTCTCCGATCCGACCTGGTCGAGGATCGTCCGTGAATCGTGGCGGCTGGCGGTCGCAAACGAGATGCGGCAGGGAAAGTTGGCCTTGATTGTGCCGGTGAGAACATCAACCGAAGGGCGTTGCGTGGCCACGATCAGGTGAATCCCGACCGCGCGCGCCATTTGCGCCAAGCGCGCGATCGATGACTCGACCTCGGCCGACGCCACCACCATGAGGTCGGCGAGCTCGTCGATGATCACCACGTAATACGGCAAGGGCTTCAAGTCTTCGGCCGCGAAGGGGCTCTCCTCTTCGTTGAGGGAGAGGCGCTGTTGGACCTCAGGGTCGAGGATGGCGCGGTTGTAGTACTCGATCGATCGCACATGCACCTCGGCCAGCAACCGGTAGCGGCGTTCCATTTCGGCGACGGCCCAGCGTAGCGCGTTGGCCGCCTTCTTCGGCTCCACCACGACCTCTGCCTTGAGATGGGGAATATCGGCGTATACCCCGAGCTCGATGCGCTTGGGATCGATCATGATGAACTGCACCTGATCGCGGGTCGCCTTGTAGAGGATCGAGGTGATCATCGTCTGCAGACCGGCGCTCTTGCCCGAGCCCGTGGCGCCGGCGACGAGCAGGTGCGGCATCGAAGCGAGATCGGCGAAATAGGGCCTGCCCTCGACCGTTGTTCCGATCGCCATGGTCAGCAGCGACGGCGACTTGCGGAACTCGTCTTGCTCGAGGAGATGGCCGAGACGAATGATCTGTCGCTTGCGGTTGGGAACCTCTATGCCCAGGGTCGAGCGCCCCGGAATCCGATCGATACGCACCGATTCGGCCTTGAGCGCCAGCGCCAAGTCGTCCTGCAAGTTGACGATCTGGCTGACCTTGACCCCCGGCGCCGGCTGAAACTCGAAGACGGTGATCACCGGCCCCGGGCTGATGCCCTCTATGGTTCCCTCCACTCCGAACTCGGCGCAGCGGCTACGGATGGTCTCCGCCAAGCGAACGAGATCGTTCTCCTCGATCGACGGGCGTGGAGCCTCGAGCTGTAAGAGATTGAGGGGAGGGAGCTTCGCGCCGAGCTGCGGTTGCTCGCTGAACGGTAGCGGCGCCTGCGGCCCGCTCTTGCGCTTGGCCTTCGCCTTCTCCTCAGCAGCCGGCGCGACCCGGCGCACCGCGAAGCTTCCTACCCCGGGCTTGGCTTCCACCCGGAGCGGCAGATCGAGCTCGCCTCCGCCGGCCGAAGTCGGGTCCGCCTCGGCCCCAGCAACGATCCGCGGCTCGGCCTCGCGGGCCCGCTCCAGCTGTCGCGCCACCACGCGTTTGCGGGCGCGCTCTTTGTGACGCCGCTCACGTCGCCGCTCGCGCGCGAGTCGCCAGCTCTCCCAGAAGGCACGCAGGCGGCGATTCCACTGCGCCAGCATCTCGCCCAAGGTGGCCTGGACGAGAAGCGTGGAGCCGATCACCACGGCACCGAGCGCCACGAAGAGCGCCCCGGTCGTGCCGAGGTGATGGCGCAAGCTCTCCGCCAGAAGATCCCCGACCGCTCCTCCCGCCGCCAAGCCGGATCCCATCCAGTGCATCTCGCCCAGGGTCAGCTGAAGGAGAGCCGGCAACGAACCGAGAATGACGATCGCGCCGAGGCCGCGCCCGACGACCCGCGATGGCGTGCGCAGGCGCACCTTGCGGATCGCGGTGACCAAGAGAAGAAGCGGCACGAGAAACGCGGTGAGCCCGAGGCTGCCGAAGAGAATCGCCGCCGCGTCCGCGCCGTAGGCTCCGATGACGTTGTGCACCCGGGCCGGCTGGGTGCTCTGGTGCAGGATGCTCGGATCGGAAGGGTGAAAGCTGATCAGGCTGGCGGCGAGTAGCAGAGCCAAGAGGAGCAGCAAAATGCCGAGCACCTCGCGTCCCTTCTTCTCCGGCAGAAACGTTCTCGGCTCCTTCGCCTTGCTCGGGTTGCTCGGGCCGGGTGAGCTCAAATCCCTACCCTCCTCCTCGTGCTCATGCCGGCAGGTCGCTCCCTCCCGACCAGAGGGCGTCCGGCGAGCGTGAGCGCTGATTCTTCTCCATCGAGTTCACGAGTCAGAAAGTTCGCCTTCTCCACCATTGTTTGGCCAACCCGAAGATAAGGAAAGCTTAGCATTGTCAGTACGTTCTCCCTAAGAGACCAGGCTCTGGTCCGGGGGCTCAGAAGGCTCGGCTCTCGTGCTCGAGGCGGGCGAGCCGAGCGAAATCTAGGATCCCCATCTCCTCGGCACGCAGGTTCGGCGCAAATCCCGCCCTCTCGGCAAGGGTTGCCGCCTTCTGCCGCCCCCAGGCGATGGCCAACGAATTGATCAGGGTCTTGCGCCGGTGAGCAAATGCCTGCAAGACGGTGGCGCGAAGCTGAGGCCAGCCCCCGTCCCCAGCGGAGAATCCAAGCGGCCGGGGCACGAGCCCGACGAAGGCACTGACGACCCGCGGTCGCGGGCGAAACGCCGCCGGTTCGACGGTTCCCAAGAGCTCGACCTGGGCCCGCGCCTGGGTGAGGACGCTGAGCGCTCCGTACGAGGAATCCCCGGGGGCGGCGACCAGGCGTAGCGCGACCTCGCGCTGAATCAGGACCGCAATCCGTGCAACGGCTTCCGGGTGGGAGAGAATCGAGTCGAGGACCGCGCTGGCGATGTTGTACGGAAGATTGCCAGCGACCAAGGTCCCGGCCGGCAGGAGCGACCACTCGATGGCGAGAGCATCGCCGGCCACGAGTCGCACGCTCTCCGGGAGGCCGGCGCAACGCAGGGCGAAGACCCACGAGAGATCGATCTCCCAAGCGGTCACCAACGCACCGAGGCGCGCGAGCTCGCGGGTCAGAGCGCCGCCTCCAGAGCCGATCTCGAGAACTCGTTTGCCGCCTGGATCGAGGTATTTCAAGAGGGGTTGCAAGGCGTCGCCGCGGATCAGGTGATGCTGACCCAACCGCTTCTTGAGCCGAGGCTCACGCATCGCTCTAGGCTAGCAGGGAAAGGATCGACCGCCACGAGCTTGCGCCCTGGCGTGCCAGAATGACGCGCCAAGCGCCGCGGCTCCCGCCTCGGGGCTTCGAAAACGGCGGAATCCTCCCTCCAATTCGTGGTGTTCACTGGCATTTCGCTTGCACATCGGGGAGTGTGGAGGGAGGCACTGTATGGAACCGACAACGAAGCCGATCGACAGCGAGGCGCCCGACCTCGAGGAGCTGAGTCAGAAGGTGGAGCGAGAAGCTCTCACCCTGCGGCAGGTCGAAGCCGAGCTCCACAAGGTCATCGTCGGGCAGGATTACTTGATCGATCGCCTCTTAGTGGGTCTTCTCTCACACGGGCACCTCTTGATCGAAGGCGTACCCGGATTAGCCAAGACGCTCGCCGTCAAGACTCTCGCGCGAGTCCTCACCGTGGACTTCCAGCGCATCCAATTCACCCCCGATCTGCTTCCAGCCGATCTCCTCGGAACGTTGATCTACGACCAGCGATCGGGTGATTTCGTCCCGCGCAAGGGGCCCATCTTCACTCAACTTCTACTCGCCGACGAGATCAACCGAGCGCCAGCCAAGGTGCAGTCGGCGCTCCTCGAGGCCATGGAGGAGAGGCAGGTCACCCTGGGCGATACGACCTACCTCTTGAATGAGCCATTCATGGTGCTGGCGACTCAGAATCCGATCGAACAGGAAGGTACGTACCCCCTCGCCGAAGCGCAAGTCGATCGCTTCCTGATGAAGCTGAAGCTCGACTACCCGACGCGGAGCGAAGAGCAGGCGATCCTCGACCGGATGCTGGTCGAGCACAAGATCGAGGTGCACAGAGTCATCGACGGAGCCCGGTTGCTCGCCCTTCGCCACGTCGCCGACTCGGTTTACTTGGACCCGAAGATCAAGAAGTACATCTTGGACCTGGTCTCCGCCACCCGCCAACCCAAGAGCGCGGGCCTTCCAGAGCTCGAGGATCTCATCTCTTTCGGCGCCTCGCCCCGGGCGACCATCTTCCTGGCGCGCGCCGCGAAGGCGATGGCCCTGGTTCGGGGGCGAGGCTACGTGATCCCCGAAGACGTCAAAGAGATTGCGGCGGACGTTCTCCGTCATCGGCTTGTCCCCACCTACGAGGCTGAAGCAGAGGAGATCTCGAGCGACGACCTGGTGCGTCGCTTGCTCGACCGCCTGGAGGTTCCCTGACCTCGATACGGCGGGGATCTCATGCTGCTCCGTTTCCCCTCAGTAGCGCCGCCTGACCCGGAGCCGGCGCGCGCCGCGGCTCTCCCCGGCGAATTGATGCGCAAGGTCCGCCGCATCGAGATCGCCACCAAGCGGCTTGTAGACCAGGGCGTGGCCGGCGACTACCACTCGGTCTTCCGCGGACGCGGCGTCGAGTTCACGGAGGTTCGCCCCTACCAGCCGGGCGACGAGATCCGAGCCATCGATTGGAACGTCACCGCGCGCATGGGGCACCCCTACGTCAAGCAATATGTCGAAGAGCGGGACCTCACGGTCTTCCTGATCGTCGATGTTTCGGGTTCCCTCTCCTTCGGCTCGCGCTCGATCCTCAAACGCGATCTCGCCGCCGAGGTCGCCGCCCTCTTGGCTTTCGCGGCACTGCGCAATCAGGACCGGGTGGGGGCCGCTCTGGTGAGCGATCGTCTCGAGCTCTGGCTCGCGCCCCAGCAAAGACGAAACCACGTCTTGCGTCTCGTGCGTGAGATTCTCGGCCGGCCGGCACACGGCGGGACCGATCTCGACGGCACCATCCCCGCCGTTCTGCGCAATCTCAAGAGGCGATCGGTGGTCTTCGTGATCTCCGACTTTCTCAACACTTCCTATGCCGCAGCGCTGAAGACCGCGGCCGGCCGTCACGACGTCATCGCGGTCGAGATCGTCGATCCGCGCGAGACGATCCTCCCATCGGTCGGTCCCACCGTGCTGCGCGATGCGGAGACCGGCGCCCTCGCGATCGTCTCCGGCAAGAAGCTCGCAACGGAGCACCGCGCAAGGAGGCGCCATCAGCGTTCCGAGCTCTTGCGACTGACCCGCCGGCTCGGCATCGACCACCTGGAATTGCGCACCGACCGCCCCTATTTGAGCCCGCTCGTTGCTTTCTTCGAGCAGCGGCGACGGAGGCTCAGCCGATGATGCTTGCCTCCTTGCTTCTGGCGGCCGCGGTGCTACCTCCGGTGCCTGCTCACCTTTCGGTCTCCATTCAGCCCGACCAGCTCACGGTCGGCGATCGAACCGAGGTCACCCTCAGCCTTACGGTCGCGGCCGACCAGCTCGCCGGCCCCCCTCGCTTTCCGGTGTGGAAGGACAGCTGGGGAAACGCCCGAGTTCTCAAAGCCGGGCCCGTGCGAAAAGTGTCGAAGAAGAACGGCGAACAGGTCTTCGAGCAGAGCGTCACCCTCGTCCCCTTCTCCACCGGGAAGATTCCCCTGCCCCCGCGCCAGATCGCCGTACCGTTCCATTCCAGTACGGCCGAGGTCGCGACTCCGGACGAGCTCGCCCTTCATGTGCGCTCGGTGTTGCCATCAGCCGAAGAGAAGGGTACGAAGCTAGTTCCCAAGCCCCCAGCGCCACCCCGTCCCCTCGGTCTCGGCGCCGCTTTCTGGTGGACTGGCGCCGCCGGCTCTCTCATGGTCCTGGCCGCCCTCGCGCTTCTCTACCGGCGCCGGCGCCGAGCCGGCGCGGAGGGACTTACGCGACCTCTAAAGCCGCCCCTAGAGGAGCTCGAGGCAAGGCTGAATGAGGCCCGGCGAGAGACGGATCTCGATCGCCTTCATACCGCCGTCAGCCTCGCCTTGCGGGGCTACTTGGGACGCGTTCTTTCTTTTTCTGCTTGCGATCGGACCACGCGGGAAATCCGGGACGAGCTGCGAAACCGGCGCCAGCCGGAAGTCTGGTCTCGCTCGTGCGTGCAGCTGCTTCTCGATTGCGATCAGGTGAAGTTCGCCCGCCACCGGGCGGAGCGCAGCGTAGCTGAGGACCGAATCGCCCGAGCCCTTGAGGTCGGCCGCGCTCTCGAAACGCGGCTACGGCCTGTACCCGCCGACGTCGAGAAGAGCGCATGAGCCTGGCTCACTTCAACAATCCGTGGCTCCTGCTGCTCCTTCTCGCTCTCCCAGCGCTCGCCTGGTGGCACCACCGCCGCGACCGAAGCGGCGCTCTGACCATCGGCGCGCTGCCCAAGCAGCACGCCCTCGGTCGCTGGCGGCTTCACCTGCCCTTCTACTCCCGGCTCGCGGCCTGCGCTCTCCTCATCATCGCTCTGGCTCGGCCCCAGCTCGGTTATCGATGGCAAGAGAGCTCTACTCAAGGAATCGACATCGAGATCGCTCTCGACATTTCGGGAAGCATGGGCGCTGAGGACTTCCATCCGCGCAATCGACTGACCGTCGCCAAGCAGGTGGTCGAGAACTTTGTCGAGCACCGCCCCGCGGACCGGATCGGGCTCGTGGTCTTCGCGGGCGCCGCCTTGACTCGGGCGCCGTTGACTACGGATCACGAGATGCTTACCCAACTCCTCAATGGAGTGCGTCTCAACAGCTTGCCGGACGGAACCGCCATCGGGATCGCTCTCGCGGATGCGGCGGCGCGGCTCAGGGACTCTAAGGCCAAATCGAAGGTCGTGGTCCTGGTTACCGACGGGGTCAACAACGCTGGGGCGATCGACCCGCTGTCCGCCGCAACCGTCTGCAAGGGGCTGGGCATCAAGGTCTACACCGTCGGTGTGGGTACCACGGGCCGTGTGCCGGTGCCGGTAACGATGCAAAACCCCTTCACCGGACAGCCTGAAACTCGCCGCGTAATGATGAACGTGCAAGTCGACGACAACCTCCTCGAGAAGATCGCGGACCTGACCGGCGGGCACTTCTACCGGGCCACCGACAGCGAAGAGATGCGCCAGATCTTCGCTCAGATCGACAGGCTCGAAAAGAGTCGGATCAAGGTCAAGCAATACGTTCGCTACCGCGAAGCGTTCCAGCCCCTCGCTTGGACCGCGCTGGCGCTATTGCTTCTACCTCTCGCCACGACCGCGACGCGGGTGAGCGTCGAACCATGAGCTTCGGTCACCCCGCCCTGCTCTGGCTCACTCTTCTGGCGCCCGCCGCCGCCTTGGTTGCCGCTTTCTTCTGGCGCCAACGCCTGGCGGCCATGCGAGCGTGGGCCGCGCCCCGGCTGTGGAGACGCCTGGGAGTGCATCTCGACGGGCGGCGCTGGATGCTGTCCCTCTTCTTCCTGGGAATCGCCGTGCTCGGCACGGCACTCGGCCTTGCCGAGCCCCGCTGGGGCGTCGTGAAGGAGGAGGTACACCGGCGGGGACTCGATATCGTCTTCGTTCTCGATGCCTCCCTCTCCATGGCCACCCCGGACGTCTATCCATCCCGTATGGCGGTCGCCAAGACAATGATCCGCCGCCTGACCCAGAGCATGCCGAACAATAGGGTCGGTCTCGTCTTCGCCGCAGGGGACGGGGTCGTGATGACCCCGCTGACGACGGACTCGGAAGCCATCGACCTGCTCTTGGAAACCGCCCAACCAGGCTCGATGCCGAGCCCGGGGACCCACCTGGCGGCCGGAATCGACCAGGCATTGAAGCTCTTCCCCGAGAACAGCAAGGAGCACCGGGCGATCATCATCGTCTCCGACGGGGAGGATCATGAGGGCGGACTCGAGCGCACCTTGCGCAAGCTCAAGGATGCCGACGTCATGGTCAGCGCCATCGGGGTGGGTACGCCGCAAGGCGCGCCGATCCCCATCCCTGGGGGAGCACCCGGCGACTACAAGCGCGACGAGAGTGGCAAGATCGTGATCTCTCGCCTCGAGGAAGGAAACCTCGAAGAGCTAACCCGTGGTACCGGCGGGGTCTACCTCCGCGCCACATCTCTGGCCACCGATCCGCAGCCCATCCTTCACCGGCTCAGCAGTTTGAGCGGACGCCGCTTCTCGAGCGAGACGATCACCACCCACGCCCCCCGCTTCCAATGGCCACTGGCCGCGGCCGTCGCCGCTCTCATCCTCTGGCTCTCCATGAGCGCCATGCCCGCGGCTCGAAAGGGGCTGGAACCATGAAAGCGATCGTTCTGGCCGCCCTGCTCCTCCTCCCCGCAAGCCTCCCGCTACGCCAGGCTGTCGACAGCTTCCTGCACTGGCCCCGCGCCGTGGAGCGCTGGCTCTACAACCCGCGTGAGCGCACCGATCGGGGTCTCGACGCACTCGACAAGGGCGACGTCAAATCCGCCGTTCGCGACTTCGACAGCGCCCAACGACTGGCGCCGAAAGACCCTGCTGTTCTCTACAACTCGGGCACCGCGCATCTCGTTGCGAAGGATGGACTCGGAGCCGCCCAGCTCCTCGAGAAGGCATCTGGAAAGGCGCCTCCCAGGTTGCTGCCCGAGGCTGAGTACAACTTGGGCAACGCTCTGCTGGCCTCCGGGAACCCGGCTGGCGCGGTCTCGGCTTTCGAGAAGAGCCTGCTCGCCGATCCTCATCAACCCGACGCTAAGTACAACCTGGAGCTCGCCCTGCGCCAGCTCGAGAAGCAGCGCAAGGAAGAGCGCCGCCGGGAGCAGAAGGAAGCGAGCCAGCAGCAAAAACCGGGCGGCAGGGAGCAAGGACGCTCCACCGGAGCTCAGCGCCCTCCGGAGCGAAAGGCTCCACGCGAGGCGCAGAGCCAGGCGTCCGGGAAGCGCCAGGCGGCAACCGGCGAACCGAAGGCGCTGAAGAACGCTCCGAAGCACGGGTCAGTTCTTCCCCAGTTCAAAGACCAGCCGAACATGAGCGCCGCGCAAGCGGCCGCCATCCTCAATGCGGTAGAGAACCTCGAGCGTCAACAGCGTCGCGAGGCCGCTCTCAAGCGGGCTGAGCGCCGGTCGTCAACGGAGAAGGACTGGTGAGGTGGCCGCGAGCCCTTTCCATTGCCGTAGTGGTCGCCGTCGCCTCGAGCCTGGCGGCGTGGAGCGCGCCATCCGTCCAGGTCAACGCTCAGATCAGTCCGACGCGGATCGGGCTCAATGAGCTCGTCACCTTCACCATCACCGCGCGAGCTCAGGGATTCGGGGGAATCGACCTGCACCCGGGTTTCAAGCTCGACAACCTCGAGGCGGTGGCGGGGCCGTTTCGCTCGGATCAAGTTCGCTTCGTCAACGGGTTCACCTCGCGCAGCATCAGCTTGACGTGGCAGCTTCACCCCTTGCATCCGGGTCCGGCGCGGGTCAAGAGCATCGTCGTCAAGGCCCGCGGCCGCCAGATCGAGATCCCCGACCAGACCATCGATGTGGAGAACACCGCAACTCTTCATCCGGGGGCGGCGCAAAATCAGAGCCTCTCGCCTTTCGGCGCTTTGATGCAGCCTTTCTCAGCTCCGAGCTCACCGTTCGCGGCCCCCGCCTCTCCGCCGCAAACGATGCCCGGTGTGTTCCTCCAAGCCGTAGCCAATCCGCAAAACCCTTATGTCGGACAACAGGTGCTCTACACCCTCTACCTGTATACCCAGGGTGACGTCGACAATATCGATCCCCAAGAGATCCCCGACTTTCACGGCTTCTGGGTCAAGGAGATTCCGCAACCAACTCACCTGCAGCCCGACATGGTGGCCGTGCACGGGCAGCAATTCGGGAGAGTCGTGCTGCTCCAGAGAGCGCTCTTCCCACTTCACTCAGGTGCCCTGACCATCGGGGCTGCCAAGGCCCGGTTGACCTTGAGCGTTCCCGGGGAAGGAGGCTTTGGGGGGCTCTTCGAGAGAACGGTCGAGGTTCGGCGGCAGGTTCAGCCGCTTTCCATCTCGGTACGGGCGTTGCCAGCACCACCCGCCGATTTCAACGGGGCGGTCGGGGCGCTGTCGATCCACGCCTCACTCACCCCCCGCCAGATCAAGGTGGGAGACGCCGCGACCCTGACCCTGACTCTGGCCGGTTTCGGCCATGTGCAGGGCCTTTCCGCCCCTTCCCTGCCCAACCTGCCGGGTCTCGAGAGCTTTGCGCCCCAGAGCGAGAGCAACACCAAGTTGATCGGCACCCGGGTTCGAGAGAGCGCCACCTGGACCTACGTCTTGGTGCCTCAAAAGAGCGCGCACTGGACGTTGCCGCCCGTCACGATTCCCTACTTCGACCCTCAGACCGCCTCCTATGCCAAGGCCACGACCCCAGCGCTCGAGTTGACCGCGGTCCCCGCACCGCCACCCGCTCCGGCGCCTACTCGCCCAACGGTCAGCGGTCCGAACGAGGGGAGCGCGCAGCCTCGGCGAGGAGTGATGGGTGCTCTTTGGGCGCATCCCTGGGAATGGGGTGGATTGATCGTCGGTCTTCTCGTCGCGGCGGGGGCCGTCGCCATCCTTGGGCGTCACAATTGGGGGCGGCGCAATCCGCAGCAGAGCGAGATCGCTCAGCGCTACCTCGGGCGCATCTCCGGCATCACCCTTGGCGCCTCACCGCGAAGGACCGCCAACGCCCTCGATGAGCTGTGGCGCGAATTTCTCGACGAGAAGTGGGCGGTACCGATGGGCACGCCCAGCGCTCGTTGGGGAGCTCTCCTGAGAAGGCGGGGGGTGGAAGCCGAAACCACCAACGAGCTCTCGCAACTCGCTGAGGACCTGCACTTTCTTCGCTACGCGCCGCAGCTCTCCGCCTCCGATGAGCTCGGTACCGAGCTCGTGCAGCGCTCCCGGAAGCTACTCCGTCGCCTCGCATGATGCTATGGTGTAGCGGCGAAAGCAGTTTTCATCGTTAGGCGCGCTGGTGAGCATCGCAATGGTGGAAGTCCACAGCCTCGCTCCGGATGCCCTCGAAACCTTCCTCGACCGGCATCGGGCGGGCCCCGCGTTCCCCCTTGAAGCAAGCCTCACCAAGAACTTCATGGAGGTCTTGCGCAAGGCGAACGAGTTTGTCCCCTCGGACTCCGGCTCGATCTTGCTGGACCGGCCGCGTGACAAGAATGGGGATCGTAGCCAGCATGTCCTCACTTTCGTCGCCGCCTTCGGTCCCCATGCCGTGGATTTGCTCGGCCGCACTCTCGCAGCGGACCAAGGGATCGCCGGTCACGTCTACCTCACGGGTCGCTCGTACTACACCTCGCAGGTGCGCAAGGACCCGTACTTCTTTCCCGACGTCGATCGAAGCACCCGCTACAAGACCGAATCGCTGATCGCGATACCCATCCGCATCGAGCACGCTGTCTGTGGTGTTCTGGAGCTGATCAACAGCCAGGGCAGCGCTGCCTACGGCGAGAAGGATCGAGAGCTCCTCGAGATCTTCGCGGACTACATCTCGATCTCGATCCAAAACGTGCTGGATGGCCGCCGGGCCGAAGAGATGGCGAAGCGCGACAACCTCACCGGACTGTTCAACGACCGCTACTTGCACATCGCCCTGGCCAACGAGATCGAGAGCTGCCGCAACGAGTCCCGGGACCTCTCCCTCCTATTCATCGATCTGGACTTCTTCAAACGGGTCAATGACGCCCATGGACATCTCGCGGGCAGTCAAGTCCTGCGCGAAGTCGGAAAGATCCTGTCCGAGCTGGTTCCCTATCGCGAAGCCCTGGCCGCGCGCTACGGTGGAGACGAGTTCGTCCTGATTCTGCCGGGAATCTCGCTGGACGAGGCGGTAGACCTCGCCGAGACCATCCGCAATACGATCTTGGGGGCGGTCTTCTGCGACAAGCCGGGAGAGATTCAACCCGAACCGATTCACCTCACCGGACAGACCTGCTCGATCGGGGTAGCCAGTCTGAATCGTCACCTCAATGCCGAAGGCGCCCTTGGCGACGACAAGAGCACGCTCCTCCGCCTTGCCGACGCGGCCATGTACGTGGCAAAGCAGACCGGACGCAACCGTACGGCCATATCCGGCGAGCCGATTCGCCGCCGCACCTAACCCTCCGGCACCGACTCTCCGCCCGAGCGGCGCGAGCGATTGACCGTCGCTCTGGGGCCCTGGTACGATGCGAAAGGTCCTGATGCGTGAGGCATCGATCCCGTCCGGCGATGCCGCGTCACCCCCGCCAGAAGCGGTTGCATGAGGAGAAATCAATGACCACTCTGTCCGCTGACGTCACACCCAAGGTTTCCGCGCGAGAAGTCCACGAGGTTCTCGGCCGCCACATGCTCGTTGACGGCTTCCACCTGGTCATGGATCTGACGAAAAGTCACGACAGTTTCCTCTTCGACGACCTGCGGGGACACGAGGTCCTGGATCTGTTTGGCGCGTTCTCGACGATCGCGATCGGTTACAACCACCCGAAGCTGAACACCTCCGAGTTTCTCAGTCGCCTGGTCCCCGCGGCCCTCACCAAGCCGAGCAACTCGGATATCTACACGCCGCAGATGGCGGCTTTTGTGGAGGCTTTCTCGCGCACGGTGCCCGAGGCCTTCCGCGAGCACTTGTTCTTCATTGAAGGCGGAGCGCTCGCCGTGGAGAACGCTCTCAAGGCCGCCTTCGACTGGAAGGTGCGCAAGAACCTCGCGGCCGGCCGGGGCGAGCTGGGCCGCCAGATCATCCACTTCCGCCAAGCGTTTCACGGGCGCAGCGGCTACACTCTGTCGCTTACCAATACAGCCGATCCGCGCAAGACCCAGTACTTCCCCAAGTTCGATTGGCCTCGCATCTCCAACCCGGCCCTGAGCTTTCCCGTCACCGCCGAGGTGGAAGAGCGGGTGGCCCGCGCCGAAGAGGCGGCAATCGGCGAGATCGAGCAAGCTCTCGCGGACAATCCGCACGACATCGCTGGACTGATCATCGAACCGATCCAGGGCGAAGGAGGCGACAATCATTTCCGACCGGAGTTTCTCCAAGCCCTTCGCCGCCTCGCCGATGAAAACGAGTTCCTCCTGATCTTCGACGAGGTCCAGACCGGCTTCGGGACTTCGGGCAAGTGGTGGTGCTTCGAGCACCTCGGCGTCGAGCCCGACATCTTCTGCTTCGGCAAGAAGACCCAGGTCTGCGGAATCGCCGCGAACCATCGACTCGACCAAGTGGACTCGGTCTTCAAGGTGTCGAGCCGAATCAACTCGACCTGGGGCGGGAACCTCGTCGATATGGTTCGTTGCCGGCGGATCATCGAGATCATCGAGGAGGACGACCTCCTCGCCAACGCCACGCGCGTCGGGCAACAGCTGCTCACCGGCCTCCAGGAGCTGGCCGAGCGCTTCCCGAACAGGGTCACAAACCCGCGCGGACGCGGATTGTTCCTGGCCTTCGACCTTCCCGACACCGAAAGCAGAAATCGCGTTCTCAAAGCCCTCAACGAAGCCGATGTCCTCGGATTGGCTTCGGGATTCCGTGCGATTCGCTTCCGACCCGCACTGACCCTCGATGGCGAAACCGCTCGCGAGGGCCTCTCTCGCATCGCTTCCGCCATCGCTCGCGTCGGCTAGCCTCGCCCCTCGTTGCGGAAATCGCTCGAATGGCGCCAGAGGCGCCCCTCATTGGTGTGCGGCGCGCTTCCGTAAACAACTGTAAACAAACACTTTATATTCTGCACAAGAACTTGTGCACTCTGTAGCAAACCCCTATCAAATCGACTCCTGGCTGCGCTCGAGAACAAGTTTCCAACAGGGTTTTCCACAGTTTTTGTGGAGAACTCGACAACCTCAATCGCTACCGCAAGATAGCGCTCGACCGAGGGATCGCGGCAAGCCCGGCAGAGCGTCGAGCCGCGGCACCGAGCTCATGACGTCGACCCCGGATCGCCGCAAAATCACCGACGCGAGACGGGCCGGCCAAGGGCTTCGACGGAAGGCGTAGACGGAAAAGGAGAGATAGGACTCCTGATCGGCATCCAAGACGAGATGCGCGGAGCGCGCGTCCGAGCGCTGGCTGCGCGCCAGGGCCACCGAACGCTCGAGGTCGATCCTCCAGCGGAGTGGCAGCTGTCGCGTTTCCAAGATTCGCGCGCGCGCCGCGTCAATGAGCGAGCCCCGGTTGTCGAGAGCCATGGCCGCCGCCAAACGAGGCTCGAGGGCGAGAGCATGCGCCAACAGCTCCGCCCCGCGCCGGTCGTCCGGGGAGCTCAACGCGGCGAAGAAGGGAGGAAGAGGTGCAAGGCGATCGAGTCGACAGGCGGCGACCAGCGCTTCGGTCCCACTCGCGAGGCCTGCCTTGCGAGCGAGGAGCCCAGCTTCGAGCCACAAAGGCGCAACGCCGCGCGCCCGAGTCGCCGCGGCCAGCGCCTCCTTTGCCGCCTGCTGAGGCTGGCTCCTCTCCAGCGCCAACGCCAAGCGAAATCGATAGAGGGGGAAGCGCGGATCTAGGTGGGTTGCCCACGCCAACCGGCGCACCTGGGTGTCGCCAACGCTACGGTGCGCCCAATCATAGGAGAGGTGAGCCAAGTCCATGGGAAGGAGGGCCAGGGCGCCCACCACTAGGAGAAGCAAGCCCCAGCGCCACTTGCTCGTTTGTCTCAGCTCCCGCCATTCGCGATCCGAGCCCTCGGCCATCCACACCCCGACGAGGACCGCGGCCATCAGCGGCAAGGCAACGACCTCGACCTGGGAGTTGCTGAGCGTCACGACGAGAAGCCCGGCCGCCCCCACCAGCACGCACCGGCGCTCGAAGTCGCTTGCGCCAGAAGGACCTTCGCGCCTGCGGGCTCGGGCAAAGAACCAACCAAGCGCAAGCAAAGCAGCTAGTCCGGCAAGGCCGGTCTCGTACGTCCACTGGAGGGGAAGCGAGTGAAGATCGCCGATCACCTGGCTCGCGGGATTGACGCCCAATCGCGGCTTCAGGTTCATGCTTACCGTCCATGGAACCGATCCCGGCCCCCAACCCAGGAGAGGGCGAAGAGCGATCCCATCCAATCCAGCTTCGGCATAGGTGGCCCGAGCCTGGAGCGAGGGGTCCGAGCCGGCAAGTACCCGCGGGACGCGGGGCAGCGCCACGAGAGCGGCCAATACGACCGTGGCCAGGGCCCAGGGGCGCGCCCGCTTCCAGAGCACGCCGATGGCGATCGACTCGACCACTAGCGCCGCAGCGGCGTCAAGCGACCGAGTGGCAAGAATTGCGGTCACGCCGAGCACCACGGCTAGGAGCCCAAACCACCGCCGCCAGTCACGCTCGACGAGGATTGCCGCGGCCAGTGGGAGCAGCGGAACCAAGAAAGCCGCCAACAAGTTGTGATGTCCGAGAGGCAGCGCGGCTCGCGACAACCCCTTCGAGAACAACGTAACGAGCGCCCATGAGCTCACGGCGAGGACCGTGAGCGCAACGCCGGTTGCCCCGACTCTGGCCTCGCCCTCGCGCCAGCAGCGGTCGACCGCCGCGGGAAGAAAGAGAAACGCGGGGGCCAAAGCCAGCCCCGTCCAGCCGGCACGGGAAACCGGCGACACCAGATCGGAGAGCAAGGCGATCGCTAGAGGCGCCCAGGCGAGCCACGCTAATTTCCGGCCCAGTCTGAGGGGATCCCGCCAAGCGTAGGCGCCCCACGCGGCGAAGGCGAGAATGAGTGCGTGGCCGACCAGCGTCGTCACCCCTCCCGTTCCACCTACCAGCGTGCCGCACGCGAAGGCGAAGACGAGGAGAAGGACTGAAGGAGCAAGGGCTCGCACCGCGCGATCTTAGCTCGCGTGCGATATCCTTTAGCCGAATTCCTGGCGAACCATCCGTCGCCAGTTCCCTATCCAGTCGCGGCGCTGCGTTCGCAGGCCAGGACGAACACTATGGAGAGTCAAATGAGTTCCATGACTTCAAAAGACAGACAACGGAGCCAGGAGATCCTCGAGGCGCTAGGCGTCGCGGGAGAGAATCCGGGCGCCTTCAATGGTTCGTGGCTGAAGGGCACCGGCCCCGTCCTTTCCTCGGTCGATCCCAGCACCGGCGAGGCTCTAGCCAGCATCAAGACGGCAACGCGCGAAGAGTACAACTCCGTGGTAGCGGCGGCGGCGGCGGGTTTCGACGAATGGAGATTGTGGCCGGCCCCCAGGCGCGGAGAGATCGTCCGTCAACTCGGTCTCGAGCTACGGCGGCACAAGGAGGAGCTCGGACGTCTGGTGACTCTGGAGACCGGCAAGATCCTCTCCGAAGGGCTCGGCGAGGTGCAGGAGATGATCGACATGGCGGATCTCGCGGTCGGACTCTCCCGCCAGCTGTTCGGCCTCACCATGCATTCCGAACGGCCCAACCATCGCATGTATGAGCAGTGGCATCCCTTGGGGCCCATCGGGATCATCACCGCGTTCAACTTCCCCGTCGCCGTTTGGGCATGGAACGCCACGGTCGCGGCCGTCTGCGGCGACACGATGATCTGGAAACCATCGAGCAAGACGCCGCTCACGGCCATCGCGGTTACGCGCATCGCCCAGCGAGTCCTGGAGGAAAATGACGCGCCCCCGGTCTTCAATCTTCTGGTCGGCAACTCCTCGCAGGTCGGGCGGCCGCTCGTCGCCGATCCCAGGTTGCCGCTGATTTCCGCCACCGGATCGGTGCGCATGGGCCAGTCGATCGGACAGGAGATCGCTGCCCGCCTCGGTCGTTCCCTGCTCGAGCTAGGAGGAAACAACGCGATCGTAGTCATGGACGACGCCGATCTCGACCTGGCGCTACGTGCCGTGCTGTTCGCCGCGGTCGGAACCGCCGGGCAGCGCTGTACCACGACTCGCCGCCTGATCCTGCAGAAAGGAATCGCGGCCGACATGAAACGCCGCTTGGTGGAGGCCTATGGCTCGGTGCGCATCGGGGATCCTCTCGACTCCTCGACCTTGATGGGACCGCTCATCGACCACGGGGCGGTCGAAGACATGATGAAGGCCTTGGATCAAGCCCATCAGCAGGGCGGGAAGGTTCTCTACGGTGGCCATTCGCTCGACGGTCCCGGATTCTTCGTCGAGCCGACCCTGGTCGACATGCCGTCGCTGCTCCCCATTACCTGCGAGGAGACGTTCGCCCCGATTCTCTACCTGCTCGAGTTCGAAAACCTCGACGAGGCGATCGCGCTCCACAACGGTGTGCCACAGGGGCTGTCGTCCGCCATCTTCACTCTCAACCTGCGCAGCGCCGAGCGCTTCCTCTCGGCGACGGGTAGTGACTGCGGCATCGCCAACGTCAATATCGGCACCTCGGGGGCCGAGATCGGTGGCGCCTTCGGTGGTGAGAAGGACACGGGAGGCGGCCGCGAGGCCGGCTCTGACGCCTGGAAGGCGTACATGCGCCGCCAGACCAACACGATCAACTGGGGCACCGAGCTACCCTTGGCGCAAGGTGTCGAGTTCGACGTGTAGAACCGACGCGAACGTCAGAAGATGCTGACTCTTCGAGCCGGCTCTGGGCTATCCCTGGAGCCGGCTCGATCCACTCTTCCCCCTCTTCCTCACTCTGCCTTACGGTAGGTCCCCGAGAAGAGCACCTTCCAGCTCTTTCCTTGATCGCTCGACACCCACCAGACCTGGAGAACCGAACCATCCGCTCTCGGCTCCCAGGTGATGCGGTCCTCGATCGTTCCCTTCGGTGTCGACCGGGAACCGCCCACTAAGACCATCCTATTTCCCTCGAGGCCACCCTTGAGGTGGAGCCGAGCACTCGTACCCACCCACTCCTGATGCCACATTCGGTCCGCGGGGTCGTAGTAGTTGAGGCTCACACCGGAACCCCCTCCTTTCCCCTTCCACGTTTCGATGAGCGCACACCCGCCCACCTCGCTCACGACCGTGTCGATGCCCACCGGTTTGTCTTGTTTACCGGTGACGTTCCAGTGCCCGAGCCAGAAATCGAACTGGTGGTACTGAGCCGCAGCGCAAGACGCCGTGCCGGCGACCGGCAGCGTCCCCGCGGCGATGAGGACGACAAGTATGGCGGCAGCTTTCCGCATTCTCACCTTCCTTTCACGGAATCGAGCGCTGTCAACTCTTACGGAAATCGTTCGCGCCTGGTTGCGTCCGAAGGAATCTGCCGGTAAGAGCGCTAGCCGCACGGGGGCGACTCCTCCCCTGGCACAAACAATGTCTCTTGGCGACACTAGAAGGAGAGGCGGCGCATGACCGCCCGCGGCAGACGGCGGACGATCCACATCAGGTAGCGCCAAGGCCATGGTGTATAGACCACCGGTCGACCGCGATCGATCGCTCGCACGATGTCGCGCGCGACTCCCTCGGGATCGCCGGCAAAGGGGGGAGCCGGAAGACCGGCGGTCATCCCGGTCCGAACGAATCCCGGCTTTACGGTCACGACCTTGAGTCCGAGGCGCCGGAACTTGTGGTCGAGCCCTTCGAGATAGCGGGTGAGCCCCGCCTTGCTCGCACCGTAGAGAATCACCGGCTTGCGCCCGCGCTCCCCCGCCACCGAGCTCACGGCGCAGAGCGTCCCGCCGCCCGCCGCTAGCAGACGCTTGCGCGCCTCTTCGAGGAAGAGCACGGTAGCCGTAAAGTTTGTGTCGAGGACCCGCTCGGCCTGCGAGACGTCGTTCTCGAGATCTTCCTGCGTCCCAAAGGCCCCAGCCGTGACCAACACCAGGTCGAGGCCGCCCAGCTCTCGAACCGCGGCGTCCAAAGCCGGAGCGATCGTCGCGCGATCCTCGAGGTCGCAGCGCACGGTGCTCACGGTGCGCGTCTCGTCGCGGTCGCCGCGCACCTCGAGATCGCGGGCGCTGCGTTCGAGGTCGTCGGGGTCGCGCCCGAGCAGAACGAGCGCGTCGCCGCGCTCCGCCAGACGGCGCGCCACGGCACGCCCGATTCCCTTCGTCGCTCCCAGAATCGCCGCCCTCACGCCGCGTCCCCAAAGAGTCGCACAGAGAGGGCGCTCCTCAGCCGCGCCTCGGGATCGAACTTGCGCCGAATTTCGGTAAAGCGTTCGAGACGCGGCTCCATTTTCCGGAAATGGCTCTCCCGGGTGAAGGCGTCCTTGGCCAAATAGATGCGGCCGCCATAGTGGAGCAATCGCTCGTTGAGACGATCGACGAGCTCCTGGGTGTGGCGGTCGACCGGGAGATCGAGAGCCAGCGAGATTCCCGGGCGGGGGAACGAGAGAACTCCTTCTCCCTCGGCACCACAGTCTTTGATCACAGCCAAGAAGCAGCGACCTCCCAGGCGCTTGAGCTCGGCAAGAAACTCCTTGGCCCCTTCTCGACCCGCCTCCGCGGGCAGAACGCACTGATACTGCGTGAAGCCGCGCTTGCCGTACAAGCGATTCCAGTGGCCTACAGAATCGAGTGGATAAAAGAAGGCCTCGGGATGAATGATCCCGGACTTACGGCGAGGAACGTGCTTGCGATACGTCGCTAGGTTGAAACCGCGGACCAAGGGGGACGCAAGCAGCCAATTCGGAGCGGTCACGGGAACCTCGAAGACGCGCTTCGGGCGCGGCGCTGCGGCCGGCGCTTCCGCGGAGCGGGCCCAGCGCCCTCGGAAGAGGATTCCGCGGCCCAGACGTCTGGCAGGCGCCATGAGATCCGCCCAAACGGCGGTGAAAGGCCACTCGCCGCTCGCAGCCTCGAGCGCCGCGAGCAACTCGGACAGATCGCCGAAGCGCTCGCTCTCGCCATAGATCCATGGAGTTTCGATCTTTTCCAAGGTCAGCCCGACCTCGAGGATATGGCCGGTCAATCCCATGCCGCCCAGGGTGGCCCGAAACAAGTCGGAGCGCCCCTCCCGCGAGCAGCGTACGATTTCACCGCCGGCGAGGCGCAGGGTCAAGGAGTTGACGTGGCGCCCGATCGTTCCGCTCACGTGATGATTCTTGCCGTGCACGTCGGCCGCCACCATCCCACCTAGGGTGACGAACTGGGTCCCCGGCGTCACCGGGACAAACCAGCCGCGAGGCAGCAACATCGTGACCATCTCCCGCAGTGAGAGTCCGGCCTCGGCGCGCAGGGCTCCGCTCTCTGGATCCAGAGCCAGAATGCGGTCGGCCAGCCTCGAGCCCGCCACGCTTCCCACCTTCGGCGGCGGAAGCGCGGCGTCGCCGTAAGCTCGCCCGAGCCCACGCGTCAGCGGCTGTCCGGCGGCGGCGCTCGAGAGATCCTCGGAAAGGATCTCCCTTCCGGGAACCGAGATCCCTCCCCACCCTGAGAGCTGCTCCGAGTCACGCCGCATGCGCAGAGTCTACCTTTCGTCGTGAATTGATCTCTGATAATCAGCGGGCCGCGCCCCACTCTTCCGCCGCAGGACCCAGACGGGGCGGCCCACCGCTTCACCGCGAGCTAGAGCGAAGTCACCGAAAGACGCCTCCTTTCCTTCCACGTTGAGTGACTTTGGTAGGCGGGCGGGGGCGACAACGACCAAGTTCGCGCTTTCGAGAGCCAGTGGCGCGAGACGTACCCAGTCGCTTCGCTCCGAACCAACGACAGCGATGAAGGGATCGCCAGGCCCCACCTCCTTCGCAATCTCCCTGAATTCGGCGATCCACCGACCGTAGCTCCCGGGCGGCACTCTCGGCGATCCAGAGTGATTGCATACCCCGCCTTCGGTAAGTGCGAGAATCGCCGGCAGCGCAGGGAGATCGAGTTCCAAGACGCACCACCTACCAACGGGCGAAAGGCGACGGGACCAGCTCCAGCCCCACCACCCGAGGGGATAGAGCCCAGCCGGTACCGGTGTGAACCGCCGCCGAAGAATATTGCCCAGTCTCTTGCTCTCCAAATAGCTCGGCCTCGAGTAGGCGCCTCGGGCGAAAAGCAAAACGCCCCGGGAAGGTGCGCCGGCGAAGAGCGCTCGATCGATTCCCGGATGTCTCCGCTCATTCGCCGCCGTTCGGTAGATGCTCTCCCAAGGGCCCCGCATCCACTCCTGTCTCAGGCCCTCGGCGGGGACCACTCGCCCGAACCCTTGAATCGTAATGCTGGGAAACGGCCACAGTCTCCAAACGGGCGGGCTGGCAACCGGGAGAGGCAGGAAGGCAAACACGAGGATGAGGACGCCGAAGAGCGTTTGCGACCTGCGTCCAAGAGTGGCTAGCCCCATCGCCACGACCCAAGCGAGAAGGGGAAGAACTACGAGAAGAAAGCGTTCAGCCGTCCAACCGTACACGAGCGCAAGAAAACCAAGGACCATCACAACTGTGCCCAGCACGAGCAGATCATCTTCGCCGCGGCGCCGGCTCATCGCGACGGCCCCCTTGAGTCCAACGAGCAAGCCCGGAAGCCCCAGAATGGCAAGGAGGGCCGCAGCGTAGAAAATCAGGTTCTGCGGGTGGAGTCCCAACAGGCTCCAATGCCGAGTCACCACGTCACCTGCGGTGCCGTACCTGATGAGCTTGATCACAGACCACGCGGCTACGCCGGACCCGAAGATCACTACGCCCGCCAATAGCCAGACATTCCGAAGGTCCTGACGACGCCGGACCAAGAGCACCAACGCCGCTGCTGGCGCCGCTAGAAACGCGGCTCCCTGCGTGAGGGCCGCCAGGGCGCCGATCAAACCCGCAAGGAGGTAGGCATAAGGGAAGCGACGAGCATAGAGAAACGTGCTCACAGCCGCCAGCAACAAGACGCCGCTGAGCGAATCCGCGTGGACGGGGAGCGAGAGCGTGAAGGGCAGGGAAGAAAGGAGGAGCAGCGCGGCAGCGAAGAACGCCGGCTCCAATCCGGCACGCTTTCGAAGCAGGAAGAACAAGAGACACGCAGCGGCCGCCAGAAGAACCTGCTGAACGATCGGGAAAGCGGTGAGGGCACCGACCTTGTCGAGGGCAGCCAGCAACAAAGGCAGACCTGGAGGCCGAACCGAGTCTTGTACATGGAAGCCGGCTAGAGCCAGCCCCGAAGCGACCCAGTCCTGAGAATCGCCCAACATGAAGGGATAGGTCTGCACCAGGTCTCGCGGTCGCAAGGCCCAACCCACAAACGCGAGCTTGCCGACCAGGGCCGCAATGAAGACATAGATCAGGGCTCCCCGGCGAGATCTACTGGGCTCGACCCCGGCCGGAGAGGCATCCGATTCTCCCATCCGGGCAGTCTATCCAAACCACCCAAGCCACCCTCCATGCGCCTCTGCTTCCTTCCCGCGACGAGGCGGGGCCCCTCCCGTGCTTGACACTCTACTCAAGGAACGGGACAGCTCCCCGACGCAATCTGCAGAAAGAAGCCCACGACGATGGCAACAATGGCCAGAACTCCAAGGATCGGCCAGCGCCATGCAAATCGGCGAGTGTGAGACGGCGACTGTTCCGCATCCGCTTCCATATCTCTAGGTACGGACGAGGGCTCGAGGCGGTTTCTTGCGATAGTCTCTGTGTCCAACATGCCTACCCTACGTTCCACCTTGCTCATCTCTCTCGCCCTGGCCGCCTTGAGCACGAGCGGCTTCTCGCAGAGCACTCCCACACCTTCCACCCCTCCTGCCGACCGGCTGCTGGGCATGTGGAAGACCCAGCCGGAAGGACAAGACTTCGCGCACGTAAAGATAACCCGTGAGGGGAACACCTACGTCGGCACGATCGTTTGGCTGAACCAACCAGACTATCCAGCTAGCGAAGGGCCCCAGTGGGTCGGGAAGCCGAAGGTGGACCGCAACAACCCCGATGCCAGCCTGCGGGCGCGCCCCATCATCGGCCTCCAGATTCTGCGTGGTTTTAGTTACGATGGAGATGGCGTCTGGAGCGGCGGAACGATCTACGATCCAAAGAAGGGAAAGACCTACAGCTGCAAGATTACCCTGAGAGCGGACGGGACCCTCTTCGTCCGGGGCTACATCGGCTTTTCGTGGCTCGGCCGCACCACGGTCTGGACCCCCGTGCCCAAGGCCCCGGCCGATCCCGCAAAGGCACAGAGGCAAAGCCCCTAGCCAACGTATCGGATGTCGCTCTGGCGCGCGATCAAACCTCGAGCGGCAGCGCGCCGGAAGTACTCCGCGAGCCCCGCTCGCTGCTCGGCCTCGAGACGATAGTGTAGGTTTTCAGTGAAGTAGCGGCGCAGAACGTCACCTCTGAGACCCGTCGCCGCCTTGGCCCGTTCCACAACCCCGTCGAGCTCGCTCAGACCCTCGCGCAAGCTCGTGGCAAAGACCTCGGTTAGCCCCTGGCGCTCGACGCCAGGCCGCACCGCCCAGACCGCAAAGACAAAAGGATAGCCGGAGAGCTTCCTCCACTCAGCCGCGAGATCGAGAACGCGGTAGCGCTCGTGGTCGACGGCGAGCGCCGGATCCCCGATGATCAACGCGGCGTCGGCGTCCACCAGCATCCGCCCGACGTCAGCGCGGTGTGCGACGAATTCCGCATCGAGCGACCAAGCATCGGCCGCGAGGATGCGAACCAGAGCCGCCGAGGTCCGGCTGTTCTCGTCCAGCGCGATTCGACGCACCTCTTCGAGCGGGCAGCGACTGACCAGCAACACGCTGCGTACCTCGTGGATCGAACCGATGCACAGACCCGGAATGACTCGCAGGTCGGGAATCCTCTGGACTTCGATCGCGGGGATCAGCCCGACGTCGAGCTCGCCGCGGGCGAGAAGGTCCGCGATTCTCGCCGGCGGCTCGAAACGCGGCACGAAGCCCTCCGGCGGCTCGCCTCTGAAGAAGGACCACGCGAGTGGCCAGCTGTTGAGAAAATCGACGACCCCTACCCGCACGATATCGTTGTGGCCGGCATTCATGGGCGCTTTTCCACGGCTCCATTCAGCGGGATCTTGCCGCCTTCCCCCTTACCAAGAGGATTGTCCCTACTTCGACATGGCGTTGAGAAAATCGAGATTGGTCTTCGCTTTCCTCAACTTGTCCAGCAAGAGCTCCATCGACTCGACAGTCGATAGAGGATTGAGCACCTTGCGCAACACCCAAACCCGATGGAGCTCGTTCTCCGGCATCAGAAGCTCCTCTTTCCGGGTCCCAGACTTGTTGAGGTCGATCGCGGGGAAGACTCTCTTGTCTACCAGCTTGCGGTCAAGATGGAGCTCGCAGTTGCCGGTTCCCTTGAACTCCTCGAAGATGACGTCGTCCATCCGGCTTCCGGTGTCGACCAGAGCAGTTGCGATGATGGTCAGCGACCCGCCCTCTTCGATGTTGCGGGCGGCCCCGAAGAAGCGCTTGGGACGATGAAGCGCGTTGGCGTCGATACCACCGGAGAGGACCTTGCCTGACGGAGGCTGTACCGTGTTGTAAGCCCGCGCCAATCGAGTGATCGAGTCGAGCAGGATCACCACGTCCTTCTTGTGCTCGACCAGACGCTTCGCCTTCTCGATCACCATCTCAGCCACCTGCACGTGGCGCGTGGCCGGCTCATCGAAGGTCGAGGAAACAACCTCGCCCTGGACCGAGCGCTGCATATCGGTGACTTCCTCGGGACGCTCGTCGATCAGCAGCACGATCAGAGCGACCTCGGGATGATTCTTCGCTACCGAGTGCGCGATCGTCTGCAGCAACATGGTCTTGCCGGTGCGCGGAGGGGCGACGATCAGAGCGCGCTGCCCTTTGCCCATCGGGGTGACGAGGTCGAGCACACGAGAGGACATGTCGTCCGGATTCTCGAGCTTCAAGCGCTCGAGCGGATAGAGCGGCGTCAGGTTGTCGAAAAAGATCTTGTTTCGCGCCACCTCCGGATGCTCGAAGTTGACCGCTTCCACTTTGATGAGCGCGAAGTAGCGTTCGCCATCCTTGGGCTGACGCACCTGGCCCGAAACCGTGTCGCCGGTACGCAGGTCGAAGCGGCGTATCTGCGATGGAGAAACGTAGATGTCGTCCGGTCCGGGAAGATAGTTGTACTCGGGAGCGCGAAGGAACCCGAAGCCATCCGGCAGACACTCGAGAACGCCCTCGGCGAAGATGAGACCGCTCTTCTCCGTTTGCGCCTGCAGGATCTTGAAAATCAACTCTTGCTTGCGGAGAGCGGTTGCGCCCTCGACACCCAGGTCCTTCGCGATCTGGGTGAGCTCGGAGCTCGGCATGTCCTTAAGCGTCCGGATGTCGAGCCCGTTGTGAGGCTTGGTACGAGAACGGTCTTGTGTCGATTTGGCCATCGTTTCCCTCTTCTATTTCTACGCTGTTCTTTCGGCGTCCAAAAAGCGGCCAAGCACTGCCCACAACTTCTGGGCTCCTTCGCCAGTCTTCGCCGAAAACGGAATCGGTCTGATCTCCTCCGAGCCACCCAGGGTGGTCTGAAGCTGCTTCATTGCCGTCATGCGCTTGCCCCGAGACACGCGATCGATCTTTGTCGCCACGATCACGGGTTCGAGCCCCTGGTCGTGGAAAAACGCGTACGCTTGCTCGTCCAGTCGCGTGGCCCCGACCTTGGCATCGACGAGCATCACGACCAAAGCTTCCGGCAGGGCACGGGTGAAGTAGGCGTCGATCAGCTTCGCCCACTTGCTTCTCTCTTCCTTACCAACCTTCGCGTACCCGTAACCGGGAAGGTCGACGAAGAAGAACCGCTCATCGATCAGAAAAAAGTTGATCGAGCGCGTCCGACCCGGCGTCGAGCTGGTTCTCGCCAACCCGTCCTGCCTCAGCAGGCGATTGAGCAAGCTCGACTTCCCGACATTCGATCGGCCAACGAATGCGATCTGAGGACGCTCGTCCTGAACCAGATCAGCCGCTTCGAAGGCGGTTCGGTACACGCGGGCAGTATCGATTTTCAAATTCGCTCTGGCGCGCCTCGACGGCGGCCGTGACACGATCCTCGACTCTAGATGTCCCCAATTGGGGTGCTGGCTTCACAGGCTCAACGGAGCCGGCGCTGATCAACGACGCTGAGGAGGCTAGGCCCAGCGGCAAAAATACTCAGTGTGCAACCGGTCCCGATCCCACTGGAGGATCGGCCGGACTCTCTTCAAAACCGCCTTCCGACTTCGCCATGGGCGACAGCTCACCATCGAGGGCGATCCGCAGCACGTCGTCCATCGAGTTGACGAGGTGAATCGTCAGCGCATCGCGCACCTCGGATGGCAAGTCGTCCAGGTCCTTCTCGTTCTCCTCCGGAAGGACCAGCTCCACGATGTCGGCGCGAAAGGCGGCAAGCACCTTGTCCTTGATTCCTCCGACCGGCAGGACCTTGCCACGCAGAGTGATCTCGCCGGTCATCGCCACATCCTTGCGCACGGGAATCGCGGTCAGCGCGGATACCAGTGCCGTCGCCATGGTGATGCCGGCGGACGGACCGTCCTTGGGAATCGCTCCCTCGGGTACGTGGATATGAAGATCTTGAGCGTCACTGAAGTCGGGATCGATACCCAAGACATCGGCCTTGCTGCGCAGATAGGAGACGGCGGCGCGCGCCGACTCCTGCATGACTTCGCCGAGCTTGCCGGTCAGGGTCAGCTTCCCTTTCCCCTTCATCAGCCCGACCTCGGTCTCGAGCAACTCGCCTCCCGCCTCGGTCCAGGCCAACCCGGTCGCCACTCCGACTTCGGACTCCTCGGCCTTGCGCCGGGAGCGGAAGCGGATCTTGCCCAGGTACTCCTGGAGGTCTTCTCCCTTGACCTCGATCTTGAGGTCCTTCTTCGCCTCGACGACACGGCGCGCCACTTTGCGGCAGATCGCCGCAATCTCACGCTCCAAATTTCGCACACCGGCCTCGCGCGTGTAGCTGTCGATCAGCCCGTTGATCGCATCGTCGCTGATCCGCACCCGGTCGACCGCCAGACCGTGTTTGTCCAGCTGTTTGGGGACCAGAAACTGCTGGGCGATCGCCAGCTTCTCGCGGGGAGTGTAGCCGGAGAGCTGGATCACCTCCATCCGGTCGCGCAAGGGCGCGGGAACCGGGTGAAGGACGTTCGCCGTGGCGATGAACATGACCTTCGAAAGGTCGTACTCGACGTCGAGATAGTGGTCGTTGAAAGCGTGATTCTGTTCGGGATCGAGCACTTCGAGCAAGGCCGCCGAAGGATCTCCGCGAAAATCCATCGACATCTTGTCGACTTCGTCGAGCAAGAAGACGGGGTTGACCGTACCCGCCTTCTTCATCATTTGGACGATCTGTCCAGGAAAGGCTCCGATGTAGGTGCGCCTGTGACCGCGAATCTCCGCTTCGTCGCGAACTCCGCCGAGCGACAAACGCACGAACTGGCGACCAGTGGCGGCGGCGATCGACTTGGCGAGCGACGACTTGCCGACGCCCGGTGGTCCCACGAAGCAGAGAATCGAGCTTTGGGTCTTCTTGGTGAGCTGACGCACCGCGAGAAACTCGAGGATTCTCTCCTTGATCTTCTCCAGGCCATAGTGGTCATGGTCGAGGATCTCTTGCGCCTTGGTCAGATCCCGAATCTCGCGGCTCTTCTTGTTCCACGGCACGCTTACTAGCCAGTCGATGTAGTTGCGCGACACGGTCGCCTCAGCGGAAACCGGGGGCATCGCCTCGAGCCGTTTGAGCTCCTGCTCGGCCTTCTCCGCCGCATCCTTGGGCAAGCCGGCGCCCTCGATCCGCTCGCGAAGCTCGGCGATCTCGTCGCCGCGGTCGTCCTTCTTCCCCAGCTCCTGGTGGATCGCCTTGATCTTCTCGTTGAGGTAGTACTCCTTCTGCGCCCTCTCCATCTGCTTCTTGACCTGGACGTTGATCCTCTTGTCGATGGAGACTTTTTCGAGCTCCATGTCGATCAGGTCCTGGAGATACTGCAGCCTCTCGTAAGGAGAAAGGATCTCGAGAAGACGCTGCTTCTCGGCGGTCGAGACCATGACGTGAGCCGCCAAGGTGTCCGCGAAACGATCGGGGTCGTCGAGCTTGATCGTCGACATCAGGCCCTCGAAGGCCAGATGATGTGCGACCTTGGCGTATTGCTCGAACCGTCCCAGCACCTTCTTGATGTAGGCCTCGACCTTATCGTCGAGGGGGAAGTGAACGTCGAAGCACTCGATCTCGGCCCACAGAGCCCCCTCGCGTTCCTCGAGCTCGAGAAGCTTGGCGCGCTGCACGCCTTCGACCATGACCCGCACGTTGCCGTTGGGGAGCCGCAGGTTCTGAACGATCTTCGCGACGACACCGATGTCGTGGATGTCCTGGCGAAGAGGTTCATCGATCTTCGGGTCGCGCTGGGCGATGAGAAAGATCAACTTTTCCGAGCTCGCCAAGCTCTCTTCGAGAGCCCGCGTCGAGCTTGCTCTCCCTACGATGAAAGGCTGCATCATGTAAGGAAAGACCACCATGTCGCGCAGGGGCACGACTGGCAGGGACAGCTCTGTGGTCGAGAAAAGAGGCTCGGACATGAGTATCTAGCGGCGAGCGCTGGGGATCAAACGGCCTTCTTCAAGGTCACGGGTTCGATCCGGCTGAGGACCACTTCCTCAGTGATGACGCACTCGGAGACATCACGCTGCGATGGAATGTTGTACATGAGCTCGAGCATGAGCTCCTCGAGGATGATGCGCAGACCTCGAGCTCCGACGTTTCGTTTGAGCGCCTCTCGCGAGATCGCGGCGAGCGCTTCGTCGGTGAACTTGAGCTCAACGTCCTCGAGCTCGAAAATCGTCTGGTACTGCTTGACCAAGCTGTTCTTGGGCTCCTTGAGAATCTGGATCAGGGCCGCCTCGTCGAGCTCCTCCAGACCGGCCACGACGGGCAAACGCCCCACGAACTCGGGGATCAGACCGTACTTGATCAGGTCCTCGGGCAAGACGTGCTCGAGCAACTTGCCAGTATCGCGCTCCTTCTTCCCCTTGACCTCGGCTCCGAATCCCAGGGACTTCTCGTTCATCCGGCGCTCCACCTGCTCTTCCAGGCCGACGAACGCGCCACCACAGATGAAGAGGATGTTGGTCGTGTCGATCTGCAGGAATTCCTGATGCGGGTGCTTGCGACCACCCTGCGGCGGTACGTTGCACAGGGTCCCCTCGAGGATCTTGAGCAGGGCCTGCTGCACGCCTTCGCCGGAGACGTCTCGGGTGATCGAGGGGTTGTCCCCTTTGCGAGAAATCTTGTCGATCTCGTCGATGTAGACGATACCCCGCTGCGTCTTGTCCTTGTCGTTCCCCGCCGCTTGATAGAGCTTGAGGATGATGTTCTCCACGTCCTCGCCGACGTAGCCGGCCTCGGTCAGCGTTGTGGCGTCAGCGATGGTGAAGGGCACGGAGAGGATCTTGGCGAGAGTTTGCGCGAGGAGCGTCTTGCCGGTACCGGTGGGACCGATCAGCAGTATGTTGGACTTCTGCAGCTCTACCTCGTTGCGCGAACGCTCGGCGAAGTCGATGCGCTTGTAGTGATTGTAGACAGCGACGGCGAGCTTCTTCTTGGCCTGCTCCTGACCGATGACGTACTCGTCAAGGAGGGCCTTGATCTCGCGGGGCTTGGGCAGCGACGTATCCTGTTGCTGCTCGAGCATGCGGTCCTCGGCGATGATGTCGAGGCAGATGTCGACGCACTCATCGCAGATGAAGACCGTGGGCCCGGCGATCAGCTTCTTGACCTCTCGCTGGCTCTTGTTGCAGAACGAACAGCGCAGGGTTTCGTCGCCGCTTTCTTTCTTAGGCATCGTTCCTCCGCTCGCTGGCTGGCGTGATCATCTTGTCAGGCCCAACTCCACGGACGATGGCGCTCCGGCGCGCCGCCGCCCATGCTCGGTCCTTTCTCCGCTCACTAAAACAGGACGTTCTCCGCCAGCTATTCCGAAACGGGACATTGAGAGTGTGTTCGCGACAGACGGAAGGTGAATGCTTCCTTCGAACCATGATCGGAATCAACGCCATAATACCAGATCCGTCTTTGCCAACCTCAAATTGCCCTCAGCGCCGTCGCATGATCTGATCGGCGATTCCGTACTCGACGGCCTCCTCCGCCGAGAGGATCCGGTCGCGCTCGGTGTCGCTGTGGATCTCCTCTTTGCTCTTGCCGCAATGCTGCGCCAGGATTTCATCCAAGCGGTCGCGCATCCGCAGCAGGTCCTTGGCGTGGATGTCGATGTCGGTCTGTTGTCCACCCAAGCCCTGGACCCAGGGTTGGTGAATCAGGACCCTGCTGTTGGGCAGCACCGACCGCTTTCCGGGCGCACCGGCGGCAAGGAGCACAGCCGCGAACGAGGCCGCCATGCCAACGCAATAGGTCGCCACTTGTGGCTTGATGTACTGCATCGTGTCGTAGATCGCGAAACCCGAGCTGATCACGCCGCCGGGAGAGTTGATGTACAAGGCAATATCCTTCTCGGGATTCTCCGCCTCTAGGAAGAGCATCTGGGCGATGACGAGACTGGCGAGATCGTCGTCGATCGGCCGCCCGATAAAGATGATGTTGTCCTTGAGCAGACGCGAATAGATGTCGTAAGCGCGTTCTCCCCGGTTGGTCTGTTCGACAACCATCGGTACCAACATGATTTCTGGTCTCCTCTTCCCGCTTCAGCCTTCTGGCTCGGCCGGCGTTGTTGGTTTGGCCTCCGCTTCGAGCTTGTCGCTCGTCCCGAGAAGGCGATCGAGCACCTTGTCACGACGCAGCTGGGTTCGAAGCGACTCCAGCCTTCCTTCCTGATCGAGCATCTGTCGCACCTCCGCGGCGCCTCGTCCGCTCGATCTTCCGATATTGGCGAGCACCGCCTGGAACTCGTTCTCGTCGATCTGGATCTCCCAAGTGGCCGCGATGGCATCGAGCAGAAGGCGGGCGTGCACGCGGCGCTCGGCTTGCGGGCGCATCTCTTTCGCCAGATCCTCCCAATCGATCGCGGCGTGCTCCACATCCACACCGCGTTGCGCCAGGGTTTCAGCATACTCCCGGAGGAGATGATCGGTCTCGTGATCCACGACGCCGCCCGGTAGCGGAATGGCGTGACGCTCGCGCAGCTGATCGAGGACGGCGTGCTCTTGCCGGCGGCGAAGCTCGCCCTCCTTGCTCCGCTCGATCCGCCGTTTGAAATCGACTCTCAGCTCTTCAAGACTCTCCAGTCTGCTCACCTTCTGTGCAAACTCGTCATCGAGAGGAGCCAGGTCGCGCTCCTTGACCGCGGTCACGTGAAGCCGGAGGTGACGGACCTTGGCTTCCGCTCCTTCTCCTTCGGTGCGCTCGAACTTGACCTCTTGGTCGGCGCTGGCTCCGGTCAGAGCCTCATTGACCTCGTCCCATATCGAGTCGTCTCCGACTTCGACTTGGATGACCTGCCCTTCGCCCTCCACTCCCTCGTCGTCGATCTCGAAGAGATGGGCGGTCACCAGGTCGCCCTTGGCCGCGGCACGATCGGTCTGTTTCCAGGGGGAGACGGTGCGGCGCAGATCCTCCAGCGCCTTCTCCACTTCTTCATCGCTCACTTCGAGGGGCATCTCGGGCAGATCGAAGTTGTCGAGATCTCCGAGGGTGATCTCGGGCCGAGTCTCGACGGTGGCGACGAACGTCATCCCCTCCGGGTTGACATCGACCGATTCGATGGTCGGCGGAAGGAGGGCGTGCAGGTCACCCTCCGCCTCGGCCTGGTGCCAATAACGGGGAACGAGGCGCTCGATGAGCGTTTCGCGAATGTCCTTGGCGAAGCGTTTTTCGATCACCGCGGCGGGAACCTTTCCCTTTCTGAAGCCAGGAATCTGGCGACGGCGTCGCAGATCCGAGACGATTCGCTGATTCTCCGCGTTCACTGCGGGTTCGGGAACTTCGATCTTCAAACGTTGCCGGCACGGTCCGATTTCTTCTCGAGAAGCGATGACTGCCATGAAATCCTCGTTGCGCTGCGGAAAGCGATGAATGGTTGCGTTGCCGCTATGGTGCGAAAGGGGGGACTCGAACCCCCAACCCGATCACTCGGGACTAGATCCTAAGTCTAGCGCGTATGCCAATTCCGCCACTTTCGCGAGTCGTTCGGCTCGGTCGGCACTCTCAACCTCATCGAGCCTCATGAGGAGCTTCGTCGAACCTCTTGTGTTTGTGGCTCCTGGATACCTGAGGTGGTGAGCCGCCAGGGAATCGAACCCCGAACCCGCAGATTAAGAGTCTGCTGCTCTGCCAATTGAGCTAGCGGCCCACGCGCCGCAAACTATACTCAATCGGCTTCGCGACTGCAACCGCGTCCACCCTGCACGAAACGCACGATCTCGAGGCGATCGCCAGGCTCTAGATCCACCTTTTCAAACCGGTCGCGCGCGAGGATCGAACCGTTGCGTTCGATCGCCACCGTACGGGAATCGAACCCTAGATCCGCGAGGAGATCCGCCACGGTCACACCGGCAGGCACGTGCCGCGCCGCGCCGTTGAGCTGAATTTCCACTGAATCCTGATCCCCGGACATCGCCGTCTTCCTTCCCTTCACAGGAGATGCTTCATCTCCGCGTTGCCGAGCTCGCTCGTCGCGGTGATGATCAGGGCGGCCGTGCCTCGCTCCAGAGCGGGAACTTCGATGGTCAAATCGAGGCGCCCGTCGCCATCCGTCGCACCCTCGGCGAGCGTCACCGGTTCGCGCACCGTCGAAATCATCTTGACGATCACCATCGCGGCGGCGACCGGCCGCTGCGACTTGCTGGCCGTTGTCGAGAGTTTGAGCTCCGTCCGCTGTCCCAGCGCCAGGTCAGCGCCGAGATCTAGATGAAGCTCGAGCTGTTCCTGACTCGCCTCGTTGGTCAGGTAATCGAGGATGACCTGATCCAGGCTCGGGGCCGCGCCTTCCTCGCCACCACCATCTTCGCCACTCGTCGCGGGCGCGAGCTCCGCACCGTGGCTCGAGCCGGAGCTCGCCACGGCTTGCACCGCCCGCCCGGTCCCCGCTTGCGCCAAGCCGAGCTCCTGCAGCCTGCCGTCGAGGCGACCGTTGCGGATCGCGGCGATCATCAGGCGGTGCTGGCGCTCCATCAACGCCATGATGAACTGAGTGTCCGAGCTATCTTTGAGCAGTTCCGCGTAACTAGCTCGCTTCGACGCAACGACCCTCCCACCTACGTAGATCAGGCTCTCGACCCAGGGATTGGACTCCCCCTTGTCTTCCGTCTGAACGTGAAAGACCACTTCACCATGCTTGACGTCTGTGTTGTAGCCCGTGATCATGACTGTCCGTACGGAAGAATATCGGATTGTACGGACACCACGAGCGGGGGGTCAAGCGCGCCCCGAGGGAAACGAGTCCGCCAGCGGGCTAGAATAACCCTCAGATGAGCGCCGTAGCCACAGCCGCCGAGGAGCGGGCGGCGCCGACTGAGCCCGCAGCCCTCATCGACGCCTTCGGACGCCGGCTCGACTACCTGCGGATCTCAGTGACCGACCGCTGCAACCTTCGTTGTCAGTACTGCATGCCGGCCGACGCCGAGTTTCCTTACGGCGATCGTAGATTTCTCGCTCCCGACGAGCTCGAGACGATGGTTCGAGCCTTTGTCTCCCTCGGCATCAGCCGCCTCCGGATCACCGGAGGCGAGCCCCTGGTGCGCAAGGACGTTCTCGAGATCGCGCGCCGCGTCGCGAGGATACCGGGTGTCGAAGACCTTGCCCTCTCGACCAACGGCATGCTTCTGGAGAGCATGGCGCCGGCACTGCGCGCGGCAGGGATACGACGGGTCAATGTGAGCCTCGATAGTCTGGATCCGGAAACCTTCCTCGCCGTGACTCGCAGGGGCGACATGGAGCGGGTTTGGAGGGGGGTTCGAGCCGCGCTCGAAGCCGGATTCGATCCCGTGAAGCTCAACATGGTATTGCTGGCCGGCATCAATGAAGCGGACATCGACCGGATGGTGGAGCTCACCCGCCGCCTTCCCCTTTCCGTCCGCTTCATCGAGCTAATGGCGACTCCGGCCAACGAGGAGTTGACGGCTCGAGGCTTCCTCTCCGCGGTTGCGGCGCGAAGCAGCATCGAGGCCCGCTTCGGACGTCTCATGCCGGCGAGCGAGAAGATCGGAAACGGCCCGGCCCGGGTCTTTCAGATTCCCGGCTTCCTCGGAACGCTGGGTTTCATCAGCCCCATGTCTCACAGCTTTTGCAGCACTTGCAGCCGCCTGCGACTCACCGCCCGGGGTGAGGCGCGGCTCTGCCTCTTCGCCGAGCGCGACTATCCCCTGCGCCACCTTCTGAGCACGGATCACCCCGAGGAGGCGCTGCGTCGCCGCATTCTCGAGCTGATGCGGGTCAAACCGGAGCAGCATCGGCTGCACGAGGGATCCAGCGGCAACCTACAGAGTTTCGTCCAGATCGGAGGCTGACCACCCGGTGCCGGACCGCGGCCCCTTCACCAACGAGCTCTCCGAGCAGATCTGGAAGAGCAAGTACCGGCTCGACGGCGAAGCCTCGATCGAAGAGACGTGGCAACGCGTGGCCACCACCCTGGCCGCCGTGGAGTCCGCCGGGCGCTCCCAGCGGGAAGAGGAGTTCCTCTCCATCCTGCGCGACTTCCGCTTCTTGCCCGGCGGCCGCATCCTCGCGGGATGCGGAAACCCTCACCGGGTGACCCTCTTCAACTGCTTCGTAATGGGTACGATCGAAGACTCTCTGGACGGCATCTTTCAGGCGCTCAAGGAAGGCGCTCTTACGATGCAACAAGGGGGCGGCGTGGGGTACGACTTCTCCACCCTGCGGCCACGCGGCGCCCCCGCCGTGAGCGCCGGCACCGTGGCTTCCGGACCGGTGTCCTTCATGAGGGTGTGGGACGCCATGTGCGCCACCATGCTATCGACCGGAGCGCGACGCGGAGCCATGATGGCGACCCTGCGCTGCGACCATCCCGACGTCGAGGAGTTCATTGCGGCCAAGCACTCGCCCGGCGAGCTCGTCAACTTCAATCTGTCGCTGCTGGTGACCGATGAGCTCATGGCGGCGATCGAACGCGACGACGAGTGGCCCCTTGTCTTCCCGCTCTCGACCGACGTCGGCGAGCAAGCAGGAAGTCAGCCCGCCGACGATAGGGTCTTATGGCGGCGTTGGTCTGGAACCGACCAGCCGGTACCCTGCCGCGTCATCCGCGTGGTCCCGGCGCGACGCCTCTGGGATCGCTTGATGCGCTCGACTTACGAGACTGCGGAGCCCGGCGTCCTCTTCATCGATCGCATCAATGAAGTCAACAACCTGGCCTACCGGGAACAGATCTCGGCGACCAATCCATGCGGCGAGATCCCCCTGCCGCCGTACGGCGCCTGCGACCTGGGATCGATCAACCTCGCCCGTTTCGTGCGCAATCCGTTCAGCCCTGCGGCAAGTCTCGACCTCGAGGGCATTCGCGCCACCGCCAGGATCGCGGTTCGCATGCTCGACAACGTGATCGACGCTTCGGATTTCCCGCTCGAGCACCAGGCGCAACGGGCCCGCCGCTCGCGGCGGGTGGGACTCGGGATCACGGGTCTCGGGGACGCGCTGATCCTTCTCGGCCGCGGTTATGCGAGCGCCGAAGGGCGAGAGATCGCGGCGCAGGCCATGCGAACAATTTGCCACAGCGCCTACCTCGCCTCGACCCAGATCGCCGAAGAGAAGGGACCCTTTCCCGAATTCGAGCAAAAACCCTATCTCGAAGGCGAATTCATCGCCGCCCTCCCGGCAGCGGTCCGAGAAGCGATCGCCACGCACGGTATCCGCAACAGCCACCTCACCGCGATCGCCCCGGCGGGGACGATCAGTGTGCTGGCCAACAACGTATCGAGCGGGCTCGAACCGGTCTTCGCCCGGCGCTACACGCGCCGAGTCGTCGGCGTGTCGGGTCCTCGCCAGTTCGAGGTCACGGACGACGCGGTAGCGCGTTGGGCCGACCTCGGGAATGGAGCGCCTCCCGGCGACATCTTCGCCACCGCGCGCGAGATCGAACCGGAGAAGCACCTCGCCATGCAAGCGGCGCTTCAGCCCTTCGTGGACAGCGCGATCTCGAAGACGCTCAACATCCCCGAGAATTATCCCTTCGAAAGCTTCCGCAACCTCTATCGTCTCGCCTACGAGCGCAGCCTCAAAGGTTGCACCACCTTCCGCCCGAATCCAACCCGTGGCAGCGTCCTCGAGGCCGAGACATCGCCGTCTTCGGCCCCCCACTGTTGTTCGCTCGAGCGAGAAGCGGACTAGTCTCGACTTCCCGCCTTGGCGTGGCTACCTTCTTTGACCACCGGCAGCCGCCGTGAAAGAATGGATCCCTGCGAAGTGACCGTCGCCCCGATGTGGGTCGACCGTGGCTTCCTATCCCGCTGAATCGTCCGCAATCTGTTATTTGGAGGATCGCTAATGCCGCAGACCGAAGTCCAAGATACGAGCGAACGGAAGACCCTCGTCCATTACGAGGTCAAGGAAGGGGTCGCTTATTTCACCCTGGCAGACCCTCCCGCGAACTGCTACACCCACGAAATGATGCGCCAGCTCGACGAGGCCATTCTCAAGGCGCGCTTCGACGACGACGTCCACGTTCTCGTGTTGACCGGGCTCGGCCAGAAGTTCTTCTGCGCCGGCGCCGATATCGGCATGCTGCAGAAGGCCGACCCCAACTGGAAGTACTACTTCTGCCTGCACGCCAACGAAACGCTCAATCGCCTCGAGCAGACCCCCAAGCTGGTGATCGCGGCGCTCAACGGTCACACGGTTGGTGGCGGTCTCGAGATCGCCATGGCGGCCGACTTGCGCCTCGCCAAGAAGGACGCCGGAAAGGTGGGATTGCCCGAGATCAGTCTCGGCGTCTTGCCCGGCACCGGTGGGACCCAGCGTCTAGCGCGCCTCGTCGGAAAGAGCCGGGCCATCGAGATGATGGTCACCGGCAAGCTCATGAGCTTCGAGCAGGCACAGACTCTCGGCGTGATCAACGAGATCTACGAGGGGGAGGACTTCCTCGAGCAGGTCCATGCGTTCGCCAAGGGCTTCTGCCCGCCGGCGCGCGCGGCGCGTGCCGTCGGCCGGATCAAGCGCTCGGTCCAAACCGGGGCCGAGATCCCCTTCGAGACGGCTCTCGCCCTCGAGCGCGAGCTGCAGCAGCAGCTCTTCCAGTCGGGTGACGCCAAGGAGGGCCTCACCGCCTACATCGAGAAGCGGACTCCCTCGTTCAAGGGAGCCTGAGGTGGTGAGCGCAGTCGAGCCCAATCTCCCCCCGGCAAAGCTGTACATCGACGGGGAATGGACGGCCGCCGAGACCGGCGAAACCCTTTCCACCGAGAACCCGGCGACGGAAGCCGAGCTCGGAGCGATCGCCGCGGCCACCGGCGCGGACGTCGACCGGGCGGTCGCCTCGGCGCGCGCGGCGCTCGCGGGCGACTGGGGTGGCAGGATCTCGCCGCGCGAACGCGGCCTGATCATGTGGCGAATCGCCGACCGGCTGGAAGAGAGGATCGACGAGTTCGCTCTGGTCGAGACCCTGGACAACGGCAAGCCGATCTTCGAGTCGCGCTACGTCGACCTTCCCACCGTCATCGAGTGCCTGCGCTACTACGCGGGCTGGACCGACAAGATCAGCGGCGAGACGCTGCCCGTCGCCGGGCCCTTCGTCCACGCTTATACGCGTCGCGAACCGGTGGGCGTGGTGGCGGCGATCACACCGTGGAACTTTCCTCTTATCCAAGCCATCTGGAAGATCGCTCCCGCCCTCGCTTGCGGCAACACGGTGGTTCACAAACCCGCGAGCTACACCTCGCTCACCGCTCTCAAGTTCGCCGAGCTCGCCCACGAGGCGGGGCTGCCCGCCGGCGTGCTCAACGTTCTCACGGGGAGAGGGGCGGAGGTCGGGGAGGCGCTGGTTCGCCATCCGCTGGTCAACAAGGTTTCGTTCACCGGGTCGACCGAGGTCGGTCGCGGCATCATGCGCGACGCGGCCGAAACCATCAAGCGGGTGACCCTGGAGCTCGGGGGAAAGTCCCCTAACATCGTCTTCGCCGATGCCGACATCGACGCCGCGGTCAAGGGCGCCTACAACGGCATCTTCTACGGCAAGGGAGAGGTCTGCGCCGCGGGCTCGCGCCTTTTCGTCGAGCGCGCCGTACACGACGAGCTGATGGAAAAGCTCGTGGCTCGCACCGAGCGACTGGTGCCCGCGGATCCCCTCGATCCCAAGACCCGCATGGGAGCCCTGATCTCCGCCAAGCAACGTCAGTCGGTCCTGGGATACGTCGAGATCGGGAAATCGGAAGGGGCCGAGGTCGCGATCGGCGGCGAAGCCGCGGACGTGGATGGTCACGGCTACTTCATGAACCCGACGATCCTGGACCGCGTCTCCAACCAGATGCGGGTGGCGCAAGAAGAGATCTTCGGCCCCGTGCTGGTGGTCATCCCCTTCGAGGACGCGGACGAAGCGGTAGCTTTGGCCAACGACTCGATCTACGGCTTGGCCGCCGGGGTCTGGACGCGAGACGTTGGCAAAGCGCACCGGGTCGCTGCTCGCCTCCAGGCGGGCACCGTGTGGATCAATCAGTACAACTGGTTCGACTCGGCCGGCGCCTTCGGCGGCTACAAGCAGAGCGGCTTCGGCCGCGAGCTCGGGCGCCAGGCGCTCGACCACTACACCGAGACCAAGACTGTCTATGTCGGAAAATAGATCACCCCTCGGGGGCCGACGGCTGGCCCTCATCGCTCCGGTTCGCACTCCGATCGGAAAGTTCGGAGGCGGCCTCTCTACCCTTTCAGCGGCGGATCTGGGGAGCGCCGCGGCGATTGCTTGTCTCGAGCGGGCCGGCCTCGATCCCCAAGCGGTCGACCAGACCATCTTCGGCCACGGCCGCCAAGCCGGCGGCGGTCCGAACACCGCCCGTCAGATCGGCTACCGGGCGGGCATCCCGGTCGAGCGCCCCGCGTTTACCGTGAATCAGGCCTGCGGATCGAGCCTGCAGGCGGTCTTCGAAGCGGCTCGCGCCATTGTTCTCGGCGAAGCGGAAGTGGTTCTCGCAGGTGGAACCGAGAGCATGTCGAATACTCCCTACATGCTGCCGCGAGCGCGTTGGGGCTATCGCCTCGGACATGCCGAGATCGTCGATGGCATGTACCGCGATGGCTTCAACGACCCGCTCTCCGGGATGGTGATGGGAGAGACGGCCGAGGAGCTCGCCGGCGAGACGGGAGTCGACCGCTCGGCTTCCGATACCTATGCCGCCGAGAGCCAGCGGTTCTGTCAAGCGGCCCGCGAGTCGGGACGGTTCGCAAGAGAAATCGTGCCGGTCGAGGTGGCAGGCCGCAAGGGAACGACGACGGTGGATCGCGACGAGCATCCGCGCGACAACGTCACCCTCGAGCAGCTCGGCCGGCTCAAGCCCGTTTTCCGAGAGAACGGCGTGGTCACCGCCGGCAACGCCTCCGGCATCACCGACGGGGCCGCCGCGATCCTCGTCGCGAGCGAAGAAGCGGCGCAACGGCTGGGTCTCACTCCGGCGGCCTACCTCCACGACTGGCAAGTGGTCGGGGTCGAACCGAGGATCATGGGTATCGGCCCCGTGCCCGCCGTGCGCGCCCTTCTCGAACGGTGGCCGGGCATGAGCGAACAGATCGCTCAGGTGGAGCTCAACGAAGCGTTCGCCTGCCAAGTCGTCGCCTGCCTGAAGGAGCTTCCCTTCGATCGCGCGCTCACCAATCCAGACGGTGGCGCGATCGCCCTCGGTCATCCCATTGGCTGCACCGGCGCTCGCATCCTGGTCACCCTGATCCACGGCCTGGAAGCCAGGGGCGGACGATGGGGACTGGCCACGCTCTGCGTCTCCGGTGGAATGGGACTCGCGGCGCTCGTCGAACGGCCTGAATCCCCCGCCTAGAGAGGCTCCTCGGGATGACAAGCTCGATCGTCATCGTTTGCGAGAATCGTCCCCGCGCCACGCCCTATCTCGAGGCCCTCAAGGCCGCGGGCGCGAACAGTGGCGATCTGGTGCTCGTTACCCCCCACGACGAACCGTCCCTCGATCCAGAAGCGCTCGCCGCCCAGGCCCGTGGGCTCCTCTTGTGCGGCGGCGAGGACCTCGAGCCCTGGCGCTACGGAGAAGAGGCCATCGCGGGTATCGACCTCGAGCTCGCTCCCACCCTCGACGCGCTCGAATGGGGCCTCTTGACCGGAGCCCAGGAGCGGCATACGCCGGTTTGGGGAATCTGCCGCGGCTGTCAGATGATCAACGTCTTTCTCGGCGGCACCTTGTGGCAGGATCTGCCGCACCAGCATCCCAGCGACATCAAGCACAACGTGCCGCAACCGCAAGACCGCATCGCTCACGACGTCACGGTCACCGCGACCGACGAGGCGCTCGGCGCAAGGCTGGGAAGCGAACGAGTCGCCGTCAATAGCCGCCACCATCAAGCCATCTGCCGGCTCGGCAAGGACGTGATCGCCGTCGCGCAAGCCCCGGACGAAGTCATCGAGGCGATCACTCTTCCGGCTTCCGGGCCCTGGTGGGTACGAGCCGTACAGTGGCATCCCGAGAACCTGGTTGAGCGGCCACTGGAATTGGCTCTCTGGCGCGACTTCGTAGCGGCGGCTGATCTCGCGGGAACGATGCGCGACACGAAACTCAGGAGGCGAGCAGGATGAACGAACAAGAGCAAGAGACTTCCGCCCCGCCCTCGAATACCGTGCGTTTGGAGAAGAAGGGCCGGGTCGCGACCATCACCGTAGACGCCCCGCCCCTCAACATCCTCGATCTCTCCACGCTGCGCCGGCTGGAAAGCGTTACCGATACGCTGGCGGCAGACCCGGAGATGCAGCTCGTGGTGCTGCGGGGCGCGGGAGACCGCGTTTTCTCGGCCGGCGTCTCCGTGCACGACCATTCGCCCGACAGGATGGAGGAGGTCTTGACTCGCTTTCATCGCGCCCTCCTTCAACTCATGGCTCTTCCGGCATTGAGCCTGGCCGTCGTCCAGGGACCCTGCCTCGGCGGCGGCATGGAGCTCGCGGCGAGCTGCGACTGGGTGCTGGCTTCGGACCGCGCCCGGTTCGGACAACCGGAGATCAAGCTGGGGTGCTATCCACCCTTCGCCGCCGCCGTCTACCCCCAACGTCTCGGCTATGGCGCCACCCTGGATCTCATCGTCTCGGGAAAGACGCTCGACGCCCAAGAGGCCAAGGCCATCGGTTTCGTGACCCGGGTGGTGCCGGCGGCAGAGCTCGAGAGCGCCCTGGGCGAATGGATCGACGAGATCACCGCGAACAGTGCCGCCGTAACCCGGCTAGCGAAGCGCGCGGTTCTGGCCGCGGCCAACCGTTCCGTAGCGGCCGCCACCGATGCGGCGGAAAGACTGTATTTGACAGAGCTGCTAGCGACCGAAGACATGACGGAAGGGCTCTCGGCCTTTATCGAGAAACGCAGTCCCGACTGGAAGCACCGCTGAAGAGCCCCCTCCCAAGACTGACATCAAGGAGATTGATCCCATGGGTGAAGCGATTCTGATGGAACGAGAAGGACGCGTAGCGATTCTCACGGTCAACCGGCCAGACAAGATGAACGCGCTCAACGAAACCGTGCGCGCGGAGATGCTGGCCGCTCTCGCTGAAATCGAGAAGGACGACGGCATCGGAGCCGTGGTCATCACCGGTGCGGGGGAAAAGGCTTTCATCGCCGGTGCCGACATCGGCGAATTCGAAGGCCGGACCCCCTTCGACCAGCGCTACGCCATGCGCACACCGAGAATCTACGACGTAATGTCGAGCTTCCCCAAGCCGGTCATCGCGATGATCAATGGTTACTGCCTCGGTGGAGGCTGCGAGCTGGCGATGTCGTGCGATATCAGGACCGCGTCGGAGAAAGCCCGCTTCGGCCAGCCCGAGATCAATCTAGGGCTCATCCCGGGCGGAGGGGGCACTCAGCGCATGCCCAGGTTGGTGGGACGCGGCCAGGCCATGCGTTTGATCCTCTCGGGCGAGATGATCCCCGCGAGTGAGGCAGGTGAGATCGGTCTGGTCGACCTCGTCTTCCCCGCTGACGAGCTGCGCGCCAAGACCATCGAGCTCGCCGCCAAGATCGCGAGCAAGAGCCCCCTCACCCTCAAGGTCGCCAAGGAAGCCATCCACGCGAGCTGGAGGATGCCGATCGAGGAAGGTCTCCTCTACGAGCGTGACCTGTTCTGCCTTTGCTTCTCCACCGCCGACAAGGAGGAAGGGGTCAAGGCCTTTCTGGAGAAGCGGCCCGCGACGTGGAGCGGACGCTAAGAAACCTGTCGGAGCCGGGCCTCGCCTCTCTCGCGATCCGCTCGGAGATCCGAGCCTGAGAAATGATCTATCCCCAGCTTCCGGTACCCGACCATTTCGACCCCGAAGCTCTGACCAGCGCTTGGAAGGTCGCGTACGAGGAGCGGGCCGCCGAGGCGGAGCGCTGGACCGCTGAGCACGGGATTCCTCCAGCGGCTCATGACCGGACCCGCGTCTGCCTGGTCGCGGTGGACGTGCAGAACACCTTTTGCCTCCCGGATTTTGAGCTCTTCGTCGGCGGCAGCAGCGGCAAGGGTGCGGTGGATGACAACCGGCGCTTGTGCGAGTTCCTCTATCGCAATCTGGGGGCGATCACCACGATCGTTCCGACCTTGGACTCCCATCAGGCCCTGCAGATCTTCCACTCGCTATTCCTGGTTGACGAGGAGGGCTCGCACCCGGCGCCGATGACGCAAGTGACGGCCGCCCAGGTGCGGGAGGGCCACTGGCGAGTCGATCCTCGAGCCGCAGACGCTGTCGGAATGACACCATCCGAAGCGGACCGATACCTCGCCCACTACACCGCCAGCCTCGAGGCGAGCGGCAAGTTCTCACTGACCATCTGGCCATATCACGCCATGCTCGGCGGTCTTGGACATGCCTTGGTTTCTTCGCTCGAAGAAGCGATCTTCTTCCATAGCGTGGCCCGATTCGCGCGCGTTGGTTTCGAGATCAAGGGCTCCAACCCGCTGACCGAGCACTACTCGGTGCTCGGCCCCGAGGTCACCGAGGGACCCGACGGCCGTGAAATCGCCAAGCACAATGAGCCACTAGTGGAGACCCTCCTCGCCTTCGATGTCGTGATCATCGCCGGCCAAGCCAAGAGCCACTGCGTCGCCTGGACGATCGATGACCTGCTGCGAGGGATCGACCGGCGAGATCGCGAGCTAGCACGGCGGGTCTATCTCCTCGAGGACTGCACCTCACCCGTGGTGGTTCCCGGGGTCGTGGACTACAGCGAGTCGGCGGACCTGGCCTTCGAGCGGTTCTCCCAGGCCGGAATGCACATCGTCCGCTCCACGACGCCAATCAACGAATGGCCCGACATCGGAGAGGTTGCGCTTTCTAGGCAATGAGCATGGCGCGAGCTTCCTATCCAGTCATCGATTTGCACGTTCACATCCAGCCCTGGGAACAGCTGCGCCCAGAGGTTCTGGAGACGATGCGGCACGGTCGCGACAACTTCGATGAGCTGGCGGCTCTGATGCACGATCCGGAGGCCATCCTGAGGCTGATGGACGAGGCCGGAATCGAGCGGATCGGGATGATCAACTACGTCTCGCCCGACCTCATGGGCTTCACCCACGAAGCCAACGATTTCATCGCCGCGATCGCGCGCTCCTCGCCCGATCGCTTAATCCCGTTCGGCTCGGTCCACCCCCGGTTCATCGACGACCCCGGAGTCGAGGTCGAGCGCCTGGCGGAGCTCGGGATCCGCGGCCTGAAGATTCACCCTCCGCATCAAGCCTTTGCCGCCAACGCCTATCTGGCCGAGCTCCCCGGCCTGCGCGAGGTCTACGAAACGGCGCAACGCCTCGGCCTCCCGGTCATGATCCACACCGGAACGTCGATTTTCCCGGGAGCGCGCAACCGCTTCGCCGATCCCATGGCGGCGGACGACGTGGCGGTCGACTTTCCCGACCTGCAGCTCATCCTCGCCCATGCCGGCCGTCCGCTCTATATGGGCACCTGCTTTTTCCTGGCCCGGCGGCACGCCAACGTCCATCTCGACATCTCGGGAATCCCGCCGCGCCGCCTCCTCGACTACCTGCCTCGCCTCTCCGAAATCTCCGACAAGATCCTCTGGGGTACCGATTGGCCAGGCCCTGGGGTTCCCGACATGGCCAAGAACATCGGGCAGTTTCTCGAGCTCGGGCTTTCCCCCGACGTTGAGCGCCGCATTCTCCGGGACAACGCCTGTCGGCTCTTCTCCTGGCCCCTCTGACCTCATCCTGGCGACCTATGGACGATCCTCACAACCTCGAAGCCCACTCCGAGCTACTCGCCTGGCGGCGCGAGTTTCCGATTCTCGAGGAGTCCGTCTACCTGATCAACAACTCGCTAGGAGCCATGCCGCGCGGGGTTTTCGAAGAGCTCCACGCCTTCGCCGAGATCTGGGGCAAGCGCGGAGTTCGCGCTTGGCACGAGGGCTGGTGGGAGAGCGCCATCACGACGGGCGACCTGCTCGCCCCCATCCTCGGAGTGCCCACGGGTACCGTAGCGATGCACCAGAACGTGAGCGTGGCGGTAGGACTCTTTCTGTCGGCTCTCGATTATCCCGGGCGGCGCAACAAGATCGTCACGACGGAGCTCAATTTCCCTTCGCTGCTTTATCTCGCTTACGGCGAGGCGGAACGAGGAGCGCGCCTGGTCGTCGTTCCCTCGGACGACGGAATCGGCATCCCGACCGAGCGCCTGCTCGCCGCCATCGACGAGCACACGCGCATGGTGCTGATCTCGCACACCCTGTTCAAGAGCGCCTTCGTGCAGGACGCACCCGCGATCGCCAAGCACTGTCGCGAGGTCGGTGCCATCCTCCTGCTCGATGTCTACCAGTCCGCCGGCGCCCTGCCCCTCGCGCTCCAGAAATGGGGCGTCGATGCCGCGGTCGGCGGTTCCGTCAAATGGTTGTGTGGTGGACCCGGCGCGGCCTACCTATGGGTGAGACCCGAGATCGCCCGTGAGCTGCACCCGCGTCTTACCGGGTGGCAAGCGGATCGCGAACCGTTTGCCTTTCGTCGCGGCCCGATCGAGCACGCCGACGGCCCCTGGCGTTTCCTTACCGGGACCCCGAACATTCCGGCGCTCTACTCCTGCCGCACCGGCTATCGCATCGTTGCCGAGGTGGGGGTCGAGCGAATCCGTCAGCGCTCCCTCGCTCTCACCTCACGGCTCATCGCTCAGGCCGGGCTCGCCGGCTTCGAGGTCCGTACCCCGCGCCGCATCGAAGAGCGCGGCGGCACCGTCTCGGTCTGGCATCCGGAAGCGGAGCGCCTGGCGCAAACGCTCATCGAGCAGCAGATCCTCTGCGATTTTCGCCCCGGTGGCGGAGTGCGTCTCTCCCCCCACTTCTACAACAGCGAAGAAGAATGCGACCGCGCGATCGAGGCGTTGCGCGATTCCGTGCGCAACTAGCCCCCCGGAGCGTCGCGGCTCAGCTCGAGCGCGCCATCCCAGCTCGCCGCCCGTCATGCCAGCGGACATCGGAGATCGAGTACACGGCGCAGGCGATCGCCGAGGTGAGGATCAAGGTCGTCAGGAGAGGAATTCCCCAACCCACCGCCAAGTGCATGACGGTGGAGATCAAGACACCGAGCCACAGAAGGGCGATCGGGGCCACCGCCGCGAGAGCGAACCATCGCCGCGCCCACCGTCCGCCGCGAGCCAGAGCCAAGGCGACCGCGGGAGGCGCGAGCAGCCAAGGGGCGAGAATCGGCGCCAGCGCCAGGCTCGGGAGCGACAGCATCACAAAGAGAACCGCCAGAAGCTCGCCCATTCGCAATGGACCGCGGCCAAGAGAAGCCGCCAAGCGAGCCCCGAGCGGCAGAAACGAAAGAAGAGCCAGCGCGACAAGCCAACCCGTTCCGACGATCCTCCCATCGATCACCAGGTAGCTCTGGCGCCAGAACGGCCTCTCAGGCAGGCGGTCGATTCGCGTCGCCACCGCGGCCAGAAGAGTGCTCCAGCGTCGCATGCCGGCATCTTCGAGAGAGGAGGGAAGGTCACTCGCGCTGTGGTAGTGCGGATCGAACGAAGACGCCGAGCTGTCGGAGAAAAACACCGCTGGCACTCCCTGATCGACGAAGCGGTCGTTGTCGGTCCCAAACGCTACTCTGGACCCATGCAGGACGAGTTGTGCTTCAAGGCTCCAACGAGGATCGAGAAAGCTCAGGCGCCAGCCCAAGGAATCGGCGCTCGCCAGGGCTTCGCGGACCAGCCAGGCGGGCCCCCAGGTGTGGACGCCGTGCCGCCGCGGAAAGCTCACCACCACCGGGCCGGCACTCCCTCGCCATCCGACCATCTCGACGTTGAGATCCGCCAAGATCCGCTGGCGCTGCCGCCGATCCCTCGACGCCAGCCAAGCACGGCTCCCGAGCATTCCTTCCTCCTCGCCATCGAAGAGGACGACTCGAACGTCGTGGCGAAGATGAGCTGCGAGCAACTGTTGCGCCGCTCCGAGCACCGCAGCGCACCCGGAAGCATCATCGTCGGCGCCGGGGCCGGCGGACACCGAATCGTAGTGCGCCGAGAGGACAATCTCGCCCTCTCCCCGCCCCGGAACCAGACCCGTGAGGTTGTAGAGCTCGAGATGATGCTGGGAGTCCCAGCTTCGTTCTTCGGACACCCCTGAGAGCCCGATCGCCTTCATCTCGGCGAGAAGAATCTCGCGCGCCATGCGATGTGCCCGACCGGGCCCGGCGGGTCGCGGTCCCATCGCCGCCAGCTTCACCACCAAGCTCAGCGGATCGAACGCTTTTCCAGGCGTGGCGAAAAGCGGCGCCGCGAGCGCCATTAGGACGCCCAGACAGACCCACCATCGTCTCTTCATGGGATTCCGTACTGGCGACGCTTCTGCCACAGGGTCTTGCGGCTGATCCCAAGGAGATCCGCTGCCTTGCCCTGATGTCCGCCCGTGTAGGCGAGAGCACGACGAATGGCCTCCTCTTCGATCGTCGCCAACGGTCGAGGCGGAGAGGCACCGGTTCGCCGCGGCGGCGGATCGAGCATCTGCCCGTCTCCGACGATCAGTCCTTGTTCGAGAACGTTGCGCATCTCTCGCAAGTTCCCTGGCCAGTCATAGTCCATCATCCACTCGAGCGCGCCCGGCGAAAGTTGAGGAGAAGGACGTTGGAGGCGTTCAGCCAATTCTGCAAGGAGTCGTTCGGCGATCAGGGGGATCTCGCCCCGCCGCTCGCGCAAGGGAGGAAGCGAAATCATCAACACTTCTAGCCTGTAGAACAGATCGGAGCGAAATAACGACCGTTCGACGCGTTCGGGAAGATCGCTCGCCGCTACGGCAACGATGCGAACGTCCGCGTCTTGCTCGCTCCCACCTAAAGGAGCGTATTTGCGCTCCGCCAAGAGGCGCAGAAGCTTCGGCTGCACGGGCAGGGGGAGCTCTTCGACATGATCGAGAAGCAAGGTGCCACCGGCGGCACGCGCCACGCGCCCCGGAAGAGCCCGCTCCGCCCCGGTAAACGCGCCGGCTTCGTAACCAAAGAGCTCACCCTCGAACAGCGAAGGTGGAATCGTTCCGGGATCGACTTCGACCAAGAGAGCGCTGGCACGCGGGCTCGCGAAGTGGAGGGCGCGCGCTACCGAAGAACGCCCACTGCCGGCCTCGCCCAGAACCAGCACGGTCGCGTCGCTCGCGGCCATGCGTTCAGCCCCAGCCAGGGCCCGTCCCAGTGCCGGCGAGCCACGCGAGAGATCGTCAAGCGAAGGAAATCGCATTACCCGCCGAGTTCTGCGGTCACATCGGCGGCGTCGGACCAGAGGCGCTCGAGCTGGTAGAAATCGCGGGTCTCTTGAGCGAAGACGTGAAGCAAGAAGTCACCGTAGTCGAGCAGCACCCAGTGACCGAGGTCGTGGCCTTCGGCATGAAGAGGTCGCACCCCCTGCGCGCGCAGCCGCTCCTCCACATGGTCCGCGATCGCACGGACCTGCCGATCGCTGGCACCGCTGCAGACTACGAAATAATCGGTGAAATCACTGACCGCGGAAAGGTCGAGGATCTTGAGATCGATCGCCTTCCGGTCGACGGCCGCTGCCGCCGCCGCACGGACTCGCTCCGCGGTGTCGGTCTTGGTTGCGGCCGCCTCGGTCATCGATAGAGAGAGTACTTCTGGATGTAGTGTACCACCGACTCCGGCATCCAAGTCTGGGCGAGATCCGATCCCTGAGAGAGAAGCGCTCGCAGCTCGCTCGACGAGATGTCGACGGCCGCGTTGTGAACGAGCGACGCTCTCTGCTCACGCAAGAGGGCATCGCTCTCGGGGGAAAACGGTTTCCCTTCGAAATCAGCGGCTTCCGTGCCCGGTCTCACGAGCACCGCGATCCGCGCCAGCGCCACGATTTCGCGCCACTCCCGCCATTTGTCGAGCTCACAAAAAGAGTCGCCCCCCATGATCAAGAAAAGCTCGGCGTTCGAATATTCTCGACGAAAGTGACGAACCGAGTCTACGGCGTAGGCCGGTTGATCGGTGCCCATCTCGACCGGAGAGACGAAGCAATGCGGAAACTCGAGCAGTGCCAACTCGACCATCGCGTAACGCTGAAGCGCCGGGGCCATGGTCTGCTGCTGCTTGTGCGGCGGTCGAGCGGTTGGAAGATAGATCACCCGGTCGAGCCCGAGCTCGCGGCGTGCCGTATCCACCGGCTCGATGTGGCCACGGTGGATCGGGTCGAAGCTGCCTCCAAAGAGTCCCAGCTTCACGACTTCTCCTCAAGCGCCGGCGCCAGCATCTCGGCCAATCGCCTCACGAGCTCGTCTAGCCCCTTATGGGTGACGCTGCTCACCTCCAGATATTCGAGGCCGCGCACCGCGGCCGCCGCGGCAAGCTCGTTCCGGCGAGCAGGATCCGCAGCATCGAGCTTACTACCCACGATCAGCCTCTTTCTGTCGAGCAACCCCGGGTCGTAGGCGGCGAGCTCGCGCTCGACCGTCGCGAGGTCTTCAACGGCGCTCTGCTCTCCACCCGAAAGATCGACCAACTGAACCAGGAGGCGGCAACGCTCGACATGCCTCAAGAAGCGAAAGCCAAGTCCCGCCCCCTGCGCGGCGCCGGCGATCAGACCGGGGAGGTCGGCGATCACGAACGCCTTGAAGGTTCCGGGGACGGCAACCACGCCCAACTGCGGCACGAGGGTGGTAAAAGGATAGTCGGCGATCTTGGGACGCGCCGCCGATACCGCGCTAATCAGAGTCGACTTGCCGGCGTTCGGGAGCCCGACGAAACCGACGTCGGCGAGAAGAGCCAACTCGAGGCGAATGCGCCGTTCTTCGCCTTCCTCGCCAGGATCCGCTCGCCGTGGGGCCTGATTCGTCGCCGAGGCGAATCTGGCATTGCCCCTTCCTCCTCGCCCACCACGAGCGACCAGGACCGTATCACCGTCCTCGAGGACCTCGCCGATCTGGATTCCCTCCTGGTCGAAAACCCGGGTGCCGAGCGGCACCGCGATCGACAGATCGGCGCCGCTTCGTCCCGTGCGATTCGATCCCTCGCCATGGCGGCCGCGCTCGGCCGCATAGCTCGAGCGGAAGCGAAGATGGTAGAGGGTGTTGAGCTCACCCGCTCCGCGGATGAAGACCGAACCCCCATTTCCGCCATCACCGCCCGATGGACCGCCACGCGGAACGTACTTTTCGCGGCGAAAGGCAAGGCAGCCGTTACCGCCGTTGCCGCCGCGGACATCGATGATCGCCTCGTCGAGGAAGATCAATGGAAAGCTCGGCGCCCCCGAAGAAGTGAGGGGGCCCGCCAGAAAGGACGCGGATTTTGGGAGCCGAGTCGCTTACTCGGCGGGAATGACGTTGACGAACGTGCCGCGGCGCCCGCGATCGCGGAAATGCACCTTGCCATCAGTCTTGGCGAACAAGGTGTCGTCCTTGCCCCGACCCACGTTGTCTCCAGGGAAGAACTTGGTACCTCGTTGTCGAACCAAAATCGTTCCACCACGAACCTGCTGCCCGCCGAACCGCTTGACGCCGAGATTCTGCGGCTGCGAGTCGCGACCGTTTCGGCTCGAGCCTTGGCCCTTCTTATGCGCCATGATTAAGACTCCTTGTCTTCGCGAGTTTCGAGGTCAGCCGGCGATCTCGCGGATCTTGACCCGCAAGAGGTCCTGGCGATGACCATTCTTCCGTCGATAGCCCTTGCGCCGCTTGGTCTTGAAGATCATCACCTTGGGCGCTCTCACTTCGCCCAGAACGTCCGCGGTGACCTTGGCGTCCTTGACTACCGGCGTTCCGACCTTGACGCCATTCTCATCGCCGATGAGCAGCACGCGGTCGAAATGCACTTTGAGCGCCTTCTTGCCTTCTACCTGCGTGCGCTCGATATCGATCACGTCGTCCTTGTCGACGCGATATTGCTTGCCTCCGGTTTCTATTACCGCATACATGAGCACAAACCTCCACTTCGCCCACTCGGGCGAGACGCCGAAAGTTACCACGCGCGAGGCTCCCGGGTCAACCCGAGAGAGTCTCCTGACGCGCCCGGCATCGGTCCTATTTGCCTGTGCTATTTTACTTTGCAGGTCGTTTGGCGAAACGGGGATGACGCCGGCTCACCGCCAGTCGTGAACGGCTCCCCGAGGAAAACATCTCCAGTGGCGGATTACGAAATAGCCCGACCGCGAGTCGCGGCTCTCCAATACCTCATCCGGCCCGTCGGCTCGTTCGACGAGTTTGCCGAACAGGTGCGCGGGCTGGTGATGACCGCCAAGGACTACAAGTGCCAGCTCCTGGTGTTCCCCGAGTACTTCACCGTCCAGCTTCTCACGCTCAACGACATCAACCGTCCCATAACGGAGCAGATCCGCAGGCTTGCCGACCAGGTTCCTCGATTCAAGGAGCTGATGGGCGGTCTGTCACGAAGCAGCGGCCTCTATCTTGTCGCTGGCTCGATTCCGGCATGTGGTTCCGGCGATGAGGTATTCAACGAGTCCTACCTCTTCTCGCCTGGCGGTGGCTGTGGAGTTCAGGGCAAGCTCCACATGACTCGCTGGGAGAGCGAGGAATGGCTCGTATCGCCACACGACCGACTGCGGGTCTTCGACACCGACCTCGGGCGGCTGGCGATAACCATCTGCTACGACGTCGAGTTCCCCGAGCTTGCCCGCGAGGCTGCGCGAGCCGGCGCCAACTTGCTGATCGTTCCCAGTTGCACGGACGAGCGACAGGGGTTTCTGCGCGTACGCTACTGCGCCCACGCTCGCGCGGTGGAGAACCAGATGTTCGTGGTTCATGCCGCGACCGTGGGCTCGCTGCCGATGGTTCCCGCCGTCTCCCTCAATTACGGCCAGGCATCGATCCTGACGCCCAGCGACTTTCCCTTCGCGCGCGATGGCATCCTCGCGGAAGGATCGCCAAACATCGAGACAATGGTGATCGGTGAGCTCAATCTGAGCACCCTCGGGGAGAGCCGCAAGCGCGGCACCGTTCTTCCCCTGCGCGACAGTCAGCGCTCGGCCGAGGTCGCCTCTCGACTCGAGGTCGTGGAGCTATGAGCCAGGAGCCCCGCATTGAGGTCCGCAATACCCGCCCGTCAGACTTCCCCGGCATCATCGATTTGAGCCTCGAGGTGTATCCCAGCTCTAATCCCTGGTCGCGCGAACAACTGGCCTCTCACCTCTCCGTATTTCCTGAGGGACAGCTCGTGGCGATCGACCGCGAGAATGGGGAGCTTGTGGGAATGGCCGCGAGCCTGATCGTCCTGTGGGACGACTACGATGTCCAAGGCTCCTGGCGCGACTTCACCGACCGCGGCATGTTCACCAATCACGATCCGGCGGGGCGCACGCTCTACGGAGCGGAAGTGATGGTCAAGCCCTCGCGTCAAGGAATAGGGATCGGATCTCTTCTCTACGATGCGAGGCGCGAGCTCGTTCAACGCTTGAGGCTTGCCCGCATCCGCGCGGGGGCGAGATTGCGCGGCTATCATCGATACGCTGCGGAGATGAGCGCGGATGACTATGTGCGGCGCGTGGCCCAAGGCGAGATCTGGGACCCGACTCTCTCTTTTCAGATTCGACGGGGCTTTCGGGTCATCGGCGTGGTCCCCGACTATCTCCATCGCGATCCGGAGAGTCTCGGCTACGCGGCCTTGATCGAGTGGTTGAACCCTGACGTGGCCCAGACCACCGTGCCTCCAACGCCCTCCTGGCTCCAGGGCCCCATGTCGCTATGAGGCCTGTTTACGGTTGCCTCAGGCCATGTCTCGAGCAAGCTTGATCCTTCCCGCCTCTCACAGGACCGAGCGCTCCACGATGACGGCCAGGAAAGGGTCGAGGACCTCAGAGTGCTCTTGAAACTCTTCGCCTTCCTGACCTATCTCCGCCTCAAGCTGGGAGGCGCGAGCCGGCGCACCGCCCATTTCGGCGACATCGAGATGCGCTACTTTCTCGTCGGGCCCTCTGACGGAGAGCCGTGGCTCCTCCTGCATGGCTTGGGAGCCACGGCGATGAGCTGGCTACCGGTCCTGAAAGCGCTCCGTGGCGAGTGTCGGCTGATCGTGCCCGAGCTCTCGGAGCTGGGCGGAACGCGCAGCCCGCAAGGAACCATGACGCTTGAACGGAGCGCCGAGGTGTGCGCCCGGCTCGTGGAGAAGGAAGTCCCTGGAAAGCGCGTGACCGTCGCGGGAATCAGCCTTGGCGGCTGGGTAGCAACGCTCCTGACGCGCAATCGTCCCAACCTCGTTGCCCGACTCCTGCTGATCGACGCCGCCGGCTACCGCGACCTCGACTGGGATCGCGTTCGTGATCTCGTCGATGTCGAGGACCTCCCGGATGTGGACCGGCTCTATCGAGCGATGTACGTCTCCCCTCCCCTGCTGCTTCGTTGCTCGCGACGGGGTTTTCTCGCCGCATACCGCTCACCGGCAGTCCGGCACATTCTGAAGACGACCGACGAGCGGCATGCGTACGACGATCACGATCTGGCGCAGATCCGTGTGCCGAGCGGCGTGATCTGGGGGGAGTACGACGGGTTGTTCCCTTTGCGCGCCGGTGAGGCGATCGCCCGGGCCCTGCCCGACGCGACCCTCGACGTGCTGCCGGATTGCGGTCACGCGGTCCATTGGGAGTGCCCAAAGAAGCTCGCCGCCGGGGTCGAACGTTTTCGCCGCGCCCACCCCCTGCACGGACCGCAGTGAAAGCTGCTGGAGCTAGCGGTAGCTTCCCTTCCTCGCTCAACCCGGGCATACTAAGGCCAGCGACGGACCGATCCGCTCACCACTTGGCCGGAGGAGGTGCCTGCATGCCCGACTATCTCATCTGCCTCGAGTGCGAAAGCCCCTGCTACGTCTTCGAATGGGAGGACGAAGAGGTGCGAGAAGCGACCTGCGAAGTTTGCGGCAACGATGACCCCGAGCGCTTCCTCACCGCAAGCGAATTTGAAGAAATGGAAGAGGGTGACTAGCTTGAGCCGAAAAAAGCTGGACGCTCTCCAGCCGGCAAGCTTGGAACGAAGGTCGAGATCGCTTGCAATAGCGACAAGGAAAGACCTTCGCCGCCCAGTCCGTTGTCGCAATCACGATCTCACTTCGGACTCGATGGCAACGTGACAGGCAGCTCGGCCGACGACATCGTGGTCACCGGAATCGGCGTGGTCAGCGCCTTCGGCGTTGGCCGCGATACCTACTGGCGCGGATTGATCGAGGGCCGCTCGGGTATTCGTGACCTAGAGCTCTTCGACACGAGCGCCCATCGCACCAACCTCGCCGCCTGGATCGACGATCGCGAGTACTCCTATCCGTTCCTCTCGCCACTCGACCAGCGACGAACTTCGCGAGCCGATCGATTCGCCCTGCTCGCCGCGCGGGAAGCGGTAGAGGACGCCGGCCTCGATCCCTCCGCTCTTGCCTCGGAGCGCGCGGCCGTCGTCCTTGGGGCAGGCGCCTCCGGCTTGTTCGAGGCCGAGGCCTGGTACCGGCGGCTCGTGCGCCACGGAACCTTGGGACGGCCGTCCCAGATCATCAACCACTTCTCGGACGCGGTCACCGACCATGTGGCGCGCCACTTCGGCGTCATGGGAATCCGCTCGACGGTGGTGACCGCCTGTTCGAGCTCCGCGGCGGCGATCGGACAGGCGGGAGACCTCTTGCGCTGTGGCCTCGCCGACCTGGTCGTGACCGGCGGCAGCGACGTTCTCGCCGAGCTCACCTACGCCGGCTTCAACGCCCTGCGAGTCGTCGATTCCGGCCCCTGTCGGCCCTTCGACCGGGAACGAAATGGCTTGACCCTCGGCGAGGGCGCCGCGATTCTCCTGCTCGAGCGCCGCGACACCGCCGCCAAGCGCGGTGCCCGAACCTATTGCCGACTTGCCGGCTACGGTCTCACCGCTGACGCTCACCACATGACGGCGCCGGAGCCGAGTGGAGGGGCCGGCGCGCGCACCATTCTGGCGGCGCTCGAAAACGCTGGATTGGACCCCGGGAGCGTCGACTATGTCAACGCGCATGGCACGGCCACCTTGCATAATGACCGGGCCGAAGCCGCCGCCCTGACCCTCGTGTTCGGCCATCGCGCGCAGAAGGACCTTCCGGTGAGCTCGATCAAGGGAGCGATCGGTCACTGCCTCTGCTCGGCGGGCGGGATGGAGGCCGCGGCCACCGCGCTCGCGATCGCGCGCGGCGCGGCGCCCCCGACGCTGAACTATCGCACCCCGGATCCGGAATGTGAGCTCGACGTCATACCCAACAGGGCACGCGAAATGCGGATCCGCACTGCTCTCTCCACTTCGTTTGCGTTCGGAGGAAACAGCGCTTGCCTCGCCTTGACCGCCGCTTGACGCCGCTTTCGATCACGGGCCTCGGCTGTGTCACCGCGCTCGGTCATTCCCCCGAGCAGGTTCTGGATGCCCTGGAGGCTGGCGAATCGGGAATCCGAGACCTATTGCCGGACGAAGTGCCGAACTGCCAAGCGCGGCTCGCGGCACGGGTCGTGGGATTTGACAGCGGGAGCTACCTTCCGGCGATGCGGGCGCGGCGGCTCGACCGTGCTAGCTTATTTGCGGTCGCGGCGGTCAAGCAGGCGCTCGACGATGCGCGTTTCCCGGAGGACCAAGAACGCAACGAGCGCCTGGGACTCGTCATGGGGACTTCGAGCGCCGGTTCGGGGCCGTTGACGACCTTCCTCGAGGCCGCCTTCCGCATCTCCCCGCTCGACGCGCCTCCCTCCGAGTTTCCGAATACCGTGGCCAACGCTCCCGCCGGCCATGTGTCGATCGAGCTCGGCCTCAAGGGCCCCAGCACCACCCTGACCCAGAAACAGTCCGTCGTCGCTCCCGCTCTGCTCTACGCCCAGATGATGATCGCGCTCGGGCGCTGCAACGCGGTGTTGGCCGGGACGACCGACGAGTGGTGTGCCGTCTATCAGCGCGGCTACGATCAGCTGGGCGCTCTGCGCATTGAGGGCGAATCCTCGCAAGGGGACGGCATGGTCCTGGCGGAAGGGGCGGCCACCGTCCTGCTCGAGAGTGAAGCCTACGCCTCGAGGCGCGGCTCTCGCCCCTTTGCCCGCCTGCTCGGCGTCGGAATGGCCTCGTCGCCGGGAGCGACGTATCGCTGGGTCCCCGATTCCGAGGCGATGGTCCGTGCGATCTTGCTGGCGCTCGAGGAGGCCGGCCTCCAACCTCCCGACGTCGGGTCCGTGTGGCTGGCGGCCAACGGCGTCGCGGCGATGGAGTCCATCGAGGCAAGCGCCCTTCAACGGGTCTTCCCGCGCCAGAGCCTGGTCGCGACTGGGCTCAAGGGAGCGCTCGGCGAGTGCGCGACTAGCGGCGCGGCGTCGGTGGCACTGGCTGCCCTGGCGCGCCAGCGCAAGAGACTTCCTCCCTTCTCCGGTCCCCGCTCGATCGCCTGGCCCGCTTCGGTCGGCCTCCTCGACCATCTCGCTCCGTCGCCGGACGGAGCCACGCTGGTCCTTACCTATGGGGCCGGAGGCACTTTCGGCGCCATCCTGATCGGCTAGGCCCGGCGCGCCGGGACCTCCTCCTCTTCAGATCTTCGCTCTCGCGGAATCTACGAAATCTCGCGCAGGCGATCGTCTTCTTCGTCCTCGGACAGGGACGACACCCGCCTTCCCGCCGGCGGTAGCCGCAACCGAACGGTGGTCCCGACCCCAGCCGTGCTTTCGACCTCGATCTCCGCATCATGCGCCTTGGCAATCCGCTGAACGATCGCCAGACCGAGACCCGTTCCACCCTTGCGCGTCGAGTAGAAGATGTCGAAGATGCGATCCCGCTCAGCGGGCGACAAGCCGACGCCGTTGTCGATGACCTCGAACACCGTAGAGCCCGCGTGCTGGTAGACCTCGAGCCGGATCCGCGCTGGACGACCGCTCTCCTCGGTGGCATTGACGGCGTTCTGGACGAGATTCAACAACAGCTGATTGAGCTGATTGGGGTCGACCCTGACCCAAGCGCCATTGCTGCGATCCACCAGCTTGATGTCGACTCCGGCCTCCCGCAATTGTCCAGCGAGGACCTCGCGGCACCGTTCAAGCAGCGAGATCGCGGGGACGTCTTCGAGCTCCAGAGGACGCGGCCGGGCATAAGACAGAAAGTCGATCACCAGCCGTTCGAGCCGGCTGATCTCCGATCGCGTGATGCTCAAGAGTCGGCGGGAATGAGCTCCCTTGAGCGCGGCCCTTTCGTGCGAGATCTCTTCTTCCAGAAGCTGCATGTTGAGGTTGAGGGAGTTCAGGGGGTTGCGGATCTCGTGCGCCAGACCGGATGCGAGGGTGCCGATATAGGCCAGACGCTCGGCCTCTTTTGCCTGTTCTTCGACGACCCGGCCCCGTCGCCACAACCATGCGATCGAAAAGTACGCAAAGGCGAGAAGCGCCAAGGTCACGGCGCCGATGAAAGTCGCCTGTCGCAGGAGCTCGCTGCGCAGGACCGCAATCCGCTTCTCGAGGACCCCTTGGCTGATGCCGATACGGATCATCCCCAAGTTCCCGATCGGCGCCGACACTTCATACGTCGACTGCCGCTCAACCGTCTTCTTCTCGACTTGAGGTGGCAGCTCGTGATGGCCCCCGGTAGCACCGTTTGGCGGCGCCACCGGAATGGTCGCCTCGCCATGGCTACGAAAGACGAGACGCCCGTCCTTGTCTCTGATCTCCACGGTCTGCACGAGATCGCGCTGGCGGAGGACGGAATCGATGTAGGTCTGAGTTTCCCGCTCCAGGGCAACCGCCGTATACAGGTCCTTGCCGCTACGCCGCGCGCGCCCCTCGATCTGCTGAGCGATCCCCTGAGCTTCCTCGCGAGTCTCGAGTAGGACCCGCTCGATCTCGTGTTGCGAGAGTGAGCGAAAGATAAGCCAGCCGAAGAGGGCGATGTCGAAGAGGACGAAAACCGCCAGGAGGATGGACGCGACGAGCAAGCGACGCGAAAAGGAAAAGAGACCGCGGCGCGCCATCCCAACGAGCATAGCACCAAGCGTCCACTACAGCGAATCCGCGCATGGCGCATCCAATGGGATGATGTGCTTTTTATATTAGCCATTCCCGCTCATATAAATTGAATGTGAACAGGGAATAAGCGCCGATCTCAGTCTGTTTATCACAGTGTATGGGCGATAGTGCTCAGGCAGCGCCCAGGCATAGAACAACCCAGAGAAAGGAGGGAAGCAATGCCCGAGATCCGTTTGTGGAACCGTCCAAACCTGCTTACCCCGGCGACGAACCGTTTGATGGATGAGTTTTTGACCGACGCGTTCGCGCCAGCATTCAGCGGGGAAGGTCTCCGAACTCGCGAGTGGCTGCCCGCGGTCGACATTCGAGAGGATGACGAGGCCTTGAAGATGTTCGTCGAGGTGCCGGGAATGGACCGCAACGACGTGAGCCTCAGCATCGAGGACAATGTGTTGACGATCAGCGGCGAACGGCGCTTCGAGAAGGATGTGGAGAAGGAGGAGTATCACCGCATCGAACGCGCCTATGGGACTTTCAGTCGATCCTTCACGCTGCCGCGCAACGTCGACAGCGAGAAGGTGAAGGCGACGTATAAGGATGGCGTGCTAACCATCGAGCTGCCGAAGGTCGAGGAAGCCAAGCCTCGCAAGATCGCGATCAGCTGAGCTTGCCGGCCTTTCGGAGTTCTCGCCCCGCCTCAGTGCGGGGCTTTTCTTTTCCCCGTCTTGTTTGACCCTTCATCGGCCCTCCGGTAGCATCCGGATCGGCAATGCTCCGTACGCGGACAGGCGCAGCACTCACCCTGGCGGCTCTTCTCGTCATCTCCGTTGGATGCCGCCGCGAAACCCCACCGCACCCGAGTGGCACGGCTTCAGCGACGCCCCAGCGGGGCGGTACTCTGGCGATTGGAACCACCATCGACATCGCCGGCGTCAACGACATCGTCTCGGGAGGCGATCGCTTCAGCGCCGACGTCATTAGCCAGATGTTTCTTCACCTTCTCGATGAGCGGCCGGACTATACGAAGCATCCGCCGACTATGGCCCCCGAGCTCGCGTCGTCCTACGACTGGTCGCCCGACCATAAGCAGCTCACGTTCCACCTGCGGCCGAACGTAAAGTGGAGCGATGGCGTGCCGGTCACCGCCGAGGATGTGGTCTGGACTTTCAAGGCCCAGACCAGCAAGGAGGTTGCCTGGAATTACGCGGATGCAAAGGACCAGATCGAAAACGTCGTAGCCGTGGATCCCCACACGGTACGCTTCGACTTCAAGAGCGTCTACTCCTCCCAGCTGCTCGATGCCAACGAAGGGGTCATACTCCCCAAGCATGCATGGAGCGCTCTGCCCTTCTCCAAGTGGCGCAACGATTCCGATTGGTTCCGCCAGCACCTCGTCGTGGACGGGCCCTTCATCCTCACAAGCTGGCAGCCGCAAGAGCAGATCGTCCTCGAGCGCAATCCCAAATACTTCGAGCCCGATCGGCCGCGAGTCGAGCGAGTGATCTTCCGGGTCATCCCGGAAAAGATCAACCAGGTGACGCAGCTTCTGACCGGAAGCCTAGACTTCGTCGAGGCAGTTCCGCCGGCGAGCCTCGCGCAGCTGCAAAAGGCCAAGGGAATTCGCACTCTACGCGTCCTCACCCGCCAATACGACTACGTGATCTGGAACACCGCCCGCCCCTTCTTTGCCAACGCCGCCCTACGGCGGGCCCTCACCCTCGCCATCGACCGTAAGGCCCTGATCGACAGCGTTTGGTACGGATTCGGCAAGATCGCTGACTCCCCCATTCTTTCGAATGTCTGGGCCCACGACCCGAACCTCCAGCCCTGGCACTATGATCCCGCCAAGGCTCGGGAGATCCTCACCCGGGAGGGTTGGATCGACCACAACGGAGACGGCATTCGCGACAAGAATGGAGTTCCCTTCTCCTTCGAGCTCCTGACCAATTCAGATAACCGTCAGAGAGTCGATGCGACGGTGATGATTCAGAGCCAGCTGAAGAAGATCGGGGTAGATGTGAGACCGAGAGGCATCGAGTTCAACACCCTGGTCACTCGGGAGACTCATCATCAGTTCGACGCGGCGCTCGGCGGTTGGGGCATGGACACCTCGCTCGACCTGCGTTACGCCTTCCACAGCGACTCCATCGCCAACGGCTACAACTTCGGCAGCTACTCCAACCCAAGGGTGGACCAGCTGATCGAGGAGGCCCATGCGCAGAGCAATCTCGCCGCGGCCAAGACACGGCTTATCGAGATCCAGCAGATCCTCCACCACGATCAGCCGATGACCTTCCTGCTCGAGCCGGAGCAGTTGGATGCGGTCCGCGACCGTGTACGGGACGCCCATCCCAACGCCTTGAGCGCATTTCTCGACCTCCAGAGCTGGTGGATAGCTCGGAAGAATTGAAGGGGCGCAATCGACGCTCGCGGCCTGGCCGCGAGCCACAACCGGGGGGCATCGCCAATACGGCATGACTCGTTTCATTGCTCGTCGCTTGCTGACTGCGTTCCTTCTCGCTTTCCTCGTCGTAACGGCGACCTTCGTCGTGCTGCATGCGACCCCGGGCGACCCCACCAATCTCTTTGAGAACCCGCGCCTGTCGCGCCAGCAACAGGACCGGATCAGGCAGATCTACGGACTGGATCAGCCCCTTCCCCAGCAGTACCTGCGCTGGCTCTCGGCCGTCTTGCTCCACGCGGACTTCGGTACGTCTTTCAGCCATCGCGAGCCGGTCACAACGGTGCTCGAGGAGGCGTTGCCGAATACCCTACTTCTGGGGCTCGCCGCCTTACTCATCGAGTTCGGGCTCGGCGTCCCGATCGGAGTCCTGTCGGCCCGATGGGCGGGATCGTTCAAGGACCACGCTCTGCGTATCTTCTCGCTGCTCCTCTACTCACTCCCCATCTTCTGGCTCGGTCTCATGGCCATCCTTCTCTTGGCCTACCATTGGCCGATCCTTCCCGCCGGCAACATGCACAGCGTCGCGGCGATCGGCGCCGGACGGTGGGATCGAGCCATCGATCTTCTTCACCATCTCATCCTCCCGGCGTCGGTCCTCGGTGTCTCGGCGGCTGGAGCCGTGGCCCGTTTCGTCCGCAACAGCCTCCTCGACACTCTCCAGCAGCCCTTCATCTTCGCGGCCCGGGCGCGCGGCCTCTCCGAGGCTCGCATCCTCTGGGTGCATGGCCTGAGGAGTGCCCTCGCACCGGTCGCCCAGCTCCTCGGCCTTTCGCTGCCGTTTCTCCTCAGCGGCGCCCTGGTGATCGAGGTCGTCTTCTCGTGGCCAGGAGTCGGGCGCCTCGTCTACGGCGCGGTGCTGAGCCGCGACTACCCCCTGCTTATGGCGACGACCGCGCTCGGTGGAATCATGGTCGTGGTGGGAAACCTCGCCGCCGACCTGCTTCACGCCTGGCTTGACCCACGGGTCAGAAAAGAGCTTGCCAGTGAGACCGGCGTTTAGAAGTGGCGCACGAGGATCGGATCGCGCCCTGCTCCCCTGGGGCTTGGCTCTGGTCGCCGCGCTCGCCATGGTCGCGCTTCTCGCGCCATTGATCGCGCCCTACAACCCCAACCAGCAAATCGATCCGGTCGCTGGCCGCTACCTGCCTCCGGGTGCCAGCCGCCTGGCGGTCCACCTGCGAGACGGACGCTGGCTCTTGGCGGAGCGGGTCAAGCGAACGCCGGGGGCGCTGCTGCTCGAGCGCCAAGGAAGGGAAACCGAGATTGCGCCCGGGGAAGTGGCCAACTTGTCCGCCACCGGGGTACGCGACCACCGCTACTTCCTGCTCGGAAGCGACCAGTTCGGACGGGATGTCTTCTCGCGCTTGCTCTTCGGTGCTCGCGTCTCTTTGACCATCGCCCTTCTCGCCGTCGCGCTCTCCGCCGCTCTGGGCATCGCCATCGGCGGCATCGCCGCAATCGCAGGCTCCTGGGTAGATGGCGTCCTGATGCGGATCGTCGACGCGCTGCTCGCGTTCCCCAGACTCTTTCTTCTTCTCTTCCTCGCGGCTCTGGTGCCCACCGGACAATGGATCGTGATCTTGGTTTTAGGCGCCACGGGATGGATGAGCGTCGCGAGACTCTTTCGGGGCGAGTTGCTGAGCCTGAAGAAGAGGGACTTCATCCTGGCCTCTCGCGGGCTCGGGATTTCACCACTGCGCGTCTTCTTTCGCCATCTCCTCCCCAACGCCGTCACGCCGGTTGTCGTCGATGCGTCGTTACGCGTTGGTGAGATCATCCTAGTCGAGGCCGCGCTCTCATTTCTCGGCCTTGGTGTTCAGCCTCCAACCGCGAGCTGGGGCAACATGGTTGCGGATGGAAGCGCCGTCTTGACCAGTGCATGGTGGCTCGCGGCGTTCCCAGGCCTCGCCATAGCGCTCACCGTGATCTCCTTCAACCTGCTCGGAGATGGAGCCCGAGCTCGGCTCGATCCACGATCGGCAGGCTCGGCGGAGCGCGCCGAGGGCATTGCTCTCGGATAAGCTTGCCAGCCGTGCGCACCGATGATTTCGACTACTCCCTGCCCACCGAAGCGATAGCCCAGGAGCCCCTTCCGCGTGGCCGGAGCCGTCTGTTTCTGGTGGATGCCGAAGGCGCCGAACGCCACCGCCGGGTGAGCGATCTTCCTCGAATCCTCAGAGCGGGTGACCTGCTTGTCGTCAATGACACGCGAGTCATTCCCGCCCGGCTATTCGGGCGGCGTGCGGTGAGCGGAGGCAAGGTGGAGATTCTCTTGGTGGAGCGGACCCCGAGCGACGAGTGGTGGGCCCTGGGAAGGGCCGGCAGTCCGCTACGGCGTGACGCCAGGATCGAGCTCGAGCGTGGAATCGTCGCAACGGTCGTCGATCGCGAGGAGGGTGGCCGGCTCCGCTTGCGGTTTCAGCCGGCAATCGAGCCTTTTCTCGAGGAGATCGGTCACGTTCCGCTGCCGCCCTACATCGACCGACCCGACGAGGCGCGCGACCGAGAGCGCTATCAGACCGTCTACGCACGCCGACCAGGAGCCGTCGCCGCGCCCACGGCCGGCCTCCACTTCACCCCGGATCTGTTGCGTGAGATCGAGCGCCAGGGAGTCGAGATCACGGCCCTGACTTTGCACGTCGGACCCGGAACGTTCCGCCCGGTGAAGGTCGAGGATCTGGATCGCCACATCATGCACTCAGAGCTCTTCTCGATCGATGCCGCGGCCGCGGCGCGCATCGAGCGGGCACGCCAAGAAGGCAGACGGGTCGTCGCGGTGGGCACGACGGTCGTGCGCGCCCTCGAGGCCACGGCCTTGATGAGCGGAGGCGCGATCGAGGCGATCGAAGCGCGGACGGACCTATTCATCCGCCCCGGCTTCGACTTCAAGGTTATCGATTGCCTGATGACCAACTTTCATCTGCCCAAATCGACGCTGCTGATGTTGGTGTGCGCCCTGGCAGGGCGCGAGCGAATCCTCCGCGCCTACGACGAGGCCGTGCGGGAAGGCTACCGGTTCTACTCCTACGGAGACGCGATGCTCGTCTCCCGCTCCGGCGGTTGAGCGGGCGATGCGAGGATTCGATGCGCCACGACCGCGGCCCCGTAGCCGTTGTCGATATTGACGACGGCGATGCCCGGAGCGCAGGCGTTGAGCATGGTAAGCAGAGCGGACAGCCCCGAGAAGCTGGCTCCGTAGCCAACCGAGGTAGGAACCGCGATTACCGGCGCCGCCAGCAGACCGGCGACGAGAGTCGGCAGCGCTCCATCCATTCCGGCGACGACGATCGCTACCGGCAGCCGATCGAGGGCAGGAAGACGCCGCAGCAAGCGATGCACTCCCGCCAGGCCAACGTCGTAGTGTCGCTCGACGGCGTGACCGTACCAGGCGAGCACCAGCGCCGCCTCTTCCGCCACTCCGAGATCGGACGTACCGGCCGCAAGCACCCCCACAGTGCGCCCGGACGTCGGATGCGGTTCGCCGGCGGTTAGAACACGAGCTCGCGGGTCATAGCTTGCGTGCGCGAGGCCGGCACGGAGAGTAGTCGCCTTCTCTTGGTCGAGCCGGGTCACCAGCAGGCGCCCGTGTGCCGCGAGGAGGCGAGCCGCGATCGATGAGAGCTCGTCGTTGGTCTTGCCCTCCCCGTAGACCGCTTCGGGAAGGCCGTTGCGGATCTCGCGGTGGTAGTCGAGCTCCGCGAAGGCTAGCTCGCCGACCGGGGGAAGGGCGATTCGGGCGACTGCTTCATCCTGACTGATCCTGCCATCCGCGACCGCGGCCAAGAGGTCGCGAAGCTCCTCGCGCGTCATATCCCGCCCTCGCGATTTCTCGAAGCCAAGCCGGGCGGCCGGTCCGCTCCCCCCGGACGATATCCGTCCGGATCGAACGTCACTTCGCCCAATTCGGCGGCCTCGAGCGCCAGCGAGATCTCCGGCCAGAGCCGACGGAGCCGCTCGACCTCGGATCGGTCGACCTCGACCCTCGCCCTGTCGCCATCGAGGCGAACTCGCACCTGGCGAAAGCCCCTTTGCTGGACGATCTCCTCCGCTTGCTCCACTCGCTGCAGCCGGCCGAGAGTGACGAGCTGCCCGTGGGGGATCCGCGACGACAGACAAGCGTTCGCCGGGCGGTCCCACACCGACAATCGCAAGCGCTTCGCCAGGGCGCGAACGCTCGACTTGTCGAGACCATGCTCCCGCAGCGGGCTGAGGACTCCCCGCTCCTCGATGGCGCGCAATCCCGGCCGGTCGGCGCCCGAATCCGAGGCGTTGGTCCCGTCCGCCACGACCGCGTAGCCCTCGTCACGCGCCAAAGCGAGCAGAAGATCCATGCGCAACCCCTGGCAGACGTAGCAACGATGCGGTGGATTTTTAACGAACTCCGCGACGGCGAGCTCGCTGTGCTCGATTACTCGGTGGCCGATGCCGATTTCAGCGGCCACCCGGCGAGCTTGCGCGAGCTCGCGTTCGGAAAGCGTCTCCGCCACGGTAGTCACCGCCAGCGCTCGATCGCTCAGGGCTCGCCACGCCAGAGCCGCGACCAAGGCGGAATCGACGCCGCCGGAGAGCGCCACGAGCACCGATCCCCGTGCCCTCAGGTCGTCGATGATCCGATTCGCCGCCGTTTCGAGGTCGAATGTCGTTGGCCGATCTTCCCGATGACCGTCCCTAGCGCTCATGATCTTCTCTTCGCGATCCCCCCAATTTCTCCGGTTGTCGCGTGCGGAAGGTCAGCGGTACGAAGAAGAAAACGGCGAAGACTCCCCATGCATAGAGCGGCACCAACGGCGCCGCTTGCTGCGCGCGCACCGGGGCCATGGCGCGCAGCAGATAGAGAAGGCCTGGAGGGCCCACGAAGTAGAGCAGAAAGACCCGTCGTTTGAGCTCTCGCGGCAGTCTTCGGGCACGGTGTACGTAGATGTTCCCGGCTAGCCAACCGCTCACCGCGGCGACCGTATATAGGCTGTAGAGCGAGAGAGCCAGGCTTTCGGGAAGGGGAACGATCCCTACCAAATAGAGGAGAGCAAGTCCCCACGAAGCGAAGAAGAAACCGACGAGGACGGGCTCGAGTCGGTTCACTCTCCGTCCACGCGACCCACGCCGCCTCCCGCTGCCGCGAATTCCTCAGGCGACGGGCAGGTGCAGAAGAGATTGCGGTCGCCCCACGCGTTGTCGATACGAGCCACCGCCGGCCAGAACTTGCGCTCGCGGGTTCTCGGCAGCGGATAGACCGCAACCTGCCTCGAGTAGGGGTGCGACCACTCGCCATCGACGAGGACCGACGCTGGATGAGGAGCGTTCTTGAGTGGATTGTCGTTGCGATCGCCGCCACCCCGCTCGATGGCGCGGATCTCCTCGCGAATGGAGATCATCGCATCGCAGAAGCGGTCGAGCTCAGCCTTCGACTCGCTCTCCGTGGGCTCGATCATCAGGGTGCCGGCCACCGGGAAGGACATGGTCGGAGCGTGAAAGCCGTAGTCCATCAGACGCTTGGCGACATCCTCGGCTTCAATGCCCGCCGTGGTCTTGAACGGCCTCAAATCGACGATGAACTCGTGCGCGACTCGGCCGCGTGCTCCGGTGAAGAGGACCGGATAATGTTCGGCAAGCCGCGCCACCATGTAGTTCGCGTTGAGAATCGCCAGACGGCTGGCTTGGGTCAATCCCTCGCCACCCATGAGCGCGATGTAAGCCCAAGAAATGGGAAGAATGCCAGCGCTTCCCCACGGAGCGGCCGCGACGGGTCCGATCGCATCTTCGCCCCCCACATTGACCAGGGGGTGAGAAGGGAGGAACGGCGCGAGGTGACCGGCGACGCAAATCGGCCCCATCCCGGGCCCTCCTCCACCATGAGGGATGCAAAAAGTCTTGTGCAAGTTCAGGTGACAGACGTCCGCTCCATAGTCGCCGGGGCGGCAGAGGCCGACCTGGGCATTCATGTTGGCGCCATCCAAGTAGACTTGCCCACCCGCTTGGTGGACCACCTCGCAGACCTCGCGGATGGCCTCTTCGAAAACTCCGTTGGTGGAGGGGTAGGTCACCATCAGCGCCGCCAAGCGCTCGCCATGCTTCTCCGCTTTGGCGCGGAGATCCGCTACGTCGATGTTGCCGTGCTCGTCGCAGGCCACCGTAACCACGCGCAAGCCCGCCATGGTCGCCGATGCCGGATTGGTGCCGTGGGCGGAGACCGGGAGCAGACAGACATCGCGCTGCTCCTCGCCTCGTGAACGATGAAAGGCGCGAATTACGAGCAGTCCCGTGTACTCGCCTTGCGAGCCAGCGTTCGGCTGCAGCGACGCCGCGGCAAAGCCCGTCACCTCGCAGAGCCAGCGCTCGAGGCTCGTGAACAGCTCCCCATAGCCGCGGGCCTGCTCGACCGGTGCGAAGGGGTGAAGACCGGAGAACCCCGGCCAGCTGATCGGCACCATCTCGGTCGTAGCGTTGAGCTTCATGGTGCACGAGCCGAGCGGGATCATCGAGTGCACCAGAGAAAGGTCCTTGGACTCGAGATGCTTGATGTAGCGCAACATCTCATGCTCGGTGTGGTACTGGTGAAAGACCGGATGGGTGAGGAACTCCCCCGTTCTCGCGTGCGGCTTTGGAATCGGCGACGCATCGACCGCTCCTTCGCGCGAGGAGTCTTTCGGGCCGCTGGCTCCGAAGAGACGCAAGAGGGTTTCCACGTCCGCGATCGTCGTGGCCTCGTCGAGCGCGACGCCGACCCTGCGCTCATCCAGCCGACGCAGGTTGATCCTCGCCTCTCGGGCGCGCTCCAGCAGCGGATCCACGCTCCCTTCTCCGAGATCGATGGCCAGGGTATCGAAGAACGGGTACGTGCCGAGGTTGAAGCCGCTCTCCCTCAGACCCGCGGCCAGGACGGCGGTCAGTCCGTGGACCCGACGAGCGATGCGCCGCAGACCCTGGGGGCCGTGGTAGACGGCGTACATCCCCGCCATCACGGCAAGGAGGACCTGCGCGGTGCAGATGTTGCTCGTTGCTTTCTCACGGCGAATGTGCTGTTCCCGGGTCTGGAGCGCCATGCGGTAGGCCGGGTTACCCAGGCGGTCGTGGGAGACGCCGATGATGCGACCTGGAATCTGGCGCTTGAACTCATCGCGGGTTGAGAGAAATGCGGCGTGTGGACCCCCGTAGCCCAGGGGCACCCCGAAACGCTGGCTCGAGCCGACGGCGATGTCGGCTCCGAACTCCCCGGGCGGCCGCAGCAAGACCAAGGCAAGCAGATCGCAGGCCGCGACCACGAGGGTTCCCGACTCGTGGGCTCGCTGACAGATCTCGCTGTAGTCCTCGATTCTGCCGTCGCTCGTCGGGTACTGGAGAAGTATTCCGGCCGCGTGTCCCGGAGATGGGTCGAAAGTCTGCGGATCGCCGATCTCGATCTCGATTCCGAGTGCCTCCGCGCGCGTCGAGACCACCGCAATCGTCTGGGGGTGACAATCCCGCGAGACGAAGAACGCCGGACGATCCTGCTTCGCGATCGCCCAACACATATGCATGGCTTCCGCCGCGGCCGTCGCCTCGTCGAGCAACGAAGCGTTGGCCACCGCGAGCCCGGTCAGGTCCGCGATCATGGTCTGGAAGTTGAGGAGCGCTTCCAGGCGGCCCTGCGAAATCTCGGCCTGATACGGGGTGTACTGGGTGTACCATGCGGGGTTTTCGAGCACGTTGCGCTGGATGACCCCAGGAACGATGGTTTCCGCGTAGCCCATCCCCAGAAAAGAACGGAAGAGCTCGTTGTTGGCCGCCATGCGGACAAGCTCGCCGAGCGCCTCGGGCTCCGACAGCCCCGTTGGGGGCAGAGGCTCCAGCTTCAACGGCTTCGCGGCGCGGATTGCATCGGGAACGGCCTCGGCGATCAGCTGCTCGAGCGACTCGACCTCGAGGACCCGGAGCATCTCTTCCACATGCGCGGCTCGAGATCCGAGATGGCGATCTTCGAAAGACTCTCGCTCGAGAACCGGCGCCGCCGGACGGCGGTCCTTTGCAGCGTCTTTCACCTCAGGACTTGCTTCGTCGCGGATTACGGTCATCGTCTATCCCCGAGACGGGGTCATCGCCCCGCGTTCTAACCCTCGCTGTTCACGTACTCTTCGTACTCCGCAGCATTCATCAAGCCGTCGAGGTCCTCTTCAGTGGAGAACCGGACCTTGACCAGCCATCCGTCCTCGTGCGGATCGTCGTTGAGCAGGTCGGGGTCGTCGAGAAGCATTTCGTTGACCTCCACCACCTCTCCGGCCACCGGCGTATAGACTTCCGCCACCGCCTTGACGGATTCGATCGTGCCAATTTCATCGCTAGCGTCAAAAACCTGACCGATCTCGGGCAGCTCGACGAATACGACTTCGCCCAGTTCCTTCTGAGCGAACTCGGTGATCCCCAGCACGCAGGTATCGTCGTCCACCTGAATCCACTCGTGCTCCTTCGTATAAAGGTAATTCTCCGGATACATGATCGTGTTCACCTCCGATAGGGAAGAAACGCCAACTAGAATTGGTCGCTTGCGGATCGATGCTCTCCCGCCCCTCGGGACGGCATCATTATATCCGCGGCAGCCCCGGCAGATCCGTTCCCGTTCAGCGAGACCGCCGATAAAAAGGGAGCGCTACGACCCTGGCGGCTCGGCGTTTGCCCCGCACCTCGACGGCAATCTCGGTACCGGGCTCGGCAAGCGCCAAAGGCAGGTACGTCATCCCGATGGCCCTCTCCAAGGTGGGAGCGAAGGTGCCACTGGTCACCTTGCCGACCTCCTTGCCCTCCGCCATCACCTTGCACCCTTCACGCGCGATTCCCCGCTCTTCGAGCTCGAAACCGACGAGCTTGCGCGCGATCCCCTCCCGCTGTTGGTTGACGAGGACTTGGCGGCCGATGAAATCGCCCTTGTCGAGCTTGACGACCCAGTCGAGCCCGGCTTCGAGCGGCGTGGTCGTATCGTCGATGTCGTGCCCGTAGAGCGCCATCCCCGCCTCGAGCCGCAGGGTATCCCTCGCCCCCAATCCGGCTAGCAGGAGGCCGCTGGAAGCACCGGCCTCGACGAGCTCGTCCCACGTTCTCGGCGCCTCACCTGGATCCATGTAGAGCTCGAAACCATCTTCCCCGGTATAGCCGGTTCGCGAGATCAGGGCCGGCCGGCCCGCTACCGTGCCCTGGGTAAATCGGTAGTACTTGAGGTCGAGCACGGCGGGATCGACGAGCGGCGCAAGCGTCTCGACGGCCCGCGGGCCCTGAAGCGCGAGCAGGGCATAACGGTCGCTCGCGTTGTCGAGCTCCACATCCCCTTGCCTTCGACTCTCCATCCACGCGAAGTCCTTGTCCGTGTTGGCGGCGTTGACCACGACCAAGAACTCCGCTGGAGCCATCCGGTAAATCAATAGATCGTCGATGTAGGTTCCCGCATCGGTCAGAAGGCCGCTGTAATGGGCCCGACCCGGAGTCAGCTGAGCCACGTTGTTCGGGGTCAACCGCTGGAGATAGGCCTCAGCATCTCGGCCACGAACAATGATCTCTCCCATGTGAGAGACATCGAACAGTCCGACCGCCTCGCGAACCGCGCGATGTTCTTCGAGGACGCCCGTGTACTGAACCGGCATCTCCCAGCCAGCGAACGGAACCAGCCTGGCGCCGGCGGCAACGTGTTTCTCATAAAGGGGGGTACGTTTCAAAGCCTCCTCCATACTTCCTCCCAGAAGAGCTGAGAGTCACTCCCAGCGGGGAGCCAAAGTATCACAGCGCAAGAACCTCTCGAGTTGCGGGTTTCACACTCTGATTGCGAGCCACGACCCCCGCAATCGACAGATCGATCGGGTCGCCAGGAACTGAGAAAGGAGATGCCATGAAACTTCGAACCATCCTCACCGTCGCCCCCCTCGCCCTGATCCTCGCCCTGCCCGTAACGGCGCAGACCTACGGCGCCGCAGGCGGAGGACACCAGTGGAGATCCGCCGGCCGCCACGATCGCGGCATGGGCCGGCCCGGCGGTCAGGGTCTCCTCGGACAGCAGATGATTCAATTCCTCCAGTTGACGCAGGACCAGATCACCCAAGCCCAGACGTTGATCGCCAACCTGAAGCAGCAGGCTGCTCCACTCCGCGACCAGCTGAAGCAGAACCGGCAGCAGTTCTTCCAGCTGATGAGCTCGGCCAACCCCGATCCCAGCGCGATCGGCACGCTCCTTCTTCAACAGAAGAGCATCCGCGACCAGCTCCGCGCTCTGCGTCAGAGCGGCGCCGACCAGTTCGCCAAGTTGCTCACCTCGGACCAGCAGGCTCGCTTCGCGACGATCCGGGCTTGGTGGCAGGCGCGGCCGCGCCCCGGGCAGGGAGGAGCCGCGCCGCAGGGTTCCGCGAACTGAGCGAGGCATCACTCGAGCCACCCCATCTCCGAGGGGAGGGGATCGCCCCCTCCCCTCTTCACTTCTTTCGCCAGACCTCGCTAACCGCCTGTGCCACAAGAATTTAACAACCTTGTCAAAGCGCCGCCACGGCCCGTTCTGTGGAAATCGTTGACGCGGCAACTACATGGCCATCGACAATCTTGAGAGAATCGATCTATCCATATTGTTTTCAGTCACTTGGCCCATTGCACAATTCTCTGTTCAAAGAGCGCAACTGCCCATCCAGCTTGAGGCTAGGGCCCGTTCTCAACCCCATTTCCACAGCTTTTTCAACAACTTCTGCGGAAGGATTCCTGGTAGCCTTACCTCGAGATGAGCAGCGGGCGGATTCTTGTAGTCGAAGACGAAGAAGATCTACGGGAGCTGTTGCGCTATCGCCTCGAACAGGAAGGTTTCGAGGTGGAATCCGCGGAGCGAGGGGACGAAGCGCTGCAGCGGGTTCGCGAGAAGCTCCCCGATCTCATGCTGCTCGACCTGATGCTGCCGGGACTCGACGGGCTCGAGCTCGCGAAGATCGTCAAGCGCGATCCACGCTCGCGCCAGCTCCCGATCATCATGCTCACGGCAAAAGGGGAAGAGGTCGATCGGATCGTTGGCTTGGAGCTGGGCGCCGAGGACTACATCACCAAGCCGTTCAGTCCTCGCGAAGTGGTCTTGCGAGTGAAGGCGGTGCTACGCAGGGCAGAGAACTCGGCCCCGGAGGAGAGCCTGCTCGAGATCGGCGGACTGCGCCTGGACATCGCCGGGCATCGACTGTTCGTCCGTGACCGGGAGGTCGTATTGACGGCTACCGAGTTCAGGCTCCTCAAAGTCCTAGCCGAACGCCGTGGGAGGGTTCAGACCCGCGGCCAGCTGCTGAGCGACGTCTGGGGTTATTCTCAGGAGGTCGATAGCCGCACGATCGACACCCACATCCGGCGACTGCGTCAGAAGCTCGGAGCCGAGGCGGATCGCATCGAAACCGTAATCGGCGTAGGCTATCGCCTGCGCGCTTGAGCCGGACCAAGCCAAGGGCGCCGCGCAGCGGACCAAGAAGACGGGAGAGTCCCCATGGAAAGACCTCTAGACCAGGACCTGGCCCAAATTCGCGAGTCTCTTTTGGAGATGGGCGGGCTCGTCGAGCAGATGATCGGCACCGCCACGCGGGCGCTCGTGGAAAGAGACCGCGACGCGGCAAAGGAGGTCATCGTGGTTGATCGCGCGGTCGATCGCCTCGAGAAGGAGATCGACGAAGCCTGCCACAGCGTCCTCGTTCGGCGCCAGCCGGCCGCGGTCGACCTTCGGCTCCTCATCGCGGTCATGAAGATCACCGCCGATCTCGAGCGGATGGGAGACTCCGCGGTTAACATCGCGCAAGCGACCGTTCCGCTCAATGAAGAGCCCTTGCTCAAGCCCTACGTGGACCTGCCCAAGATGTCCCGAAAGGTCCAAGAGATGGTCCACTCGAGCCTCGACGCGTTCGTGCGCCGGGACGCCGAGCTGGCGCTGACCGTCTGCCGGGGCGACGACGAGATCGATACCCTGTATCGGCGCATCTTCGACGAGCTCGTCACTTTGATGATCGCGGATCGCAATGCGGTGCGGCGCGCGGTTCACCTGCTGCTCATCGCCCGCAATCTGGAGCGCATCGCCGACCACGCCACCAACATCGGCGAGGACGTTATCTATTACGTCGAAGGTCTGGACATCCGCCATCGCGCGGGGGGTGGCCAGAACCAACAGGGCTAGCTCCCCTCTTCTCGTCGCAAGCCGGGAAATCCTCGCAGCACGCCCTCCCGTATACTCTCCAGCCCACGAAGGGGTTGGACTGGGAGGTTCGCTATGGGACGAGATCGAGGTACCCCTGATTCGATACACGGACGCAACCGCCCGGCTCTAGCGCTCGTCGCGCTCTTCGCTCTTTCCCTCTGGAGCCCCGCGTTGGCGTGGTCGGGCACGAGCGGACAAGAGGCGGCCAAGCCCTCGGTCAAGCTCGCGGGTGGCATCTACCTCTACTACTACGACCCCACCCTCGCCGGGGTCCAGGACTACTTCGAGGTCTACACGCTCTACGGCACGCTCAACGCCAAGAGCGCGGATGGGCGTTACGGCCTTCACGTCGACCTGCGCGCCCGGGACAGCAAGCTGCGTCAGTTCTTCACCTCGAACCTCTGGGTCGAGGAGGCCTACGCCTGGACGAAGACCCCGGTGGGAGAGCTCCGCGCGGGCAAGTTCTATCGGCGGGTCGGCATCTTTTGGGACGATTCCTTCTTCGGCGATATCCAGTATTTCAACGGTTTGAAGCTCAACCCGGATTTCGGCGTCGAGCTCGTCGGCCAGCACACCGCCCGGCCGCCTCTCCGCATCGACTATTCCCTGCAGTTTTTCACCAACAATGACCACGTGGCGGGCTCCCTCGACGGCCGCGACGTCGAGAGCGATCCCAACGCTCGTCTGCGCGATACCGCGACGATCCGGCTCGCGCCGCGCTGGACGCTTCCCGGCGGAGGCTCATTGACCTTCGGCCTTTCGGGCCTCGACGGGCGCATCGAGCGCTTCCACGGCCAAGGCTTCGCACTGCGTCAGGCGGCCGCCGATCTCACTCTCGAGCTCGGACCATCGATCAGCTACGTCGAGTGGCTGAAGCAGCGAGGCGAGCTCGACAATGCTTCGCACCCGGGCTCTCGCCTCGGATACGACGACGCGACCTACTGGCTGATCGGCACGCGATGGCAAGTGGCGCCGCGCCTGAACCTGCGTGTCAACTACAGTCGAGTGAGGTACGTTGGAGCGGCGGCCACGGAGCAGGAGCTCGTTCCCGGGCTGGTTTATCAAGTTCGCCAGGAGATGCAGCTCATCGTCGAGTACGACTCCTGGAAGACCAAGCCAATCGGGGGTCCCACGACCTACCTCGACAAGAGCTTCAACTTCGTCATCTATTACGGCTTCTAGCTGCGGCGCCGCCCCGCGGGGACGCAAACAAAAGGGGCCCGATCTCTCGGGCCCCGGGCGTTTGGCTCGGTCGCGGGTGATTACCACTTGAACTGAGTCCACACGCCGATCTCGTCGGACTTCCCCTTCGAGTTCGGGGTGTTGCTGCCGACTCCGTTCACCTTCCCCCCAAAGCCCGAGTCGACCTCTTCGTGCTTGTAGGCAAAGGCCACGAGCAAGGCCTTGTTCGGATGGAGCTGAACGCCCAGGTTGAAGTACTTGTCCTTGAGCCCCGGGTTCAAGTCCTTGCTCGGATTGGCTGAATCGTAGCGCCCGAAGACATCGACGCCGCTCTTGACCGGAACCGAGAACCAGCCCGAGAAACCATCCGCCTTGTCCTTGGCGGCGGAGGTTACGGTGGTCCAGTTGTCGGCGCTGAAGTACTCGGCGCCAACCCGGAAGTGCTCGTTCATGTAGGCGACAACGCCGTCGAAGCGGGACGCGGTGTGCAGCGCGGGGGAGGTGTCACTGTCGAGGCCACGCTTGCCGGTGTATCCGCCGATCGCGATGGTCAGGCCCTTGACCGGCTTGAACCCGATCCTTCCCGCGAAATCCTCCCCTTTGCTGCGGCCGGGATTGGCGTAGCCGCGGCCGTTCACCATGCTGATCTGATAGTCGACGAGCCCCTGCTTGCCTTGGAACGCAACTCCCCAGTCGGCTGAGTTGCCGAAGTGCAAGCGGTCGATCAAGGTGTTCTCGACGTAGCGGTATCCGTAAAGGCCCTCGACGTACGGAATCCACGGCGTATCGGCGGAACCGAGCCGGAACACGACGGCATCGGAGAGCTTGGCCTGGATGTAGGCCTTCTTGACGAAAACGTCGTAGTGGTGGTTCGTGTCACCGATGTCCGTGGTGAAGTTCGCCGACCAGATGCTGTCGTACTTATAGTTCACAGAAACGTAGAAGCGCTTGATGTCCACCCCGAATCCGCTGTCGCTGCTCTTCTGGCCCGTCACCTCGTCCTTGTTGGTCTTCGAGGTCACGTCACCGTAGAACTTGCCCGAGATCGTCACGTCCCCCGCGTGCGCCGGGCTCCAGGCACCCATCCCGAGCACCATGGCCAGAGCCGCCGCGGTCACCGCCAAGGCACCGGACTTCGTCTTCTTCTCGCGTGTCATTCCTTGCATCCTCCGAGATTCAGTTGCGCGGCGGCGAGCACCGCATTGATCTCCTCTAGTGGCTCGATGCCCCACTCGGGCATCCCACGAGAGAGGCTAGCCTCTGCGCGCGGCGGCGCTCTTTCTGTCCTATGACGAAGCTGTTACAGGGGGTCGCGACCGTTGCCGACGGCGGCCCCGAGAAACCGTGACTATCCGAAGCGGCCGGTGATGTAGTCCTCGGTCTGCTTCTTGTCCGGGTTGGTGAACATCGACTTGGTGTCGTTGAACTCCACGACCTCGCCCAAGTAGAGCAGCGCCGTGAAGTCCGCCACGCGCGCCGCCTGTTGCAGATTGTGGGTGACGATTACCACCGTATAGTCCTTCTTGAGCTCGGTGATGAGCTCCTCGATGAAGGCCGTGGAGATTGGGTCCAGAGCCGAAGTCGGCTCGTCCAATAGAATCACCTCGGGCTTGACCGCGATGGCGCGGGCGATGCACAGACGCTGCTGCTGTCCGCCGGAGAGGCTGCGACCGGTCTGTTTTAGCTTGTCCTTCACCTCGTCCCAAAGGGCGGCCTTGCGCAAGGCCCACTCCACCCGTTCATCCATCTTGCCGGCTTTCAAGGGCTCGTAGAGGCGCACGCCAAAGGCGATGTTGTCGTAGATCGACATCGGAAACGGGGTGGGGGCTTGGAACACCATCCCCACCTTCTTGCGCAGGAGATTCAGATCCTGTTTCGAGGAAAGAATGTCCTCTCCGTCGAGAAGGATCCTGCCCGTCGCGCGTTGGTTCGGATAGAGCTCGTAGATTCGATTGAACGACCGCAGGAGGGTCGACTTTCCACAACCCGAAGGTCCGATGAAGGCGGTGACCAGGCGGGCAGGCACCTCGAGATTGACGTCCTTGATGGCGTGGGTCCGACCGTAGTAGAAGTTGAGGTCCTCCGTAACGAGGCATTTCTCGAGCCTTTCGATCGGTTGGCTCGACGTCCAGTTCGTGACGCCAACACTGACGCTGATCGGCCCCTCGGACTTGGCATCTCCGCTGTCGACTCGATCCGTTTGGTCGGGATGCGTGACTCGCTCCATCTCCTACCTCGTTTCTTTCTCTCGAAACGCCACACGCGCAATGATATTGAGCGCCAAGACGCCGGCCGTGATCAACAAGGAACCGGCCCATGCCAACCGCTGCCAATCAGCATAAGGGCTCATCGCGAACTGGAAGATGACGACCGGGAGGTTCGCCATCGGCCCATTGAGATTCATGCTCCAGAATTGATTGTTGAGGGCGGTGAAGAGCAGAGGCGCGGTCTCACCGGTGATGCGTGCCACGGCGAGCAGGATTCCGGTCACGATGCCCGCCCGGGCCGCTCGATACGCGATCAGCACCGTGACCTTCCAGCGTGGCGCGCCGAGCGCGGCGGCGGCTTCGCGGAGGCTCGAGGGGACCAAGCGCAACATGTCTTCCGTGGTACGGACGACCACCGGGATCACGATGATGGCGAGGGCCATGGCTCCCGCCCACCCGGAGAAGTGATGCATGTTGACCACCATCACCTCGTAGATGAAGAGACCGATCAGAATCGAAGGGGCGCTCAAGAGGACGTCGTTAATGAAGCGAATGATCGGTGCGACCCAGCCGGACTTTCCATACTCGGCGAGGAAGGTACCCGCGAGGATCCCTACTGGGGCGCCTACCGCGGTCGCGATACCCGTCATCGCCAAGCTCCCGACCATCGCGTTGGCTAACCCTCCGTCGCTTCCCGGCGGTGGAGTCGATTGACTGAACAGCTTGAGGCCCATGCCATGGATTCCCAACCGGAGAAGCGTCCAGAGGATCCAGGCGAGCCAAAAGAGACCGAACGCCACGGTCACCATCGAGAGCCCGAGGGCTAGATAGTTGAGGGCGCGCCGGCGGCGATAGCGTGACAGCGTCCGCATTCCTAAGCGCGCCGTCCTTCGCGCCGGGCCAACCGGAGGAGCAGCAACTTCGAGAGGCTGAGCACGATGAAGGTAATGAGAAAGAGGATCAGCCCCAGAGCGATCAGCGAGGACGTATAGGTGTTCCCGATGGCTTCGGTGAACTCGTTGGCGAGGATCGACGAGATCGTGTTGCCTGGCATGAAGAGGGATGCGCTGATCTGGTGTGCGTTGCCGATGACGAAGGTGACCGCCATCGTCTCGCCTAGGGCACGGCCCAGCCCGAGCATGACCGCGCCCACCACTCCGCTCTTCGAATAGGGCAACACGACGTTCCAGATGACCTCCCAAGTCGTCGTGCCGAGAGCGAACGCCGATTCTTTGAGCACATGCGGCACCGTCTCGAAGACGTCGCGGGTGACCGAGGCAATGAAGGGAATGACCATGATGCCGAGAATCAAGCCGGCGGTGAACATGCCAATGCCCATCGGTGGACCCTGAAAGAGATGACCAACGAGCGGCCACGAACCCAGGTGATCCGTCACCCACGGCTGCACGCTCTCCGACAGCAGCGGAGCGAGAACGAACAGACCCCACATGCCATAGATGATGCTAGGAATTGCCGCTAGCATCTCGATTGCCGTGCTCAAGGGGCGCTTCAACCAGCGAGGGCACAGCTCGGTGAGGAAGATTGCGATCCCGAAGCTCACCGGCACTCCGATCAGCATCGCGATCGCCGAGGTCACCAGGGTGCCGTAGATGGTTACGAGGGCGCCGAACTGTTTGGTGACGGGATTCCATGCAGTGCTGGTCAGGAACCCGAAGCCAAAGGTCTTGAGCGCCAGCCACCCGCCATGCAGCAGAGCGATGAGAATGGCGATCAAGACCGCGAGAACGAGGAGCGCGAAGCCCCGTACCGTCCACGCGAAGAGGCGGTCAGCGGTGCTCTGCCACCGGAGCCGTTTACGTCCGGGGCTAGAGGGTAGGATGACTTCCATGTCCGGGGCGCCGTAAGCGAACAGGGGGAGGAGCTATGAGTTTAGCTCCTCCCCCTGTGAGAATGTCAAACCATCGCCGGTCGGCTGGAAAGCATCGGGCCGTTACATTCCACTCGTCCAGACCGCAGCTCCCGAGGTCGACCCGATCTCCCTGGCCCAGGTCTCTTCGATCAGCTCGACCAGGCTGTCTGGGATCGGAATGTAGCCCAAGCTGGCCGCCATCTGCTGGCCGTTGTGATACGCCCAGTCGAAGAACTTGCGAACTTTCCGCGCCCTCTCCGGCTTTGTTTGCTCCTTGTCCATCTGGATAGAGCTGCCGCCGGTGATGGGCCAGCTCCCAAGCCCGGGCTGATCGGCAAGAAGCAGGAGGGACCCGGGGGCCTGTTGCCAGTCGGCAAGGGCAGCCGCCCGAGCCGATGTTGCGATTCCCGTGATCCTCAGCCATCTCCTCCAACGCACCATCATTGGTCTCTCGTCCGGGTTGTCGTGAGTGCCAATGGTCGAAGCTCGTGTCGTACGGTAGATGCGGATGGACGGTCGCGAGGGTCCGTTGCCTCGGCCCTATCGCCGTCCAACCGCTCTCTTAGTGTGCACCCTGCGTGTGACAACCGTGTGAAGCTCGCTTAAACTCTGTGCAAAGGACGTCATCGCCATGCGCCGCTTGACCCTCGCCTTCCTCATCCCCACTGTCGCCGCCGGCATCCTCTACCTGGCGCTCGCGCAGTTCCTCGTGGCCCCCCGAACCGTCCACGCTGCGGCCAATCTGTCGGAAACCACTGCGCTGGTCGCCCGCACCTTGGAAAACCTGCCTCTCGACCGAGTCTCGAAGACCCTGCGCTCCTCGACGAATCTATCCAGCCTGCGTGCGATCCTGGTCGATGGCCGCGGACGGGTTCGCGCTGACAGCGACGTCGGTCTCTCCGAGCCCGTTCCCGGGCTCTTTACCGCCCTCGCTCACGAGGCCTTGGCGGGGGGGTCGGCCCACCGGGTCGTCCACGCCGAGGGGGGCCGGGAGTTCCTCGCCGCCGCTCGCCCGATCTCCTCCCCCGCCGGACCGCGCAGCGTCTTGATCCTCGTCCGCAGAGTGCCACTACCTAGTTGGTTGAGCCTCGAGTCGGCGTTGGCGATTCTCCTCGCGCTGCTCGCTGCAGCGCTCCCGGCCTGGCTTCTGGCACGCTGGGTTTATCGCGGCTGGGTGGATCCGCTGGCTCGAATCACGGTGGCAATGGCCCAAGCGGAGCCTGGCAACCCCTTGCTTGGGCTTGCGGATCTGGGTACGAGTCAGACGCACCTGCTGAGAGTGAACCTGCAACGGTTACTTGCCGAGGGCCACTCCCGGCTCACGGCGGCAATGAGAGAGAGCGATCGCCTCCGCAAGGTCCTCGACGACCTCCCAGAGGGAGTCTTGCTCGTCGACGCCGAGGGCCGCCCTCGCGTCGCCAACCACATGTTTCGCAAGCTCTTCCAGAGCCGGGCAAAGGTGAGCGAAGCTTCTTTGCTCGAGCTCACCCGACACCCGGCTATCGCTCGTCTCGTTCGCCAGGTGCTCGCGTCAGGCGAGGCGCAGCAAGCCGAGATCGCGCTTCAAATCCCCAAGGTCGTCGATCTGAACGTCGAATGCCAACCGACAGGAAGCGGAGACGGCGCCATTCTGGTCGCTCATGACACCAGCGCTGAACGGCGTCTGAATGCGATGCGTCGAGACTTCGTCGCCAACGTATCCCACGAGCTCAAGACCCCGCTCGCGGCGCTTCGTGGATATCTGGAGCTTCTCGCCGAGGGAGCCCTGGAGGATCCCGCGAAGGGCCGTCATTTCCTCGACCGAATGCTGCACCAGACTCAGCGCCTCGAGGCACTCGTAGGCGACCTCCTGACTCTGGCCCGCCTCGAGAGTGCCGCCTCGATACTCAACGAGACCTTCGACCTCGAAGCGGTAGCAAAAGAGGCTCTCGAATCGGTCCGGCCTTTCGCCGACGGTCGAGGCGTTCGCCTGCGATGCGAGGCCCACGGCCCCGTCCCCTTCGCAGGAGACCGCAAGGCGATTGAACACTTGATCTCCAACCTCCTCATGAACGCCGTGCAATACAGCCCCGCGGACAGCGAGGTCGACCTGCGCCTGCAGGCGACACCCGAGGAAGCCGTCCTCGAGGTCGAGGACCACGGTATCGGAATCTCGGCTAGCGACCAGGAGAGGATCTTCGAGCGCTTCTATCGCGTGGACCCCGCTCGATCACGCCAAGTGGGAGGGACGGGGCTCGGACTCGCCATCGTCAAGCACGCAACTCAGCTCCACGGAGGCGTAGTCGAGGTCGAGAGCGAGTTGGAGCACGGCTCCACCTTCACGGTCCGGCTCCCCCGCCGCCCACTCGGCTCTCAGATCATGGATGCCGAGTCGTGAAACGAGAACGCAGCCAACCCAAGCTGTGATTGATGGGGTTCTGGCGCGAAAGAAAGGGAATGATGGATGGCCGGCGCACGCCCATCTCGTCGCGAAGCTCGAGAAGTGGACCGAAGCCGGGGTCGATCCTCAGCCCCCGGTCAACCGCTTCCACTGCCCCCGTCCGGTCATGAATCAGGAGCCGGGTGCGGGCAAGATTGAGGTAGCTCTCCGGCTGGTAGAACTCGATCTTGATGGCATGCTCGCACAGCGCCAGCCCGTCCCGCACCCGGTTCTGGTAACGCGCCATGCCGTAGCCAAGGTAGGAATAGAAGAGACCGGGAAGACCAGTCGTTCCCTGCTCGGATTCGGCGGCGGCGGCAAGTAGGGAAAAGCCTTTTCTCCAGTCGCCCTTACGGCAGAGCTCGATGCCCTGGCGCGCCGCCCGCGTGGGGTCGTCGGTCGCGGTGTGTGCCATGCAATTCTCCCTAAGTCTCCATCATCATACCCGGAGAGGGCATTGGATGGCCAGCGGGCACGCCAACCGTGGTGCGCAGGCCGGCCGGATCGAGATATCGCGCCACGGCGGACATCACCGTTTCGCGCTCGACGGCGGCTAATCGCTCACGGCGCCATTCGGGCCGATCGAACGGAAGCCCATAGAGCTCGCTCGCCGCCAAGGTGCTCGCCCATTGCGCCGCGGTCTGGCGATGAAAGGGATCGCGCCCGAGAAGGAAGGAGATGGCGTTTTCGAGCTCGATCACGGTGGGACCGTGCTCGACGAATCTAGCGACCTCGTCGCGCACCACGCTTTCCACCTCGGCGAGCGACTCCGGCAAGCACCCAGCGTAAACCACAAAGTGCCCCGGCTCGAAACCGGCTCCCGCCACAGCGTTGGCGTGAACGGCATAGGCCAGCCCTCTATCTTCCCGCACGCTCCCTGGGATTCGCCCCGACAACCCGGCACCGCCGCCGAGAATCGTGCTCGCCACCTCCAGCGCCTCGTAATCGGGATCGCGGCGCGCAACGGTCAGAGCCCCGAGGTAGAGATGCGCTTGTTGCGAGTGTTCGAGAGTGATGGTTCGGCGCAGCCCGCCTCCGCCCTCCGGGGCCGGGGTCACGGGATCGGGCTCTCCCTGGCCGCCAGCTAGAATCGCTAGCCGATCTCTCAGGAGTTGCTCGACAGCCTCCTCTTGGATCGCTCCCACCACCGCCACGATCACCCGCCGCGACAACGCCGATCGGTGGTAGGTCGCGCAGAGCTCGGCATTGATCTCGGCCAAGGCTTCCAGGGAGCCATAGAGAGGACGACCCGCCGGATTCGGAGCGTAGAGCTGGTCATTGAAGACCCAGGCGGTTCTCACCTCCGGTTGATCGAGCTGCGCCATCCACTCGCCCGCGGCCTGCCGTGCCACCCAACGGCATCGCTTTTCCGGGAAATCCGACTCCAGCAATAGCTCAGCGGCCCAGTCCAACACCTCATTCAAATCGCGCGAGAGCGCATCGATGGCCAGCCCATGGACATCAAGCGCGGCGAAACCATCCATGTCGATGCCTGAAACCTCGGAAAGCTCCGCGATCCGCCGCCAATCCCTGCGCCTCGTTCCCTCGGTCAGCATTCTCGCGGACACGAGTGCCTGACCCGGACCGGCCTCGGCGCGCGATCCCCCGACGACCCAAATGCGCAGAGCGACAACCGGCGCAAGGGGAAGCTCGCGGCAGCGAATCGTCAGGCGCGGGATCATGGTTCGCACCCGTGCGCGCCGCCACGACAGACTAGGGAAGTGACCATCCGACGACACCATTGCTGCGAGAGGCGAAAACCTCGCGAGCGAGAGAACGCAAGTGAACCTGGTCGTAATCGAGCGCGGCCAGTAGCCGACGGCGTGGAAAATCGAGATCGAAAGACGCCATCGCGAGGGCTGAAGAGAAGGCTCGTTGGCCCGATCGTTGATGATCGAAAACCCAGTCGGCTACAAGCTGATTGCGGACCCTTTCGAGCTCGCGCTCCCCGACCTCGGCATCGCCGACCTTTGCAAGCTCCTCCATCACCCTCGCCTCCACCCGCTCCGGCGCGACGCCCGGCGTCGCTTCCGCCGCAATCAAGAGGAGGCCCGCCTCAGCTGCATCGAAGGGATCCACTGAGATCCAGGTGCACAGCTGCTCTACTTCGACTAGCTCGTGAACGAGCCGGCCGCTGCGGCCACCGGCGAGGAGCACGCTCAGCGCCAACACCCCCGCCGCTTCAGGGTCTCTCGTAGCAGGAGCCGGGAGGGCCAGCAGCATCCGGGCAACATCGCCACCCCCGGTCTCGACCCTTTCCCGTTCGGGTTGGGTGGCCGGGGGTAAGCGGGGACGTCGTGGCGCCGAGCACCGCTCGATCGAGGCGAAACTCTCCTCGATGACGTGGCGATCCTCGGCCACGAGATCCCCCACGACGACCAGAACCGCATTCGTCGGGCGATAGTAACGGCGGTAGAACGCGAGGAGGTCGGAACGCCCGACGGCGTTCAGCGTCTGATTGTCGCCGATGACCGGATGGGCATAGGGATGCGGGCCAAAGAAAACCGATTCGACCTCCTCGCTCAGCGACTCCCATGGATCTTCGCGGACCATCGCGATCTCATCGTGAATTACTTGGCGTTCCGCTTCCAGAGCCTCCGGATCGAGATCGAGCCCCGCCATCCGGTCGGCCTCGATGGCAAGAGCCTGTCTCCAGCTCTCCACCGCAAACTCGAAGTGGTAGAGGGTCGTGTCGCGGGAGGTGAAGGCGTTGTTGCTCCCCCCCCATTTCTGGGTGAGACGGTCGATCTCGCCGGGACCGAACCCGCGCGACCCCTTGAACATCATGTGCTCCAGGAAATGGGCGATGCCCGCGTGCGCCAGGGGCTCGTCTCGGCTCCCCACGCGATAGGCGATGGCCGTCGCAACGATCGGTGAAGCCGGCGTTGCCATGAGGCAGCACTCGAGGCCGCAATCGAGGACAAAGGTCGAGGCTAGCCGCGGCGCCGCCGCGGCGATCAGATCGGGCAAGCTAGACCGCATACCTTGCGCCGCTCGTCGCTCGTCGATGTGCCACGGCGGAAAGGTCTCCGGCGCCGGCTAATTTGCCGGCTCGAGGCTGAGCCTGAGGCGCCGCCTTGCCGGCTCGGCACCGGGGAAGATCTCGACCGCGATGTCCTTGCGTTTGTAACCAGGGGCTTCCAGACTCACGCGCCAAACGCCGGGCTTGAGTTGCAGCCAGCGGCCACGACCGAATCGACGGCCAGTCCACTCCTTCGCCATCCCCACCGGCTTGCCATCGACGAGAACCCGCGCGGTGGACGGATCGACCTCGAATCCGATCGCCTCACCGGCGCGAAAGTGCTGAAGATCGCCAAGCGTCAACTCTTTCGCCTGGATCTCCCGCATGTGGGCCACGATCTGGGCCGGAGGCAAGCCGGTCTTGGCGTGGATCTGAGCCACGAAATCCTTCATGCGCTCACGGCGCAGACGAACCAGATAATTGCCTGAGCCCGGGAGGTGGATCTGGTCCTTTCCAGGCAGCTCGTCGGCCCGACCCAGAGTGCGGAAACGCGAGTCGCCTGGACCCCGTATTGCCACGATACTGTCCTTGGGAGCGGCTCGCAGCTGCACCTGCAGACCACCGTCGGCAACGACGTCCGGATGCGGCGTGGCGGCGCTCTCTGAAGGCTCACTATCCGGGGTGCTCGATCCTCCACCTACTTGCTCGGCCTTTGGCGTCCCCGGCCCCTCTCGATGGGCCTCTTGGACAGAGGCTGAGCGCAAGGAACCCGGCGTCGCTATTTTCTCAGGCTGGGCAGAAGCGGCACGGCGGGAAAGCGATCGCCCCTCGTCGGCGGGCTGGCTCTTCTCCTCGAGCGTGGCCTTCTTCCCCTTCGGCGCGGTCGACAGCATCTTCTGGTGCGACTGCGCCGCAGTCGAGGCGGCTCCTGCGGTCGCCGCCTTGTTCGCAGCGGTCGGCACGCCGATTCCGCTCGCCTGCGACCCGGTCGCAGCCACCGGCCCGGCGACGGCTTGGGTCTGGCTCGCCGCGAGCTTGCTAGCCGCCCGTCGAGGAGCGACGTGAAACCAGTACCAACCGGCCCCCGCGGCTCCGGCCACGACAACCGCGGCGAAAAGGGCGGCGAGAAGACCGGCACGAGAGCGCGAGCGCTTGGGCGTATCAGCCGGCGCTCCCGACATTTGCGTGGGAGCCGGGGCACCCACGTGCGCGGTAGGCCCGGTTTGTATCAGGCGTGTCGCCTCCGTCAAATCCGCGCTCTTGCCGGCCTCGGCGAGCTCGGCAGGAGACAGAGAGGCCTCCACCTGGCGGACCGCGGCAACGGCTTCGCCGGCGTTCGAAAAGCGTTGGTCCCGGTCCTTGGCCATCAGCCTGGCGACCAGGGACACCACCGGCTGCGAGATCTCGGGGTGTCTCGCGCTGACCGCGGGCGGGTCGGTGTGGAGAATCTGATAGACCAGCGTGGTGATCGTTTCGCCGGCGAACGGCCGGCCACGCGCCAGCATCTCGTAAAGAACGACCCCCAAGGAGAATAGGTCGCTCCGCCCATCGAGCTCCTCGCCCTTGATCTGTTCCGGCGAGAGGTAATGGGGGCTGCCGACGACCGAGCCGCTCATGGTGAGCTCGCTCGTCTGACCCACAAGCTTGGCGATGCCGAAATCGCTCACCTTGACGCCAGCTTGGCGGTCGAGGAGGATGTTCGAGGGCTTGACGTCGCGATGAATGATGCCGTTATGATGCGCGAAATCGAGGGCTTCCAGCGTTTCGCGCGCGATCCTCAGCGCCTCTCCGACGGTCAAAGGCGGCTCCTGACGCAGGCGCTCCGCCAGGTCGGGTCCATCGACGAGCTCGAACGCCAGGTAGCAGATCCCGTCCTGCTCTCCGGCGTCGAAGAGCGTAACGACGTGGGGATGGATCAATCGCCCCGCCGCTTTCGCTTCACGGACCAGGCGACGCTTGCGTTCCTCGATCTCCTCGTCACGGGCGCCGAGCAGGCGGACCGTCTTGATCGCCACCCGGCGGTCGATCTGCGGGTCCTCCGCGACGTAGACATCCCCCATTGCCCCCGAGCCGAGGCGTCGAGTCACGCGATAGCGGCCCAAGACCGCGCCTTCCGGCAGATCACTCATCCGCTATTGCCTTCGATTGCCAAGAATGGTCCGCTCATCGGGTCGGATCCCACGCGTTGCCACCGGTCATCATAGCGGAGGCGGGTCGCTCGCGGGACAAGCGGAAGCTCGACCGCCAATCGTCTCCGCGGGGTCAGAAGCGAGAGGCTCGGACTCGCGCCCGTCGTGCTACGCCTCGAGAGCCTTTGATCCGCGCTGAAAGACTTGGCTTCGATGCTCGACAAAGTGAGACGTCGACTGATCGAAGAAAAGGTGGGAGACCGTGATGCGCCCTGGTTCCAGGGTCAACCAATTGGCGCTGTTGCGTCCGCGTTCGCAGCCACGTCCCCGGCTCGAGCTCGAGGTCCCGGACTGCACGAGGACCATTCCATGCTCATGGCGCGGGTAGTACTCCTGCGACAGACCCGCATAAGCTTGATGAAGGTGTCCGGAGAGAACCAGATCGACCCCAGCGGAAGTGAGCCGCTCGATAGTGGCGTCCGCATTGAGCACCACGTTCTGGTCGCCAAACCGAGGAGCGGGCATCAAGGGGTGATGAAGGACGGCGACCTTGAAGCGCTTGTCTCCGCCGCGCTCGATCTCGCCGAGAGCGCGATCGAGCTGGGATCTCCTCACGCGCCCACCTTTGAGCGTCCAGTTGAACGCGGTGTTGACCCCGACCACCACCATCTCGGCATCACGAAAGACCGGCTCGAGGTCTGTGCTGAAGTGACGACGATAGGCACCGTAGGGAGCGAAAACCCGCTCCCAGACGCGGTACAGGGGGACATCGTGATTCCCCGGCACGGCGAGAAACGGAACCGGGACGGAGCCCAGATACTCCTTCGCCTCGCTGAACTGGCGTGGTTTGGCCCGTTGAGTCAGGTCGCCGGAGACGACGAGCAGATCGGGGCGGCGCTTCGCGACGAGCTCCAGCAACGCTCGCGCGGCTGGCGGTTGATGGTAAGGGCCGAAGTGAATGTCTGAGACATGTAGGATTTCCCGCACCTGGCGCCCCCCAGCCGACTGAACCGTGGCCGGGCTCAGATCACGTCCTCGCCGAGAACCTCATTCACCTCACGCACCACCAGATCGCCGGCATAGGCGCCAAGGGCCGCTACGATCGCGCGCCCACGCGTCCTCCCGAGGACAAACCCTCCAAGGGCCGCGACCGCAAGCGCCGGAACAGGGTAGCGGCGAACGAGCTCGCGCCAATCGAGCTCCTCGGGCGCGACTTCATCCACCCATTGGCCGGCAGTGTCCTCAGACGTCATTGCACACACCTCCTACGCAGCCAGCGGGAAGTTCTAGAGGGACGAGCCCGGCGAACGCCCTATTCCGGTACCGACCGTTCTCCCTACTCGTGGTTACGCTTGCCTCCGCGCACCAGCATGCCGATGACGAAGCCCACACCGGCTGCGATCAGCACCGACTTGGCAGGGTTGCTTCGGACGTAGGTGTTGACGTCATCACCGAGCTCCGTCAGATTCTTGCTCACCTTGCCGTAGCCCTGTCTCAGGTTTTCGACTGTCCGGTCGTACTGCTTGCGGGTCGTCTCCGATGCCTTATTGACACGCTCGCGCACTTGCTGACTCGCGTTTTGAGCGCTCTCGCGCACCTTGCCGTACTTCTTTCCAACGGAATCAGCTACATTGTCGAAGCGCTTGCGCGCATTCTCGAGACCCTCGTTGACCGCGCCGCGCGCCTTATCGACGGCGTTTCCAACGGCTTCCTTCGCTTGATCGATGCTCTTGACTTCTGCCATGGCTCACCTCCTGGACCGGCGGTCCGGCCCCTGTTGTGTCGATGCTAATTCTATCAGCCGCCCAGCGAACCGCGGCTCCCGCGGTCGCTCTCTACGGAACTATTTAGCAAGATGCATGCCTTGCCTGCGGCACCCGGCGCGCCTCCACGCGAACGACCGGCCCCCTACCCTCATGGGTGATATGGTGACCGACTCAACCGGAGAGGAGCAAGCATGGCAAGCGTAACTTTCTTCGGAGCCTGCGGGGTGGTCACCGGGAGCTGTTCGCTCCTCGAGCACCGGGGCCGCCGCCTTCTGGTCGACTGCGGAATGTACCAGGGCGGAGAGGACCTCGAGCAGCGCAATCGCGCCCCGTTTCGCTTCGCCGCGGCGAAGCTGGACGCGGTCCTCCTGACCCACGCCCACCTCGATCATTCCGGCCTGCTCCCCAAGCTCGCACGGGAGCGTTTCGCGGGACCGATCATCTGCACGAGCGCCAGTCGTGGTCTCACGTCCCTGGTGATCGAGGACTCCGCCAGGCTGCAGGAAGAAGGGGCGGAGTACGCCCGTCACAAGCGGTATAGCCGTCACCCCCACCCCGAACCCCTGTACACCGTAGAGGACGCAAAGAAAGCCATCAGCGCTCTCGAGCCTCGGCCCTTCGACACCCCTTTCGAGGCGGTTCCAGGCTTGACCGTCTCGTTCCGGCGCGCCGGACATCTGCTCGGAGCGGCATCGATCGAAATCGTCTCCGACGAGAAGCCCGACTCAACTTGGCTTTTCTCCGGCGACGTCGGTCGCTGGGGGCGTCCGATCCTCAAGGACCCGGAACCATCCCAGCGGCCACCAACTGCGCTCCTCTTGGAGTCGACCTACGGGGATCGTGAGCACGAGAAGGCCGACACCAAGGAACAACTCGCGACCATCATCGACCAGGTTTTCGAAAGAGACGGAAAGGTGATCATTCCAGCCTTCGCCTTGGGCCGCACACAGGAGGTCATGTACTACCTGTCCGAGCTCGTCGACGAAGGGCGGCTCGATCCCGGCACCGTCTTCCTCGACAGCCCGATGGCAATCAGCGCCACCGAGCTCTACGACCGTGCTCAGAAAGAGCACGACGAGGAGTTCGCGAAGATGGTCAGAAACGGGGAGAACCCGCTCGGCGACGACCGATTCAGCCGCTGTGCCAGCGTTCAGCAGTCGAAGGCGCTCAATGGCCGGTCGGAGTCCGCCGTGATCATCGCGGCGAGCGGCATGGCAACGGGAGGCAGGGTCGTTCACCACCTCCTGCACAACTTGGCGGACCCGCGCTCAGCCATCGTCTTCGTCGGCTACCAGGCCTCCGGAACACGGGGCCGAGCGCTGGTGGGCGGAGCCCGGCACGTCGGCATTCACGGAAACTCCGTGCCGGTGCGCGCCGACGTCCATCTCCTGCACGGACTTTCGGCCCACG
>JBJKRB010000157.1:0-10774 GCA_046704885.1 Thermoanaerobaculia bacterium | reverse complement strand
AATGGCACTCACGGCCGGAACTCGCCTCGGTCCGTACGAGATCGAATCGCCGCTCGGCGCGGGCGGCATGGGTGAGGTCTACCGCGCTCGAGACACGAGGCTCGAGCGCGAGGTGGCGATCAAGGTGCTTCCCGACGCGCTCAGCGGCGACGCCGAGCGGTTGCGGCGGCTCGAGCGCGAAGCGCGCCTCCTTGCCTCGCTCGATCATCCGAACATCGCAGCGATTCACGGTTTAGAGGAAACCGGTGGCGCTCCGGCACTCGTGATGGAGCTAGTCGAGGGCCCCACTCTGGCCGATCGCCTGTCTCGTGGGACGATCCCGCTCCACGAGGCCCTGGATGTCGCCAAGCAACTGGCGCAAGCCCTCGAATACGCGCATGATCACGGAGTCGTCCATCGCGATCTGAAGCCTTCCAACATCAAGATCAACGCCGAGGACCGAGTGAAGGTGCTTGACTTCGGGCTGGCCAAGGCGCTTGAGACTTCGCTGCCGGGGAATGGGGATCCATCTCTGTCGCCGACGTTGTCCATGGCGACCGAGCCCGGAGTGATTATGGGCACGGCGGAGTACATGTCTCCGGAGCAGGCTCGCGGCGCGCCGGTCGACAAAAGAGCCGATGTCTGGGCTTTTGGCGTGGTCATGTACGAGATGCTCACCGGGAAGCGTCTGTTCACGGGCGAGGCCGTCTCGGATGTCCTCGCGGCCGTGCTCCGTCAGGAGATCAGCTGGGAGGCTCTGCCCAAGGGAGTGTCTCCAGCGCTTCGTAAGCTCTTGCGGCTCTGCCTCGAGCGCGACCCCAAGGATCGGTTGCGCGACATAGGGGATGCACGCTTGCTGCTGGCGGCGGATGCAGATAGCCCGGGTGTGCGGGTCGATGGAGCCGTGGAGGCTGCTCATCGCTCGCGAGGACGTGAGATTGCGGCGTGGGGAATCGTCGCGGTTCTTGCTGTACTAAGCGGTCTTCTACTCTGGACGCGCACCAGTTCGCCGACCTCGCGCCCACCGGTAGTCCGCGCCATTTTGCCGCTGCCCCCCGGGCTGTCGATCGAGTTGGACGGCTCTCGTGCGGGTATGCCCGCTTTATCTCCCGACGGGCGGAGGCTCGCGTTTGGAGCACACGAGGGCGCCGCGCCCAACCGCATCTGGGTTTATGACCTGGCCTCGACCGCGCCGCGGCCGCTCGCTGGCACCGAGGGGGGATATCGGCCATTTTGGTCGCCAGACGGACGGATGATCGGCTTCTTTAGTCGCGGGCGTCTCGAGACGATCCCAGCCAGTGGCGGCGCCGTCACCGCGCTGACTGAAGCGAGGGACGCGCGAGGCGGTAGCTGGAACGCCCAAGGCACCATCATCTACACACCCAACGCATGGGGTCCGGTCTTCGCGCTTGCCGACGAAGGTGGGAAGGCAATCCCAGTTACGGGCTCGCCCACGAGCGGAGGCGGCTCCACCCAGCGGTTCCCAGAGTTTCTCCCCGACGGCAAGCATTTCCTCTTCCTCAGCCGCGGAGCCTCATTTGGCGAGGGAGCGGGCACAACGTGGGTTGCGGTTGGAAGCTTGGAATCGAGAGAGCATACGCGCCTGCTCGAGCTCGCGAGCAATGTCATCTACTCCGACGGGTATCTGCTCTTCGTGCGAAAGGGAGCCTTGATGGCTCAGCGTTTCGACGCGGATCGTCTCCAGCTTTCTGGGCCGGCGCGAACACTGATCGGCGACGTTCTGACCAACCCGCGTTTCAGCTATGGGGTCTTCTCGGCTTCCAGATCCGGACTGCTCGTCTTCCTGACGGGACGCCAACGAGACCTGTCCCAGCTCGTCTGGCGCGATGCCTCAGGGAGGAAATTGGGTGCCCTCGGAACGCCGGGCGACCTCTCCGGTTATGGGGGTTTGGCGGTATCGGGCGACGGGCACCACGCGGCGGTGTCGAGGGTGACGGATAACGGTGGCGATGCCGATATCTGGCTCTATGACCTCGAGAGCCATACAGAGAGCCGCCTGTCCCGGCTGGGGAGCGACGAGGCGGGGCCGGTCTTCTCAGCAGATGGAAGATGGCTGTATTTCTCCACCACCGAAGGGGAGCGCTCTACGATCGTCAGGCGGAATCTCTCCAGCGGCGTCGAGGAGGAGATCTGGCGTGGACCGGCCGGTCATGAGTTGTTGCCTATGTCTGTGACACCCAACGGGGTCCAACTCCTCTACGACGACTGGGATTTCGAGAAGAGCAAGACGAGCGTAGCGCTCAAGGCGCTGGACGGGACGTCGCCGCCGAAGGCTCTGTTCACGAGCGGAACGGACAATCGATTTGCCCAAGTGTCACCCGACGGCCAGTGGGTTGCTTGGGCATCCGATGAGTCGGGTCGCTATGAGGTCTATGTCGCGCCGCTTTCGGCCGGCGGATCGAGGATCCAGGTGAGTCGGGCCGGTGGGAAGGAGCCGAGGTGGAGCCCGTCAGGGCGCGAGCTGTTTTTCAAGGCTCCGAACAACTACCTGAACGAGGTGCGGATTCGAGTCCAGGCTGGGCTGCTATCGGTTGGCAATCCGAAGACCTTGTTTCAAATCGTCGACTTCGATGGCTGGACATACACAGTCTCGGCGGATGGAAAGCGCTTCCTGGTCCGTGAGCCTCTGCCAGAGACGGAAGCCTCGCCGATTACAGTGCTTACCAACTGGACTTCACTCGTGAGGCAGCCGTGACCATCGCGCCTGGCGACCGCCTTGGCCCTTACGAGATTGTCGGACCGCTCGGCGCCGGCGGCATGGGAGAGGTGTATCGGGCGCGCGATACGAGGCTTGAGCGCGAGGTGGCTCTGAAGGTCTTGCGAGCGGATCATCCCGTTACGGAGGATGCCCGCCGAAGATTCGAGCGGGAAGCGCGGGCGATCTCATCGCTCTCGCATCCCAACATCTGCACGCTCTACGATGTCGGCACAGAGGGAGGAATGGACTTTCTCGTCATGGAGATGCTCGAGGGCGAGACCCTGGCCTCTCGGCTGGAGCGTGGCCCGTTGAGCGTAGAGGAAGTCTTGCGGCTCGGGATCCAGGCAACCGATGCGCTCACGGTAGCCCACGCGGCCGGCATCGTCCACCGCGACATCAAGCCCGGCAACATCTTCCTGACCAAGCACGGCGCCAAGCTCCTCGACTTCGGGCTGGCACGATTGCACGCGACGCAAACACCACAGTCACCCGGTGCCGTGAGCCAGGAGGAGATCGAAACGCTGTCGCGTCGCCTGACCGGCACCGGGACGATCCTCGGAACGGTCCCCTACATGGCGCCTGAGCAACTCGAAGGCAGAGATGCCGACCCCCGGACGGATCTCTTTGCCTTAGGCGCGGTGCTCTACGAGGCGGCGACCGGGCAGCCGGCCTTTTCGGGAGAGAGCCGGGCGAGCTTGATCGGGGCCGTCATGAATACGATGCCGCCCGAGATTTCCTCGCTTGCCCCGCTCGCGCCGCCGGCCCTCGGCCGTGTGGTCGCGACCTGTATGGCCAAGGAGCCCCGGGATCGTTGGCAGTCCGCGCACGATGTGGGGCTCGACCTCGCCTGGATCCTGGAGGGCGGATCGCTCGCAGGGAGTACCGCCCCCGTTGCACGGCGGCGGAGGCACCGGGAGCGGTGGGCATGGGGCGCCGCGGCTGCCGCGACCCTTGCCGCGGTCCTCTTCGCTTATGGCTACCTGCGGCGTGCCCCGGTGCCGCCCCGCGTTCTACGGTTCGAGATCGCGATGCCTCCGAACCTGCCAATCGTGGGATCGCCCGAGATTTCTCCGGACGGACGTCATCTCGCCTTTGGGGCTACTGACGATCAGGGAAAGCATCGCATATGGCTACGAAATCTCGACGAGCTCGAGGCGCACCCCCTCGCAGGTACCGAGGGTGCGGGTCAGCCCTTCTGGTCGCCGGACAGCCGTTCGATCGCATTCGTGGCGGGAAACAAGCTTGAGCGAGTCGACATCTCGGGAGGAGCGCTTCGGACGATCTGCGACGCTCCCGGCGGAGAAAGTGGAAGTTGGGGTGACGGCGAGACGATCCTCTTTGATGGTTCGCCCGATCCCGCACATCCGATTCAGCGGGTTGCGGCGGCCGGAGGTCTTGCCGCTCCCGCCGTTACGTCACGGTCAGACTTCTGGGCGGGTTGGCCTCAATTTCTTCCCGGCGGCAAGAAGTTTCTGTACTTGACCGGGAAATACCCTGAGCAGCCGACGATCGCGATCTCCAGTCTCTCCGACGGCGCAGGCCGAGAGGTCGGGAAGTCTTGGTCGCGCGTCGAGTATGCGCCTCCGGGCTATCTCGTCTTCGTGCGCAACACCACCCTCGTGGCTCAGCATTTCGATGTCGACAGCGGGACTCTCTCTGGCGATCCCGTTCCGCTTGCCGAGGGCCTCGGCACCGCGGTCTTTGGGGGAGCGGAGTTCTCGGTTTCTCGGGGAGGCGTTCTGGCCTATCGGCGGGGTCTGGCCGCGGACAGACAGTTCGTTTGGCTGGACCAGCGGGGCAGGCGTCTTGGTGCAGCGTCGGACGTTGGCCCATTCTCCAGCTTCTCTCTGTCTCCGGACGGGCGCTATCTCGCCCACGAAACAGGGAATGAAGAGAGCTTCGACATTTGGATCCGCGACCTCAAGCGAGGAGTAGAGTCTCGCTTTACCTTTGGCCCGGACAACGAGCTGCCGCTGTTCTCCCCTGACGGCCACAGCCTCGTCTACCTTCACCGGGAGGAGGCCGGCCATTGGCAGATTCTCGAGCGATCCGTAGACCGACCGAGCGAGCAGAAAGTCCTGTTTGAGAGTGACGACTTCAAGATGAAACCGCTGGCGGTGACCCCCGACGGTGAGCAGCTGATCTTTAGCCGGTACAAGACGAGTGCTCCGACTGCCATATGGATCGTTCCGATCGGACATCCCGAAAGGGCGCGTCCCCTGACGGTTTCACGGTTCAGCGACCAACGCGGCGCTCTCTCCCCCGATGGAAGATGGGTGGCGTTCCAGTCGAATGAGTCCGGATCTTGGGAGATCTACGTCACCCCTCTCAATGGTCATGGAGGACGGCGGCAGGTATCGACTCACGGTGGCGAGGAGCCGCGGTGGGGGCGGGAAGGGAAGGCCCTCTACTATGTGTCGCCCGGTCACAAGATGATGCGGGCCGAGGTGCGGCCAGGCATTGCCTTCGACATGGGAAGACCGCAAGAGCTCTTTTCCTTCTTCCCGAACCCTGGTGGTGACCGGACCCGCTATTTGGTTGCTCCCGATGGGCGGTTTCTCGTGCTCTCAGCGCGGACGGAGCAGGGTGTTCCACCGACTACGATCGTGGTGAACTGGCAAGCTTCGCTTGCGGCCAAAGGCACGGTGGCCTCGCCATGATCGGTACGCGTTTGGGTCCCTACGAGATAACGGCCAAGATCGGTGCCGGCGGCATGGGGGAGGTCTATCGGGCGCGCGACACCCGGCTGGGCCGCGAGGTGGCCGTGAAGGTGTTGCCGGAGGATTTCTCCCGCGATCCGGATCGCCTCCGGCGCTTCGAGCTGGAGGCGCGGTCGGCGTCGGCGCTCAACCACCCCAACATCCTGACGATCCACGACGTTGGCAACGAGGGGAGTCAAGCCTACCTCGTCACCGAGCTGCTCGAGGGGGCTTCGCTGCGCGAAGTGCTCGACCGCGACGGCAAGATTTCGACCGGAGCGGCGCTCGACTGGGGCGCGCAGATCACCCGGGGTCTGGCCGCGGCTCACGCGCGGGGAATCGTGCACCGGGATCTGAAGCCGGAAAATCTGTTCGTCTGTGACGACGGGCGAATCAAGATCCTCGACTTCGGTCTCGCCAAGCTGACCCTGCCGGCCAACGGCGAGTCTTCGGTGCTCGAGCAGGCGACGACGTTGACCGAGATGACAAGCGAAGGCAAGATCCTGGGCACCGTGGGCTACATGGCGCCCGAGCAGGTCCGGGGGGAGGCGGTGGACGCTAGAGCCGACATCTTTTCCTTCGGTTGTGTTCTCTACGAGATGCTCGCCGGCGAGCGGGCGTTTCACGGTCCCACCGCCCTCGACACCTTGTCGGCGATCTTGCGTTCCGAGCCAGAGAAGCTCGGGCCTGCTGGGTTGCTTGCCTCGCGGCCGGGTCTTCAGCGCTTGATCGCTCGCTGCCTCGCCAAGGACCCCCGCCAGCGCTGGCAGTGCGCGGGGGATCTCGCGGCCGAGCTCGAGCGGCTCGTGTCCGAGCCGGAGCCGTTTGCTCTCGAGGCGAGCGCAGTCGCGGCTCGCCGTCGACGGTGGACGGCTGTCATGGCAGTTGTGAGCGCGTCAATCCTTGCTGGACTTGTAGTTGGCTGGATCCTCGGGCGCCGCGAGTCAGGCCCTTCAACAGCTCCGCTGACCCGGTTCGCGCTCGAGGCGCCTGCTGGATATACCTTTGCTGATTTCTCGGAGGGCGCGCCGGCGGTCTCCCCGGACGGACGCAGCGTTGCATTCCTAGCGGGGGATGCGGTGAGGAGGTATCTCTGGCTCAAGCGCTTTGACGGCAAAGAGCCGCGCCGGCTCGCGGGAACCGAGGGAGCGAAGTTTCCCTTCTGGTCTCCCGACGGCTCGCAGATCGGCTTCTTCACCTTCGGCAAGCTGGTTCGTCTCGAGCTCGCGACAGGTGACCGGCACGTCGTCTGCGACACCCCGTATTTCAGCCCGGGAGCATCCTGGACGGATCGGGGCACGATTCTTTTCGCTTCCGGGGTAGGCCGGCCCATACTGAGCGTGCCCGCTCTCGGGGGGACGCCGAGTGCCGTGAGCCACATTGCCAAGGGAGAGATGCTGCAGGCCTGGCCAGTGGCTCTCCCGAGAGGGAAGGCGTTTCTCTATCGGACGGTGAGCACTGTGTCGGGGTTGTCCAATCCGTTCCGTTCCCGCACAATGGTCCACTTGAAGAGTGGTGAAACGAGGGAGCTTCAAGGGCTTGCGGGAGCGAGCCGGGTCGAGCTCGTACGCCCCGACATCCTGGTCTACGTCCTCGGCGGGCGGCTTCTGGCGCAGCGATTCGATCCTGGAACGGTCCGCCTTTCGGGACGTCCGGTCGTGCTTGCAGATCCCGTGCTCTATCTGCCAGGTCGCGGCGACGCGCCGTTTGGCGCTAGCCGGAATTTAGTCGTCTACCTGGATGCATCTGAGGATACCGCGTTGGTCTGGATGGACCGGGCAGGTCGGCGCCTTGCGGCCGTCGCAAAGCCGGGCGCGCTCTGGAATCTCCAACTTGCCCGCGACGAGAGTACGGTGATCTACGATCGCCTCAATCTCGCGACCGGAGGAATCGAGATCTGGCGCGCCGACACGCGTCGCGGCGACGCGGTTCCGCTAACCCGAGGGCCGCTGTGGAGCTACGAGCCGGTGGTGTCGCCCGACGGAAGGCGGATCGTCTTCGCTTCGGTCCGCCAGGGGCTTCCCAAGCTCTTCATACAGAGCCTTGCGCCTGGATCGGAGGCACAGGTCCTACGACCGTCGCTCTACTGGCGGATCTATCCCGTCGACTGGACGCCGGACGGCAAGAGCGTCCTCTTCCAGTACTTCCCGCCGACTTCGCAGGGGTGGGGGGTGTGGAGGATCGATGCCAATGGCGACTCCGCTCCCGTTCCGGTTATCTCGAATGCCGGCTGGACGACGGAGGCGCGCCTCTCGCCCACGGGCGACTCGATCGCTTTCGGGTCCACGCTCTCCGGGCGATTTGAGATCTACGTGCAGTCCTACCCGGATGGCAGTGATCGGATCCAAGTCTCACCGAACGGCGGCTTCCAGCCGCAATGGCGTGGTGACGGTCGCGAGCTCTACTTCATTGGCTCTGATTCGTACATATATGGAGTTCCGATCGAGCGCAAGCCTCGGCTGGATGCCGGTAAGCCTGAAAAGCTCTTTCGCGTCCCGGTGCGCGGTCCTCTCTTCGGCTATCACCACTACGCCGCCGGGCGCGATGGCCAGCGCTTCCTGGTCAGCGCCCTGACCGATAGCCGTGGCGCACCGGCGCGGGTCGTCATGGGTTGGGAGTCGTTGCTCGAGCGGAATTGAGAATCCATAAGTCGAAAGGGAGATGAAGATTCGGAAGTCCTGGCCCCGGGGACATTGGCGGCGCCGGATAACATGCCCGTCAGAATGAATCGAATGCGGGGACTGCGCGGCGCGTTTTGCCTTCCGGGGAGGTGGGCTTGGAACGTCTGGCTCGACCTGCGTGACCGTTTGGCCGGTAGAAGGAACCCTCTCGTTCCTTCACGCAATCGGAACTTCGTCGGCGCCGGAGACTATGAGCTGGTGGCGCAGCACTTCTTCGAGCTCTTTCGCGAGCTCGGTGGGTTACGGCCCGATGATCGGGTGCTCGACATCGGGTCGGGCTTGGGAAGAATGGCGGTTCCCCTGACGAGTTGGCTGAACGGAGAGTATCGGGGCATGGAAATCCGTCGCCGCGCCGTGGGATGGAGCAGTCGAGCGATCACCTCTCGCCATCCGCGCTTTCAGTTCGTCCATGCGGACGTCCATAACAGGTACTACAACCGCAAAGGGAAAGTCCGGGCATCCGAGCTCCGCTTTCCCTTTGACGACGGTGTTTTCGACTTCGTTTTCGCGACTTCCGTCTTTACCCACATGTTTCCCGCTGACACGGCGCATTATCTAGCGGAAGCGGCCCGCGTCCTGCGGCGGGGAGGGACCCTCTTCGCGACCTTCTTTCTCCTCACGCCGGAGTCGACGATCGCCATCGAGCAAGGCCTGAGCGCCGAGCCCTTTCTGATTCAAGGCTCGGGATTTCGGAGCATAAGCAAGGCCACCCCCGAACACGCGGTCGCCATGCAGGAATCAGACGTGCGCGGGATGTACGAGGAATGTGGACTAGCGATCAGCGAGCCGATTCACCACGGTTCGTGGGCGAGGACCCCCGAGGCCAAGAGCTACCAAGACATCGTGATCGCCCAGCGGCAAGGCTAGACGGAACTGCTGGAGGCACTTCGGATGGTGACGATCGAGATTCCCGGAAGGAACCATGCCGCGAACGATTGACGGCGAAGAGCACGATGCGGCCAGCTCCATGGCACATGAGTACGGTGAGCGCAGAGGCCGAAGGTGGCTTCGTGCCCTCGACCGCCTGTTGGCGTGGCCCGGAGATCTCAGGAGTAGACGTTCGCGTGAGGCGTTTCTGGCCGTCGTCGATGGGTCCGAGGACGGATCTATTCTGCTCTCGATCGGCGGGGGGCCGAACCGTGCTCACCCGCGGCTGGTCAATCTGAACATCGGCCCATTCGAAAACGTCGAGATCGTGGCGACGGCCTACCTGCTACCGTTCCGTGAGGGAACCGTCGATGAATTTCACTGCGAGGCGGTGCTCGAGCATCTCGAATTTCCCGAGGTCGCGGTTGAGGAAATGTATCGTGTCCTGCGGCCGGCTGCGGAACTCTATGCGGCGACGCCCTTCTTGCAGGTGTTCCACGGCTATCCGGAACACTTTCAGAACTTCACATTGCACGGGCATGTTCGCCTCTTCGAGCGCGCGGGTTTCGAGGTAATCGATTCCGGTACGGCGGTGGGGCCGACTTTCGCCTTGGTGGACCTGGCGCGGAACTATGCGAGAGCGGCGGTCCCGACGCGGCTCCTCGCCGCGCTTTCCTTTCGCCTCGTCACGCTCGTCGGGATGCCACTACGGCTTCTCGACCTGCTGCTCAACAAGCGTCCGGGAGCTCACGTCCTTGCTTCGCTGACGTATCTGCGGGCGAGAAAGCCGGTCGGTGGGCGCGCCTCAGGCCTCGAGCTCGCCGGCAACGACCTCGTCCACGTAGCACCAGACCCAGCGCTCGCCGGGCTCGATCGATCGGATCAAGGGATGGCCTGAGCTCTTGAAGTGCTTGGTTGCGTGCCGGTTCTTCGAGGCGTCGCAACAGCCGACGTGGCCGCAGGTAAGACAGAGTCTCAAATGAACCCAGCGATCGCCCATGGCCAGGCACTCCTCGCACACATGGGTGTCGCTCGTCTTGATTTCGATCTGGTCGAGGTGCGTGCAGGGGGGATTCTCTCGCGTCAATGGCCTGCCTCCTTTCGCGCACTCGCCGCAACCCTGGGATCGACTCGAGCCCGCGCGATCTAAACCGTACCATTTGCCGTGCCGGATGATGCTGGGACTGCTATCGTGATGAGTGTGAAAAGTGCACTTTCGGCCCCGAGTCTCGCGCTTCTTCTCGTCCTGAGTTTCGTCTTCTTTCTCCCTGGAATTGCACGCGGATCTACATGGAAGCTCGAGGGCTTCGGCGAGAGCGGGTCGCCGAGCGGGGCGGTGCGGGTGCGCGAGGACCAGATCGTCGGGACGCGGTTCGACCTCAGGCGAGACCTGGGTATCAGGAGAGCAACGACTGTCGGAGTGAGGGCGGTGCGGCCGGTGGGGAATAGAGGTGCGATTCACCTCTGGTTTGCCGGTACGACCTTGACCGGCAGCGCCACCCTCGGTCAGACCTCCTACTTCAACGGCACCACGCTCGAGCCCGGGCCGGTGTCGAGCGGCAGTCGATTTCTCGACGATTGGCGCTTCGAGGCCTCCTACTGGCAGCGCGTCGCACACTTCGCCAATGGCGGATCCCTCTGGGTCAGCGGCGGGCTGACCTTCGTCTCTCTCAACTTCAAGCTCAATGCCCGGATCGCCGCGGGGAGCGCCCGTCACGAGACCAAGGAGGACTTCAATACCCAGGAGCTCCCGATTCCCCTCATCGGTGTTCATCTCGATTACCCGATTGCGAGTCGCCTGGATGTGCTAGCCGATCTCGAAGGTGGCC
>JBJKRB010000156.1:0-5195 GCA_046704885.1 Thermoanaerobaculia bacterium | reverse complement strand
GCGCTCGAGTTCGGCTCCGGAACTGGGCTGGTTACGGCGCTCGTGGCGCCCCACGTGGCGCACGTCGTGGCCGCGGACGGATCGCCCGGCATGCTCGAGGTCCTCGAGCGCAAGCGCAAGGATCTCGGGCTCGAGAACGTCGAGACCGCTCAGTGCGATCTTTCGCGCGAGCTTCCCAAGGGAAGCTTCAACCTCATCTACTCCAGCATGACGATGCACCACATCGACGACGTACCGGCGCTTCTCGCGAGGCTCGCCCAGCGGCTCGAGCCCGGAGGCTGGCTGGCGGTCGCCGATCTCGACGCCGAAGGCGGTCACTTTCATGGCGACGCCAAAGGGGTGGCGCATCACGGCTTCTCGCGGAGCGAGGTCGAGAATTGGCTCGTGGCCGCGGGGCTCAGCGAGATTCACCTGGTAACCGCTCACACCGTCCGCAAGCCCGGCGAGCAGGGCGAGGAGAGCTTTCCGCTCTTTCTCGCCACGGCGCGAAAGCCGCAGTAGATCGGTTCCCGAACACAGAAGTCCCGAAGGTCATCGCTTCGAGCCGAGCGCGTCCAGGCGCTCGAAATCCTCGGCGGAGAGCTGGATAGTCGCGGCGCCCTGATTCTCCTCGAGGTGGGCGACCTTCGAGGTGCCTGGAATCGGCAGCATCACCGGCGAGCGGTGCAGGAGCCAGGCGAGGGCGATCTGGGTCCAGGTGACTCCGTGCTGGCGCGCGATCGCTTTCACCACTCCATCCTTCGCGAGCCTGCCGGCCTCGAGCGGGAACCAGGGGATGAAGCCGATTCCCCTCTCGGTGCAGAAGTCGAGGACCTTCTCCCATTGACGGTCGATGAGGTTGTACTGATTCTGGACCGTGCTCACCCTGAAGAATTCCCCCGCCGCGCGGATCTCGTCGACGCTCACCTCGGAAAGACCGATGAGGCGGATCTTGCCCTCGTCGCGGAGCTCGGCCAGCGTGCCGAACTGGTCGGCGGCCGGCACCTTGGGGTCGATGCGGTGGAGCTGGAAGAGGTCGATCCGCTCGAGGCGCAGCCGCCTCAGGCTCCCTTCGCAGGCCTCGCGGAGGTGCTGGGGGCGCCCATTGGGCTCCCATCGGTTCGGCCCCGGGCGCTCGTGACCGGCCTTGGTCGCGATGACGAGGTTCTCTGGATACGGATGGAGTGCCTCGGCGATAAGCTCCTCGCTGACATAGGGACCGTAGGCGTCGGCGGTGTCGATGAAGTCGACGCCGAGCTCGACGGCGCGCTGGAGCACCCGGATCGCTTCGCCGTGGTCGGCCGGAGGACCCCAGATTCCCGCGCCGGTGACGCGCATGGCGCCGAAGCCGAGGCGGTGGATCACCAGGTCATCCCCGAGGTCGAAGGTTTCTTGGATCGTGTGGGCGGTCATGGATTCACTCATGAAATATCTCCCTCAGTGGTCATTCGCTGGTAGATGAAGCAAGATCGGGACCAGGCGAGGAAGCCCAGAGTTCGGATATCCTCGAAGAGCGATGAAAGAACAAGACGTCACGATTTCCACCAACGACGGAGTCTGCGAAGGACTTCTCTATCACCCGGACGGCGAGGGCCCCTGGCCCGGCGTGATCCACCTGACCGACATCGGCGGCATTCGCCCGGCGCACGAGGAGATGGCGAAGAGGCTGGCGGGCGAGGGCTACGTCGTCCTTCTCCCCAACATCTTCTACCGTTCGCGCAAGCCCCCGATGTTCGACTTCCCGATGGACTTTGGAGAAGAAAGGACCAAGCAGCGTTTCGCCGAGATCGCCGGGCCCATGACCCCAGAGGTGATGGAGCGCGACGGGGCGAGCTACGTCGATTTCCTGGCGGCGCAGCGCGGCGTCGCGCCCGGTCCCATGGGCGTCGTCGGCTACTGCATCAGCGGCGCCTTCGCGCTACGCACCGCGGCGGTCCGCCCCGACAAGATCGCCGCAGCCGCCTCCTTTCACGGCGGCGGGCTGTGGAGCGACAAGCCATCGAGCCCGCATCTGATTCTTCCCCGCATCCCGCCGGAGAAGGCGCGCCTCTACATCGGCTACGCGATCGAGGATCACAGCATGCCGCCCGAGGCGATCGAGAAGTTCGATGCGGCGCTCGAGGCCTGGGGCGGAGACTACGAGAGCGAGATCTACGACGGCGCCCACCACGGCTGGACCGCCTCGGACCGCCCCGTCTACAACCCCGACCAGGCCGAGCGCGCCTTCGAGAAGCTCACCCAGCTCTTCGCGATCGCGTTGGTTTAGGGCGGCGCGGCACGGTAGCGCCGGCCGCCTGGTGGGATTGTGGCTTCCTACTCTTCCATCGCCGCGACGTCGGCGCGGAAGGTGATGTCGTAGCTGTAGGGAACGTCGTCGAACGACTTCTGCTCGCCCTTGGTGTAGGAGCGGCCGGCGATCGTCTTGCCGTCGTAGGTCGTCGCCTCGAAGACGTGCTCGGTCGAGCCGCCGCTCGCCGGACCCTCGAAGCGCTCGTGCTGCACCTTGAAGTTGATCACCTGGTGCTCCTGGTTGATCGTTTGCTCGACGCAGTGCGCCTTGCCAGCTTTGATCAGATCGTCGCGCTCGAAGGCGTCGCGAACGGCCGCTTCGGGCAGCTCGTTGTCGCACATCACGACCACCACGGCGGTCCGCTCCTCATGGAAGAAGTCCTTCTCGGCGAAGGCGTAGACGTGATGGATCTCGATCGTCTTGCCCTCGACAACCAGTTGTCCATGCACCTCGTTCGCCACCGCGGGGGTGGCGGCGATGAACAGCGCGACCAGCAAAGACAAGAGGAATACGATACGGCTCGTCACGGGGAAACCTCCTGGCTCGGGGGTTGGTGAGCCGAGCGCCGCGGCGAACTCTACGAGGGGTCGCGGGCCGCTGTCCACACCCGTTGGCGCGGGCGGGTTTCTAGTGCGAGGGGAGCAAGCGGGTCCAGTTGGAGACGAGCGTGATCGGCGCCGCCCGATTCTCGCCGGTAGGGAGCGCGAGCAGGAAGCGCTTGAGCACGCGGGAGTAGTCACTGGTAGTTGACGTAGGAACGCTGGCCATCAGCAATCGCGTCGAGCCGACCCCGAGACCTCCTGCGGTTCCCGCCTGAAGCTCGATCGCGTAGAGCTTGCCGCCATCCGACAGGTTGTAGATCTCATGATCGGAGGCCCAGAAGAATCCGTGGGTGCCATCCGAGGTGATCTGCCACTTGCCACCGGGGCCGGGATAGGGGACGACGTAGAGCTGAAAGCTCCCGGACTCGTCCGAGACATAGGCTAGCCATTTGCCATCGGGCGAGAAGTGGCCCGCCCGTTCGTTGCCGGGGCCGTGAACGAAAGGCACCCGCTTGTGATCGCCCTTCATCGAGAGCATGCCGATGTCCCAGCTCTTGCTCTCAGCCGACTGAGCCGAGTAGGCGACGACGCTGCCGTCGGGCGACCAGCTCGTAGGTGTCAGATAGTTGCTTCCCAGGTCGGCGATCTTCTCCGACGGCGAGCCTCCGTCGGAGTTCTTGACGAAGAGTGACTCCATTCCAGCGGAAGCCGCCTCTGTGGAGATAGCATCGTAGAAGACGTTCTTGCCGTTCGGAGACCAAACGGGATCGAGCGCGCTTTGAGCCCCGAAGGTAAACGGACTGGCGACGCCCGTCCCCAGGTCGATCATCCACAGCCGCGAGTGGGGAAATGCGCCGACGATGGCCAGGGCTCGGTGGCCTTCGGGAGAGACCGTGAGCGCGCTAGGGCGACGAGCGATCTCCAAGGGCTTGCCTACCGCGCCGAGCTTCTTGCCGCTCGGGTCGAACCAAGTGGGCTGGGAGAGCGAGCCAGGCGAGGTGACCTGGTACACGAGGATGTCGCTACCCGTGAAGGCGTACTCGGCGGTGCCGCGAAACCGATCGAACTGGACCTTTTGGGCGACCGCCAGAGCTTCCCCGGAGAGCTCGAGGCTTCCTGGATCGAAGGGCTGGACCATCAGGTTGCCGTCGCGCACGAAGGCGAGGTAGCCAGGGGAGACGTACCGCCCCTCGGTGAGGTCGGGAAGGAGCTTGCGGGACTTGCCGCTGGCGAGGTCGAGAGCATAGAGGCCCTGGTCGACGCCGTGCGCGGACCCGGTGGCGAGGGACAGGTAGAGCACCGACCGTCCATCCGGCAGGAACCGGGGATCGCGGTGGCTAACGTCCTTGGCGACGTCTTTCTCGAGAGCGGACGCGTTTCCTCCGCCCACCGAGACCTTCCACAAGGGACCGGAGAGCTCCGGCGCGAAGATGAGGGCGCCGTCCGGTCCCCAGGCGATACCGCGGCCCTGGGGCGCGTCGGCCAGGGACTGGACCGCGCCGCTCGCAACATTGACCTTGTCGAGCTTGCCGCCGGCGAAGAAGGCCAAAGAGCCGCCGTCCGGGGACCAGGTCGGGTAGGTCGCCCCCTTCGTCCCGTCGAGAGCGCGTGGCGCCGGACCGTCGAGCGCCCGGAGGTAGATCCGCTGCGTCCCCTTGGCGTCGGCGGCGGCAATGGCCAGCGTCTTGCCATCGGGGGAGAGGGCCAAGGAGTCGTTCGATCTGTCGATGGCGAGTCCCGGTGGAAGGTCGACCGTGGCGTGCAGCACGCGCGCTGCCTTGGAGGGGCGCCAGAGAACTCCGAGCGCGACCAGGAGGGCGGCGCTAGCAACGATCGCCCAGAGCCAGACGAGCTTCTCGCGGCTCTTGCGATGGGCGGAGACGACGGCGGGGGCCCCGACCTGGGAGCCGCCCTCGGCGATCCACTGGAGCTGCAGCTTGACGTCGTGCGCGGTCTGGAAGCGGTCGTCCGGGTCCTTGGCGAGGCAGGTCGAGACCAGCCGGTCGAGAGCCGGCGGGGTCATCGCCTCGATCGAGGAGATCGGCGGCGGTTGGTGCTCGAGGACGGCCGCGATGAGGCTCGCCCGGCTCTTGCCGCTGAACGCCTTCTTGCCCGTCGCCATCTCGTAGAGGACGCACCCAAGGGCAAAGATGTCCCCGCGTTCGTCGGTCTCCTCGCCCTCGAGCTGCTCGGGCGCCATGTACTGGAAGGTGCCCATGATCGTCCCTTGCGCTGTCAGGGGCTGGGACGGCGACATCTCGGTGGCGAGCGAGGTCAACGCCTCGATCTCCCCTTGGGCGGCCGCCGCCCGGTGCTTGGCGAGGCCGAAGTCGAGGAGTTTGACGCCGGCCTTCGTCAGCATGACGTTTCCGGGCTTTAGATCC
>JBJKRB010000155.1:0-8381 GCA_046704885.1 Thermoanaerobaculia bacterium | reverse complement strand
CGCACGTTTGAGGGGCGTGTGGGGCAACCCGTACCGGTTCGAGTCCGGTCTTCGGCACCATTCGTAGTACCCCGTTTCGGAAATACGGCCGCATTCGGCCGTCGTTGCATCCCCGCTGGCGGCGTTGCGCTCCTTGCGACATAGCCGCTGGCTATGCCTCGGTCGCGCGCCTGGCCAGCGTGGCGCACCGTCGTCCTCAGTGCTGGCTGTATTTCCGAAGCGGGGCACTCAGTTCAGACAGAGTCTCTCTACCGATGCGGCCTTCGCGACGGAGCGCTAGTCAGGCTGCGGCCTATCTTTCGGCTACGCGCTTTGCCAGCGCGGCGGCCGGCCCCTTCAGCAAAGCGGGACCCTGCGGAATCTGAAGAGGGCGGGGGGCCCATCTTCAGATCAAGCTCTCCCCACTCGGAAGGCTTCGCGGCCGATCGGCCTCCCCGACAGCCTCTCTCCTGATGGGAATCAATATACAAGCGGCCGACGCCCCTGTCGGCCGAGGGCGACCCATGGGTCGCCCCTACGCCGTGGCAATGTAGTCCGTGGGGCGGCCGCGACCGAGTGCTCCCAGGGCCCGCAGCCCTAGCGAGGACCTGGGATACGGTCGCTCAGCCCGGGCCCCGCGGACGGCCGTGATCGTGAGGTCTCAGCGCTTGGGAGTGTCGCGGTTCACTTGCTCTTTGGACTCTCGACCGTGGCTTTTTCGATGACGATCGGATCGACTGGCACGTCGTGGTGCCCGTCGCGGAAGCCGGTAGGCACCTTGGCGATTGCCTCCACAACGTCCATCCCCGCAACGACATGGCCGAAAACGGCATAGCCGGCACCGGCTGGGCCACCTCCCCGGTAGTCGAGAAATGGATTGTCGGCCAGGTTGATGAAGAACTGCGCGGTCGCGCTGTTGGGGTCCTGGGTCCGGGCCATGGCGATCGTACCAATGGTGTTCTTCAATCCGTTGGAAGCTTCATTCGGGATGGGCGCGCGGGTTGGCTTGCGTTGCATCTGCGCTGTCATTCCGCCGCCCTGGATCATGAAACCGGGGATCACGCGATGGAAGATCGTGCCGTCGTAAAATCCAGAACGGACGTAGGTGAGGAAATTCTCCACCGTCTTGGGCGCCGCCGCCGGATCGAGCTCGAGCACGATCGTGCCCTTGGTGGTCACGAGGTCGACTCGCGGTGCGGCTTCGGCCGAGAGGCGTTGGGGTACCAGTGCAGCGACGATGGCGGCGGTGGCGAGCAGGATCTCTTTCATGCGTTCTCCTTTGTCGACTGGCGGCGATGGTAACACGCAGAGCTCAAGCGAGAGCTCGGTGATCGGCGTCGTCCTGGTGGGTGGCGAGAGTCGACGGATGCGGCGTCCGAAGGCTCTGCTTGCCCACCCGCAAGGGGGAACTCTGGCCGACTGGGCGGCGCGGCGTCTCGAGGTGGTCTGCGGCCGTGTGGTTCTAGCTGGCACTCTCGCCGGTGCAACTGCGCGTCCGAGGATCGACGACGGTCCTGGCAAGGGACCGGCCGCGGGGATCCTGGGTGCGGCCCGAGAGTATCCCGATATTCCCCTCCTGGTTCTGGCTTGCGATTTACCCAACGTTTCGCCTGCGCTGCTTGCCGCGCTGGCCCGCAGCCCGGCGGAATGGGCCCTGCCCGAGGTGGCTGGCCGGTTGGAGCCGCTGGCCGCGCTCTACCGCCCGCCGGCGCTCACCGCGCTCGCTCGGCAGGTGGCGAGGGGCGACTTCGCCCTGCACCACTTGCGGCGGCTGGGCGCGCTCAGGATCGAAATCTTCGGCGCTGCTCGCCTGGCGCGCTTTGGGGAGCCTGGCGAGCTTCTCCTCAACCTCAATACGCCGTCGGAGCTAGCCCGCTGGAGAGAAGGGTAGGTGGAGTCACGCGCGGGCGCTCGTGCAGGCATCGCACGGGCACAGCTGGCGCAGGAAATCGAAACGGTAGATCCCGGTCGCATGACCGTCGGACCAGAGTATGGAGATGCCGTAGTTTCCAACGGGTTCGATCGAGCTCGGGAAGACGCGGTCGGGCGGCGAGTGAAAGGCGATCGCGTCGTTGCCGTGACCTTGGCAGACGGCGCACGGGCAGAAACCGCGCAGGTAGCCGTAGTCGTAGTGGCTGACGTGGCCGTCCTCCCACAGGATCCGCAGCCGATTCTCCTCGGGAAGCCGACGGATCTGCGACGGATAAGGCTCGGATTCTCGGCTCAAGGCGGGTCTCCGGAGTCAGGCAATTGCCGCTTGCGGCTCGATGCGGTTGCGTCCGCTGGTCTTGGCCCGATAGAGGGATCGGTCCGCCGCCGCGATCAGATCGGAGGGAGTGGCGGGAGGCTCGGCCGGCAGCTCGCTGACGCTCGCCAGTCCGATCGAGATCGTCACTTCGACGGCGTCCGTTTCGTCGATCTCGACGAGCAGGTCCTCGACCGCGAGGCGCAGCTTTTCCGCCACGGGGAAGCTGTCTTCGAGATCCGTTTCGGGCAGGAGGAAGAGGAACTCCTCACCTCCCAAACGGCCGAGCCAGTCGCTGGTGCGCAGGGAGCTGGAGAGCGTTTGGGCGACCCGTTTGAGCACCAGATCCCCCGCCAAGTGCCCGAAGCGATCGTTGACCCGCTTGAATCGATCGAGGTCGGCGATTCCCACCGTCAGTGGCCGCCGGTAGCGCTGCGCCCGGCGCAGCTCGAGCTCGAGCTTTTCCAGGATGGCCTCCCGGCGCAAGAGACCGGTCAAGCCCTCGTAGGTGGCGGATTGGAAGAGGCGGACGTTTTCGAAAACCGTAGCCGTGTGGCGCGAGAGCAGCTGCAGCAGCTCGAGCTCCTCGGCGTTGGGCTGCGCGCCGCTGAGCTTGGGCCCGATAAGGAGCGATCCGACCAGCTTGTTGTGAGCCAGGAGGGGAGCCGCGGCGACCGCACCCAGGTCGAACATGCGCTGAGCGAGCGTGCTGCCGCGCGCCCGAATTGCATGCTCGCTGATCGGTGAGCGGCTGTGGCGCAGCAGGTCGACGCCGGGATCGTCGAGAGGCACGAGAAACGGGTGCTCCGAGCTCGGACGGCTGGTCGAGCCGTGGCTGGCGAGCGACATCATGATTCCGCTACCGGGCTCTGATATGAGGAGTGTGGCGCCTCGCACGGCGAAGATCTCGACTACGCTCTCGGTCAGGTGCTGAGCCATGGAAGGCAGTTGCCCGCGCGCCGGGAGCTCGCCCGCGAGCTCGGTCAAGCGCCGTCTCAGGGCGTTGCGCTCCGGGAAGAATCGCCTGTCGATGAGGCTCTGCAAGACCCGCCGCAGCGGCGCGAAGAGCAAGCCCACGGCCAAGCTCGCGATCGCGATCACGATCAGCGAGCTCTCACCGTCCTCGATCCAGTTGGAGAGCAGCGCGCCGCCCGCGCCGATGGTGGCGTAGAAGACCAGGAGCAGGGTCCAGGTGAGGCCGCTATAGATCAAGCTGCGACGCAGGACCAGACGGAGATCGAAGAGTCCGTACGCGAAGATGGCAAAGAAGACCGCCACGGGGTAGGCGAGAAGGGCGAGAAGCTGCAGCTGGTCGACCCAATCGGCCACCGGCTGTCCAAAGTGGTGCGCGAAAGAGAGCCAGAGCATGAGGATGGCCCAGGGGAGGACGCCGACCAGCACCAGCGCCGCCTGACGGCGTCCCTCCAGCGACGGCGCGCGGGCCGCGGCTTCGCCCAGGAAGGCAACCACGAGCACCGCCCAGATCGGCAGGAAGACGTCGTTGAGAGCCTCCTGCATGGCGAGCGACGACCACGGCATCGGGTTGTGGGGCCCGATCGATGCGACGACGGTCACCGCGCCGACGATGCCCAAGGCGCCGCCGATGACATAGAAGAGAGGAACGAGCCAACGATTGCGCTCGAGCCATGGCCGCGGTTGAGGTATGACAACGGCGAGGTGCATCTCGGTCGAGAACTGGAGGCCGTTGAGGAGGTAGGTGAAGACCCAGATCACCACCGCCAGGGTCGGGGTTCCGATCGACATGTCGGGGAGCGCGAGCTCGACGGCGACGGCGAGGGAAAAGACCGCCAGGAGGAGCGCCCGCCGATCGTTGCGCGCGCGCCTCAGGACCACCAGTCCCAGAATCAGATAGGCGATCGCGGTGAGTGCGTTGGTTGAAAAATCGAACCAAGGGAAGGGTGCGCCGGCCTTGACGGTGAGGGTGCGCTGCGCGCCTCGATGCAGGATGGTCAGGCGGAACCGTTGATGGGGCGCAAGCCGTTTGATCGCTTCATCGTAGGAACGGACGGTGCCCACCGGGATGCCATCGACCGCGGTGATGGTGTCTCCCGCTTCGACCCCCGCCCGACTGGCGGGGAGCCCCGGTTCGATCTCCTCGATGATCAACTGACCGCGGCCGCTTTCGATGTCGATACCGATGCGCTTGCCGCTACTGATCGTCAGGCTGACTGCCTGCGCGATCACCAGCAAGCCGAAGATCGCGGCAATCAGGCCGACCACCCACGGCACGCGCTCGACGTCGCCCCAGGTTCCGCTCTTCTGTAGGTTCGCGTCCATCGTAAGCCCGCACCAGCTATATCCGAGAACGGATCGAAATCATTCTACGCCACATGAAAGAAAATGGCATGGTAGGCTCTCGCTCCGACTGTAATGTGGCCAACGCCGCGAGGTGAGCGTGAACCTGCTCGTCTGTGTCGTCAACAACACCGCCAAAGTCAACGAGATCGTCGCCGCCCTGGTTTCGATGGGAGTGACTGGAGCCACGGTGATCGAGAGTCACGGGACGATCGACATCGCGGTGGAGAAGGTGCCGGTTTTCGCCGGTTTTCGGCAACTTCTGCATGGCGATCGCGAGGTAAACCGCACGATCTTCTCGGTCATCGAAGACGATGAAACCCTGGAGCGGGCAATGGCCGCCGTCGAGAAGATCAGCGGCGACCTGGATCAGCCCTCCAGCGGAATCATGTTCGTCCTGCCGGTGGCAGCGGTCAGAGGGCTCGCTCCCAAAGTCGGCTGAAGTGGTGTCTCCCGCCCGCCAACGCGGATCTCTTGTTCGCCGCGTCGTGAGGGTGTGAGCCTTTCTGGCACGGCCGATCATGCGCTCGCTGCTCATCGTCAGCCTCGTCTTCGCCCTCGCCTATCTCTTGGCGCGGCCGATGTTCAGCTCGCGGACTCCGTTCTTGGGTTTCCGCGTTCTATTCCTCTCCGGGACCGAGCTGCTTCTCGTCGGTTTCTTGCTCGGGCCGCGGGGATCGGCGCTTCTTCCCGAAAACACGCTGCGCCTGCTGCAGCCTTTGCTCGAGGTTGCCCTGGGCTGGGCGGGCTTGCTCGTCGGTCTCCAGTTCAGCGTACGGATGGTCAAGGTATACGCATCGCTGCGCTACCTCTTGGCCTTTCTGCAGTGCGTCGTAACGGGAGTGGTGGTGGGTGTCGGAGTCTGGTTTCTCTCCCCTCTTTTCTGGCCGCTCGCGAGCGCCGCCGATCGCCTGCGAGTCGCCGCGATCGTCGCCGCGGCGAGCGGGGTCACCTCTCCGAGCAGCATCTACTACTTCGCCCGCCTTCTCGGGTTGCGGGGCAGGGTCCAGAGACTCCTGAAGTTCATCGCCGCGGTCGACGCCATCCCGTCGATCCTCTTCTTGGGAGCGTTGACCGCTCTCGTTCACGCCTCGACAGCCCGAGCCGCACATCCGTTTCCAGCGGCTTGGCCCTGGCTCTTGATCGCCGTGAGTCTGGGACTCGTTCTTGGTGTTGTCCTGAGCGCTCTCGTGACCCTCGATCACAACCGCGACGAGCTCCTGCTCTTTGTCCTCGGCCTGGTGGTCTTCGCCAGCGGCGCGGCGCATTTCCTCCATCTCTCCGGTGTCTTCGTCTGCTTCGTAGCCGGTGTCACCACCGCGAACCTCACCCATCGCCGGGACGAGATTCACAAGGTCACCTCCTACGGAGAGCAGCCGATCTATCTCACCTTCCTGATCCTTGCCGGGGCGTGGCTTGTGGTGTGGAGCCGTGGCGCGTTGCTGCTCGGCATGGCGGTCGTGGTTCTCCGGCTTGTTGGCAAGGTGCTGGGAAACTTGCCGTGGCGCGCGACCCGCATCGAGCCCGAGGCGCAATCGCCGTGGCTCGGTCTGGGGCTGCTGTCCCAAGGCGGGATCTCCGTCGTCCTGGCTCTCGATTTCCTCATGGTCTACAAGACGGCCATGATTCCGGTCGAGGCGGCGGAGGTCTTCTCCGCGATCATTTTCGCGGTGCTCGTCGATGAGGTCTTGAGCCCACTGTTCTTGCGCTGGGTCGTTCCGAGCGCGCGCTTGGCGGGGGCGAGCGAAGCGTGAGCAGGTTGGCTCGCGAGGTTGGCCTTCTACTCTTGATGGCGGCCCTGGCGTGGGGCGCGATCGAGCTGCGCGGCGCCTATGGCCCCGCCGCCGGCGCCTCGGCGAGCGTTGTCACCATGACGCTCGGCTTCGTGCTGATTGGCGCCCATCTCGCCGGAAGGCTCCTTGCGCTCTTCTCGCTGCCAAGAATCACCGGATATCTCTTGGCCGGGATCATTTTCGGCCCGCAGATTCTCGCTCTCGTTCCGCTCGGCGTTCGCGATCAGCTTTCGGTGATCAATCAGCTCGCCCTCGGTCTGATCGCCCTGGCGGCGGGCGGTGAGCTCGCGCTGCCGCGCTTGCTGCCGCGCTTGCGGGCGATCGCATGGATCAGCGGCCTGCAGACCGCGGTGATCTTCGTCGCTACGGTCCTGGCCCTGATCCTCCTTTCGCATCTGGACGCCTCGCTTGGTCTATCCCTGCCCTTGCTCGAGGGGCTCGATGGGCGTCAGGTGTTGGCGATGGGGCTGATTCTCGGATTGGTCGCGACGGCGAACTCGCCGGCGTCCACCGTGGCGGTGATCGATGAGACGCGCTCGCGGGGGCCGTTCAGCACCGTGGCGCTCGGAGTCACGGTGCTGAAGGACGTCGTGGTCATCGTGCTGATGGGAGTGACGTTGTCGCTGGCCAGGGTGCTGATGCGCGCCGGCAACGGCTTCGACTGGACGCTGGTGTGGACGCTCGGGGCGGAGATCGTGGCGAGCTTCCTGCTCGGAGGTCTCTTCGGCGCGGCGCTGATCCTCTATCTGGCGAAGGTGGGGAAGGAGGTGGCGGCGGTGGTGCTGGCGACGGTGTTCCTCGCTTTTGAGGCGACGCGTGTCCTAAGCGACGCGCTCCACCTTCATCTGCACTTTCTCCTCCTCGCGATGGCGGCTGGCTTCGTGGTCGAGAACGCCTCGGAGCAAGGGCACCGGCTCATTCGCGGTTTGGAGACCTCGAGCCTTCCGGTCTACGTGATCTTCTTCACGCTCGCGGGCGTAGGGCTGGACTTGCGATCCCTTCTGAGCTTGTGGCCGCTCGCCGCCGGATTCGCGCTCTGGCGCGGGGGGCTTGTCGCCGTGACGAGCTGGTCGGGCGCTCGCCTCGGCGGCGAGGGCGCTAAGCTGTCGCGGAACGCTTGGACCGCGTTTCTCGCCCAGGCGGGCGTCAGCCTGGGACTGGCCGAGCTCGTCGCGATGCGCTACCCGGAGATGGGCACGCGGATCAAGACGTTGGTGCTTGCGGCCATCGCGCTCAATCAGCTGATCGGGCCGCCACTCTTCAAGTTGTCGCTAAGGCTCATGGGAGAAACCGGGAGCATGGACGAAGCGGACGCCTGATCCTGGTCGTCCCCGCCAGCCGCTAGGGAGGGTCGTAGGTGCCGCGCGGGGTCCAGGGGCCGCAGCGCATGACGCGCCAGAGGGCGCGCAGCGTCCCCTTCAATGCGCCGTCTTTCTTGATCACCGCCACGGCATAGTGGCTACAGGTGGGATGAAAGCGGCAATGGACCCCCAGCGCGTCCATGTGGGGCGAGAGCGTTCGTTGGTAGAGGTGGATCGAAGCGATGAGCATTCGCGCGGTCCACTGTTCGCTCGGCGGCCGGATCAGGTCTCGCGCCAGCGCCGCGACCAAGAGCGCCGCGACGGCGATCGCGAAGATGGCGGCTCGCCGGGGCTTCCCTCGCATCTCACGCTCCGGTCCAGATGACGTAGGCCCAGTTGAGGAGGAGGGCTGCCACCACCACGACTCTCAGGGCCTTTCCCATCCGATCTCCCGGAATGGGCAGTGGACGATTAACCAATGCGAGCAATCCCGCGAGGATGCCGCCCCCGGCGAAGCTCAAGGTCGCGACGCTCACCAAGGGATTGAAGGCGAAGGCGCGCAGGGGGTGGAGAGCGAGAAGGGCGAGGAGAGCGTGGGTCGTGCCGCAGGTGGGGCAGGGGATTCCGGTCAAGCTGCGAAACGGGCAAGCAGGTAAGGCTCGGGCGACGGAGCGGGCCCAAGGGGCGAGGGCCGCGATCGCCAGGACCGCGACCCCCCAGATGAGGCCGAACTGCCGCCGGACGGCG
>JBJKRB010000154.1:0-12995 GCA_046704885.1 Thermoanaerobaculia bacterium | reverse complement strand
CTCATTGTCGGCGCTGCCCTCCTTGCGGCCCTCGATCGAACGGTGTGGGCGCCCCAACCCGGCGAGCCGCCAACGATCGTCCCCCTCACCTACTCCGGCTTCGACTCGATGCCCGACATGTCGCCGGACGGGAAGACCGTCGCCTTCGTCTCGTCTCGTGACGGAATCAGCAGGATCTGGCTCAAGCAACTTTCGACCGGCGACGAGGTACCGCTCACCTCCGGGCCAGACACGATGCCGCGCATTTCGCCCGATGGCAGCTCCATCGCCTTCGCCCACACCGAGCCGCCAGGCTATGGCATCTATCGAATTTCGCTCCTTGGAGGACAGCCGCAACGGTTGGCCGCAGATGGCATCCTGCCAGCGTGGTCGCCAGACGGCGAGACCGTAGCGTTCATCCGGCCGAAAAGCTCTGGCTCGGCCGAGGTCCTGATGACCGTTCCGGCCCAGGGAGGAACGCCGGCTCAAGTGGCGAGGATCTCCCAAGCGAATGTGCAGTCGATCGCCTGGTCCGGAGACGGTCGCTGGATCGCGGCCCGCACGATCCCGATTGAAGCCACCTCGGCCCGGTCCTCGCTCCTCGCGATCAACGCCAAGAGTGGCGCAATCAGAGCCATCCATCGCTTTCCCGGCAACACCATCGGCTCCGGATTGGCCTGGAGCGGCAACCATGCGCTGCTGACGGCCGTAGGGTCCTCGCAAGCGTCCAAGGGACCCTTCCGCCTGATGCGAATCCCCTTCGCCCCGGGAAGACCTCGCGATCTGATGTCGCTCACCGCGCTGCCGCGAACGATCTCGCTGGCCGGGGCGGGCCAAGTCGTCGTCGACGAACCCCGACGCGAGTCCCACCTTCGTCTTCTCGGTCTCTCAGGAACGCGGATGCTGGGCAAGCGGTGGCTGAGCCGCGGCGCCAGCGTCGACCGGCAGCCCACCTACTCTCCGGACGGCAAGTGGGTCGCGTTCACCTCCGATCGCGGGGGCAATCTCGACATCTGGGAGATCTCTCTCGAGACCTCGATCCTGCGCCGTCTGACCCACGATGCCGCGGATGACTGGGACCCGCGCTTTTCGCCTGATGGCAAGCACCTTCTGTGGAGCTCCAACCGTAGCGGCCACTTCGAGATCTGGGAGGCTGACGCGGACGGCAGTGAAGCCCATCAGCTCAGTCATGATGGAGTCGACGCGGAGAATCCAGCGATGACTCCGGATGGCAAGTGGGTCATCTACGTCTCCTCCAAACCCGGAGCGGACGGTGTCTGGAAGATGCGCGCGGATGGCAGCGATGCCACGCGACTCCTGCCGGGAGGCTACGCCCTCCCCGAGGTGTCGCCTGACGGCCGCTGGGGTGCCGCCGAGGAAGCCCGTTTGACCGTGGTGGCACAAGCCAAGGTAACCGTCGACATCTTCCGGATCTCGGATGGCAAGGAGGTGGCGAGGGTACAGACCCGAGTCGGCTCCCTGGCACCCAGCCTTTTCGGCTCGGCGGCGGTTGTCTCGGGCCGTTCCCGTTGGTTGCCGGACAGCCACACCCTGGCCTTCGTGGGTGCCGAGGCGAGCAACCCGTCGATCTATGCCCTCTTTGCCCAGCCAATCGTGGCAGGAAGGAAGACGAGCGCCGAGCGCCGCATTCTCTTCGAGGGCACGCACGCCTCTCAAGTGGAATCCTTTGGGATCTCGCCCCATGGCCACCATGTGGTCGTGGCGCTTCGCCAGGAGCGCTCCGATGCCGCGCTGATCGAAGGGCTTTCGGGAGTTCGTGCGCGATGACACTGGTGAACGGCTCCCGCCTCGGCGCCTACGAGATCCTCGGCACGATCGGCGCCGGCGGCATGGGCGAGGTCTACCGCGCCAGGGACACCAAGCTCGGTCGAGAGGTGGCGATCAAGGTGCTGCCCGAGGCGCTGACTAGCGATCCCGAGCGACTCGGCCGCTTCGAGCGGGAAGCCAAGCTCCTGGCGTCGCTCAACCACCCCAACATCGCCGCGATCTACGGCTTCGAGGATTCGGGCGGAGCTCCGGCCCTGGTCATGGAGCTCGTTCCCGGGCCGACCCTGGCCGAGCGCATCGCCGAAGGTCCGGTCCCGCTCGACGAGGCCCTCCCCGTCGCCCGGCAGATCGCCGAGGGGCTCGAGTACGCCCATGAGCACGGGATCATCCACCGCGACTTGAAGCCCGCCAACGTCAAGGTGACGACGGACGGCATCGTCAAGATCCTCGACTTCGGTCTTGCCAAGGCGCTCCAGGAGGAAATCGTCCCCTCCGACCTCTCGATGTCACCCACTCTGACCGGCATGGCGACCCAGGCGGGTTTCCTTCTCGGCACCGCCGCCTACATGAGCCCGGAGCAGGCCAAGGGCAAGCCGGTCGACCGAAGAGCCGACATCTGGGCTTTCGGCTGCCTCCTCTACGAGATGCTCTCCGGCGCAAGCTCCTTCGCCGGCGAGACCGTGACCGATCTCCTGGCGGCGGTGGTGCGCGACGACCCGGATTGGTCGAAGCTTCCCGCCGAGACGCCCGCCTCGATCCGAGAGCTCCTGGCGAAATGTCTGGCGAAGGATGCGAGACGCCGGCTGCGCGATATCGGCGATGCCCGCATCACCCTCGAGGACACGCTCGCCGGCGTATCAGAAGCAAGGGCGAGATCGAAACCCGCCCCCACCGTAGAAGGAGGTGTCGAGCGCCCGGCGCGTCAGCGGGCGCTGCCATGGGTCATCGCCGCCGTTCTGGCCCTGGCTCTCGCGGGCCTCGGCGCCTGGAGCTGGTTCGGCCGCAGCGAGAAAAGCGTGCCCATCCAGCTCACCTTCGTGCAGAAGACGTTCCAGCGCCAAACCATCTTCAACGCGCGTTTTCTGCCCGACGGAGAGTCGATCGTCTACAGCGCCAGCCTGGATGGAAGCACCCCGCAGCTCTTCATCGTCCGCCCCGAATACCCGGAGCCGCAGCCTCTCGGCCTCGCGGATACGCACCTCCTCTCGATCTCCTCGAAGGGAGAGCTCGCGGTCCTCTCGCACGCCCGCTGGCTCAATCATCGGCTCTTCGAGGGGACGCTGGGGCGCGTGCCGCTCGGAAGCAGCGCGCCGCGCGACCTCATGGATCATGTACGCGAGGCGGACTGGTCGCCCGACGGGGCGGAGCTCGCGATCATTCACGACGTAGGAGGCCGGGATCGGCTCGAGTTTCCCATCGGCAAGGTCCTCTATGAGTCTTCTGGGTATCTGAGTGACCCCAGGGTCTCGCCGGACGGAGAGCTGGTGGCCTTTATGGAGCACCCTCTGCGCTTCGACGACCGAGGCTCCGTCGATGTGGTGGATCTTTCCGGCCATCGGAGGATTCTCTCTTCGGGATTCTCGGGCGAGGAAGGCCTCTCCTGGCTTCCCAACGGCCGGGGACTTCTCTTTTCCGGAGCTCGCACGGGCGGAGGCTTCCAAATTCGTCAGGTCGACCTCGCGGGTGGCGAGCAGGTGATTCTGCCCACGCCGGGAACCGCCACGGTGCAGGACGTATCGCGCGGCGGCAAGTGGCTCTTCACCCGCGACGATCTTTCCACCCGCATCATGGTTCGTGCACCGGGAGCCAAGGAGGCCCAGGATTTTTCCTGGTTGGATGTTTCCCTCACTCCCGCCCTCTCCCACGATGGACGCTTGCTGGCTCTCTCCGACGAGGGCAAGACCGGGGGTCCCAACTACACGGTCCTCCTGCGAAAGACCGACGCGCTGTCCTTCGTCCGCTTGGGCGAGGGCGCTGTTGCGTCGTTCTCCCCGGACGACCGCTGGATCGCGGCGACCGTGCCGTCGACGCCGCAGAAGCTGATGCTCTACCCGACGGGGACGGGAGAGTCACGCCGCGTAGACCACGGGCAGCTCGAGAGCTACGACAGCGCCGACTGGTTCCCCGCCGGCAAGCGCCTGCTGGTGTCGGGAACCGAGCCGGGAAAGGCGCCGCGCTGTTACGTCATGCCGATCGACGGCTCGAGCATCACCCCGGTCACGCCCGCGGGCACGGCCGGCGGTCGTGTGTCGCCAGACGGCAAGTGGATCGTGGCTCAGGTAATCGGCGGCGGCTGGAGCCTCTACCCCGTGAACGGCGGTGCGGCGCGGGCGCTTCCGTCGATCACCTCCGATGACGGGATGATCCGCTGGAGCCCCAGCGGCAAAGCGCTCTGGGTCTATTCGAGGCAAAGGTCCACCGTACACGTGGACAGCATCGACGTCAGCTCCGGCCGGCGAACGCGGCTGGAAACCATCGGGCTGCTCGATCGCAGAGGAATCTTGAGCGTCCATGGTGTATCCCTGGCCGATGACCCGCAGGTCTACGCCTACGACGTCTGGCCCTATGTCTCTCACCTCTTCGAAGCGGAGAGGAAGCGGTGAAGCGCATGGACGGCTCTCCGATTTGAATCTCGCCGTGACTAGCTGGTTCGAGTAGGCTTGAGCCTGGAACGACACGAGATGTGGACGATGCCCTCATGAAGGTCCGGGAGCTCCTGACGCGATTCTGGTTCGCCTTCCTCCGAATCTTTGGGCTGGATAGCTGCTCCGTGGAGCCTCTCGCTCCCCCGCCGCCTAGACCTTCGCGGGACGGACAGCAGCGGAGGATGGAAGAGGATTCCGAGCCTGACGCGAAAGAGTCGTGAGGGGGGCTTCCTTCACTCCTCCTCGTCCTCGTCCTCCTCGCCGCGCAGACCCTCCAGGCCCTCCCGGACGATCAGGGGGATGAGCGCCAAGGCGGCGACGGGATCGGCCCACCACCAGCCGAGAGCGGCATTCAAGACGAGTCCGATCAGGGTCGCCGCGGCAAGCCAGGCGCAGCTGACGCTCTCGTAGGCGTCGGCGCGAAGCGCCCGGCTGCCCACGGCCCGCGCCGTCCTGAGCTTGCCCCAGGCGAGAATGCCCATGATCGGGAGAGCCACCGCGGTCAAGACGATTCCAGGGACGCTCGCACGAGGCTCGGTGCCATATCCCAAGAGGCGTCGGACGGAGTCGATGGCGATATAGAGCGCCACCAGGAGGAGCAAGCCGCCGGCGATGCGCGAAGCAACGCGCTCGAAACGCTCGATCCTCTCTCCGCCATCCTCCTCATCGCCTTGGGCGCTGACTTCGTAGGCGAAGCGGGCGCCGACGACCGCGGCGCTGATCATCTCGGCCAGCGAGTCGACGCCGAAGCCGATCAAGGCGACGGACCCCGCGGCGGCGCCGGCGACGGTCGCGACGACGCCTTCGATCAAGTCCCAGGCGAGGGAAAGGCCGGTCAGCCAGAGACCGCGGCGAACGTATCGAGAACGGATCCCCACCTCCCTCGACTAGGTTGCGCTCGCGGGCGCCGCCGCCTTCTGGCGCTTCTTCTTGAGCCCGAGTCGAATGAGCCACACGAAGCCAGCCACCACCAGGATGAGCAAGGGGATTCCCACCAGGGGCCGGAAGGAGAGCCAGGCGAGCGCGATCGTCAAGATCGTCAAGCAGGCTCCACTGATCACGGCGAAGAGGCCGGCCCCGACCCCCACCAACGTGCCGAGGAGGGGCAAGACGTCGGCAACCACCTCCAGCGGCTTGAAAATCAGGTAGATCCCGAAGGTCATTCCGATAAAGCCCACGAGACGAAGGATCCACGCGAGCTTCTCGTTGCTCTTCTCCGCGGTCTTGAACATCGAGTCGGCGCTCACCGTGCCATAGGAGACGAGCAGGATGCTGCCCCCCGCCTTGGCCTCGTACGGCTCGAAGCTGTTGCCGACCTGACGGCCCACGACGCTCACCGTCGCCGGGCGCACGACCTCGAAGGTGACCCGCGTGTCGCCGATCGCCGGCGAAGCGGGGTTCGCTCCGGCGTAGTAGCCCCCGTCGTTCCAGTGGAACGTCGCCTTGGTGGCGTCGGGAAGAGCAGCGGCGGCGCTCTGGTCTACCGAATAGTCCGAAGTCTGGTTCAACTTCGCGACTTGAGCGGAGGAGAGATCGAAGGCTCCCAGGGTTACCTTGTTCGCCGTCCAGGTCTTGCCTTCGACCGCCATTGCGCTCGGATTCTCGTGTCCCTTGGTCTCCTTGAATGAGCTCGAATCGATCAGCGTCGGCGACCATACCTTGCTGTAGCTGTAGGTCGTGACGGTCTTCTTGCCACCTCCGAGCTTCGACTTCGACTCCGACTTGCGAGTCTCTTTCCACTGATACATCTCGGCCCGGCGCTCGAGCTTGATGGCGGAGACGGACACCCCGAACTCGGGGTCCGACAACGTGTCTTTGGTCGTTGCCTCTCCGCTCACGTGGATCAGCTTCCCTCCGTTGGCGGCCTCCACCTTATTGGCGGGTACGCTGACGACCGCGCGCGCTCCTTCCTTGAGACTCTTGGCTCGGCGTACCGCCCGCCCTTCGTTCCAGAAGAGCAGGATGAAAGCCGCTAGCACGAGCAGAAGCCCGAAGAGCACTCCCTTGATCGATTCGATGAGCCGCGATCCCCACGACTGTCCGGTAGTTTCCGTAAATGAGTTGTCGTCCATCTTTGCCTCCCAATAGATCGAAGGGCATGCTCGCCGGCCGCTCGGTCCCCACCCCAAGTCTCACTCAACGCCGCATTCGGTCAGCCCAAGTCCCCCTCCCGGTTGGTGGTTACTCTTGAAGCTTACACCCGAAGGCGGCTGGCGCAAGCTCTCGTCCCGATATCCCGCGAGCCGCGAATCGAGCGCAGCCATCTCGAGACTGCGTTAAGCTCGGCTCCTCAACTCGAAGCTTACGAGCTTGCGAGCCAGGCCCGCTGGCGGCAAAGGGAACGGAATGAGGAGGCACTGACCATGACACCCCCGGAAACCAACGCTCCTTCAGAGACCGATTTCGGCCTCTCTCGCATCGGCCAGATCGCGATCAACGTGCACGACGTCGAGCGCGCCACGGCCTTCTATCGCGATCTGCTGGGGATGAAGCACCTCTTCAGCGCTCCGGGTATGGCCTTCTTCGACTGCGGCGAGGTCCGCCTCCTGCTCGGGGCGCCCGAGAAGCCCGAAGACGACCACCCCTCCTCGATCCTCTACTTCACCGTCCCGAATGTCTCAGAGGCGCACGAGGCGCTGGCCACACGTGGCGTTCCATTCGAGGGTGAGCCCCACGTCGTCCACCGGACCGCCAACTATGAGCTGTGGATGAGCTTCTTTCGAGACTCCGAGGGCAACCTCCTGGCGCTGATGAGCGAGGAGAGCCTCTCTTAGAATCAGCAAGGCCTGGCCGTGGGCGCGTTCGGCCCCGACCTCCAAGCACCGCTCTCGCGACGTCTAGTTCTTGGGCTTGAAGCCGCCCGCGGCAGCGGGTGCCTGCCACGAGCCGTAAACCGGGTTTGGCAGGATGAAGTAGCGCGTTCCGAAGTTCTCGAGCTCGCTCGAAGGGGCCGTGGCAAGTGTCTGATATCCGCCCGGAAAATCCTCGATGTTGTCGCCGAGCCACATAAGGATCGGCATCGCCGGCATGCCGCGCTTGGCGGTGCCGTTTTCAACCTCCTGCCAGCGCGGCTCTTTGCGCTCGCTCGCGCCCCGTGGGCGGCAGAGAATCACGTCGTAGGGAATGTGGTACTTATCGAAATCCGCCTTGGTGTCGGGGCATTTCTCCTCCCAGCGATTGGTGACGATGGCGATCTTGCCGCCAAGCTCGTGAACTTTCTGAAGAAAGGCCAGCGCCCCGGGAAGGGGCGGAGACTCAACCCTGTGGACGAATCTGGCCCAGGACGCGGCTCCAAAAACCTCTCCATGCTCCACCAATTGCCGCTCGTAGGCCGAGTTGTCGAGCACGGTTTCATCAGCATCGAGGGAGACCGCCCAGGTGCCTCGAGGCCTGTCCTTTACCTCGGCCTCCAGGGTCTGGGTCGCCCAGCGATAGACCTCGAGAAAAATCGCCCGGTGCTCGGCCGAGTAGCTCAGCCAATGCACGGCGGGAGGGAGATTCGGCACGGCAGCCGCGGACGCCGTTCCCGCTTGGACCACTGGTGGTTTGGGCACGGCGAGACCCTCCTTTGGCTGGGAGGTAGTGGCGCAAGCGCTGGTCAACAGCAGGATCGAAGCAAGCAGAAGGAGATAACGTTTCATGAGAGCACCCTAGATCGAGAGAAGGTCGAGCGGCGTGAAGGAATCTGAGCACCAGGGAGCGCATCGCTCCCCAAAGCCTGCCATTCTAGCCGAGGGAAGCGCAGAGCGCGGGAGCGGCCCTATTCGCTTCCCGGATCAGTCCGATCCATCGAGCAAGCTACGCCCGCGCAAGGACTCCAGATGCGCCATAATCTGGCGCTCGGCCAAGGGGTGGGCCATCTCGGGCACGTCGTCGTAGGCAAGCGGCAGGATCTCCTGGGGCCGGCGGGCGCCACCACGCCACGCTTCGAGAATCTTCTTTTCCCGCCAGCGCCGGTGCTCGAGGTACTCCTCGGCCTTGGCCCGCCCGTCGCGGATTGCCGGGCCGTGACCTGGCAAGAGCACAGCGGGCGCGAGGTCGCGCAGCCGGGCGAGCGACGCCAGGTACTGGTCGAGATTGCCTTCCGGCGGGTCGATGACGACCGTGCCCAAGCCGGCAACCATGTCGCCCGCCACGACCACGCTCTCACCCACGAGCTCGAAACACAGGTGCCCGCGCGCATGGCCGGGCGTGTGCAGGACGCGCAAACGCGTCGCCGGGTCTCCCGCGAGCTCGACCTCCTGCCCCTCGACGAGCTGGCCATCGACGGCGATACCGCGCTCGGAAAGGCGAGCGGCGGTCTCGGGGTGAGCCAGGACGGGCACCCCTAGTGCCCGCCGCATCGCTTCGACGCCGCCGACGTGGTCGGGATGATGGTGGGTCAGCCAGATCGCGATGGGCCGGCGCCCCAGACGCCGCTCGGTCTCCTCGAGGGCAGCGACCAAGCGGCGGTTCTCGTCCTCGAAGGGCGATCCCGGATCCACCAGCACCGCATCGCCTCTGCCGACGAGGTAAGCATTGGTGGTTCCGGCCGGCGGCAAGGTAGGCGTGCGTAAGGGGAAGAGCAGAGCTCCGGGAACGAACTCGATGCGGCGGAAGGGGCCCAAGTTGGTCTCAGCGGGATCGATCAGGCGTGGATGCCCGACCGCCGGGCCCTCCTCGGCCAGCACCTTGAGAATGTGCAGAATCGGCGGTGCCGTGAGGACCGAGCGTTCCCGCCAGCGCGCCAAGGCGTCAGTCGGCGCGATCCACTCGCCCGAAGAGAGCTCTCCGGGAATCACCGCGGGCTGGAGCGCCCTTTCGTTGGGCCACTCGAGAAGGAAGAAACGATTGTCGAAACGGCGCGGAGCGAAGGGCGGGGTCAGCCAGCGTCCGGCGAAGACCAGTTGATCGACCTCGAGAGCCAGGGAAAGCTCCTCGACCAACGCCGGCCAGTCCGCCTCCCCGGATAGGAGCCGGCGCCGGGCCTCGGCGAGGGCCGGCGAGGGCCGATCCACCGTCGGAACCACCCCCGTCTCCTCGAAGAGCTCGCGCAAGGCGCAAGAGAGAATTCCAGGCGCCAGGTCTTCCCCCAAGGTCGCCGCCTCGCCGGCGAGCGAATCGGGGCTCCCGGCCGCCGGCCTCTCGATCCCGTGCGGACGCCCCACGGTCTCCACTCGCGCGTCCTCACGGGCCAGCGCACCGCCGGGGAAGGCGTACCAGCCCCCCATGAAGACCAGCTGTGCGCCGCGTTCGACCCAGAAGGTCTCGAGCGAGCCAGCGGCCCGGCGGCGCCATAGCACCACCGAAGCGGAAGCCCTGGGAGGCCGCGGTTCCGGCAACCCCTTGCCCGCCAAACGCTCGAGGACCTGTTCGTAAAGCCCGCCCGTCACTCCGCAACCTCAGGCCCCGTCACTGTAGATATCCGAGCGCCTTCAGCTTCTTCGTCACGTCCTGGCCCAGCTTGGCGTGCTGGGCGGGCAGAAGATTACCTTCCGTCTTCGCCAGCCAGGTCAAGAGCTCCTTGCGCATGCGCCGGTAGACCTCGGGGTGAGCCTTGAGGACATCGTGCTTCTCACCGGGATCGGAGGTCAGATCGTAGAGCGAGAAGGTCTCCTTGGCCAGGTTGACGATCAGCTTGTAGCGGCCGTGGCGATCCGACCGGTAGACGCCCCAGAATCCGAAGATGGGGCCGTCGACTCGTTGTCCGTGCTCGATCAGCGGACGCAAGCTGTGCCCGGGTAAACCGGGAACCCCGTCAGGCGCGCCGATCTCGTCGAGAATCGTAGGCATGACGTCGAGGTTCTGGGTCGGCACCGAGATCACCCGACCCAACGTCTCCCCCGGCAGATGGATGATCAATGGTGTCTTGAGCGTCGTGTCGAAGAGATTGTGACAGTGCTTGATATCGCCGTGTTCCAGGAACTCCTCGCCGTGGTCGGCTAGAACGATGATCAAGGAGTTGTTGTAGACGCCGCGCCTCTTCAGACGATCGAGAAGCTGCTGGAACTGGCTGTCCCAGTACGCGATCGCGGAATCGTAGAGGCCTTCGAGATACCCCAGCTGCTGCGGGGTCACGTTGGGCTTTGTATGACGCTGGTAGAGATCGTCCGCGATGGGATTCGGATTTCCATCGGCGATCCAGTCAAGGCCCTGACAAGCGGCGGATACGAAACCGCGGTGCCAACGAGCGGGCGGAGCGTAATGGTCGTGGGTGTCCATGTAGTGCAGATAGAGAAAGAAGGGCGGCTTGAGCTCGGGAAGTACCTTGAAGGCGTCACGATTGACGCAAGCCGCCGGACCCCACATGCAGTCTTCGAGGAAGTGGTCGAAGCCTCCTCCGAACCCGCCCCAGGGGTTGACCGGGCTCGGCTTGTTGCGCACGACTGGGCTGGCCGATACCGCCGCCGTAGCGTACCCCTGGGCCTTCAGGGCCTCGGCAAGCCATACGGTGCTCGGCGGTCCGCCTAGCTTTCCTTTCGGCTGGTCGGCGAAGATGCTGGGCCACAAGCCGGTGAGAATCGAATTGGCGGAGGGGAAGGTGCAGGTTGCCTGCGCCCGCACGTCCGAAAAGCGCAGCGACTGCGCCGCGAACGCGTCGAGGTGAGGACTCGTCGGCAGGTCGTAACCGTAGCATCCCAGGTGATCGGCACGAAGAGCGTCGACCAAAATGAGAACGACGTTCGGGCGAGCCTTCTGGACGTGCTTACCGGTGCAAGCGGCGAGCGAAAGCGCCAGGCAGAGGAGCGCCAGGGCGGCGATCCATCTCACCATCCGCTTCGAATTCCGTTGTCGTTGATTCATCGAGCCGCGCGTCCTCGTCCCCGCTCCTAGAGTCTAGCAGGTAGACACCTTGCTATTCTTCTTTCCTCGTGCCAATGCCCTCTCCCCTAGCAGCTCCCGAAATGACGTTGGCCGCCCTCGAATCGGGGGTCTCCTCCGGGCTTCACCTCGGCGGCCAGATGTACGTGTCGAGAGGGGGGAAACGCCTCGTCGACTTCGCCTTTGGCAAGGCCCGAGCGGACGAAGAGATGGCACGAGACCACATCATGTTGTGGCTCTCCACCGGCAAACCGGTAACCGCCGTCGCCATTGCCCAGCTATGGGAGGAAGGCCTGGTCGCTCTCGACGACCCGGTGGCCGAACATCTCCCCGAGTTCGGCGCTCACGGGAAGGACCGGATCACGCTGCGTCACTTGCTGACCCACACCGGCGGCATCCGCATGCTCGATACCGGCTGGCCTCGCCTCTCCTGGGAGGAGATCATCGCCCGCATCTCCGCAAGCCGCCCCGAACCCCACTGGGTGCCGGGGCACAAGGCCGGCTATCACCGCGCATCGAGCTGGTTCGTGCTGGCGGAGATTGTCCAGCGCCGCTCGAGAGTCGCGTTCCCCCGCTACGTTCGGGAGCGAATCTTCCTGCCCCTCCGCATGGACGACTGTTGGATCGGCATGCCGGAGGACCGCTTCGAGAGCTATGGCCGGCGCTTGGCGCCGATGTACAACACCGAGGCGGATCCCCCGACCCCCCATTCATGGATCACACCTCGACGCCTCGAGAGCTGCTTCCCGGGCGGCAACGCGTGCGGACCCATACGCCAGCTCGGGCGCTTCTACGAGGCCCTAGCCAATGGCGGGAGGATCGGCGAGGCCTCCATCCTCGGGCCGCAAGCGGTCGAAGCGATGGTGGCGCGCCACCGCGTCGGTCTCGTCGACAAGACCTTCCGCCGACAGATGGATTGGGGGCTGGGCTTGATCCCAAACTCGGCGTATCTCGGAGCTCCGACCATTCCCTACCAGTACGGTCCCCACGCCTCGATGCGAACCTATGGCCACAGCGGATATCGCTCCTCGACCGCGTTCGCCGATCCGGACAACGAGCTGGTCGTAGCGCTCGCCTTCAATGGCACGCCGAGCGACGAAGCTCATGAGCGGAGAATCGACGCCGTTCTCGCCGCGCTCTACGAAGATCTCGGACTGAATGGCGCTAGCTCCGGCTGAGGCCGGCTTCGCACACTCAAGGCCTGATGAAGAGCTGGGTGATCCAGTACGTGCCGCCACGGCTTGCGGCACCGACTCCGACTTCGGTGAACAGGGGAGAAAGAATATTGTCCCGGTGGTCGGCGGATTTCATGAACTCATCGTGCGCCAGCCCGGCGGGATCGGTCGATCCAGTCACCCGGGCGATGTTCTCGCCGGCGTCGATGAAGACGACGTGCGCCGCGTGGAGCCGGTCCGTGAAGTATCCGGTCACCGGATCTGTGTGGCTGAAGTAGTTGAGGTCGCGCATCCGCTGGCTGTGTTGACGCGCGAGCTTGGTGAGCTCCGCATTCAGAACGAGAGGCTTGAGCCCGTGCCCCTCGACGAGTCGGGCGTGATTGAGAAGCTGGAGGGATTCGGCCTCCACCGAGGAAACACTGGGATAGGCGGGTCCAGTGATGCTGTTGCTTCCCCCGCCGCAGCTTGCCGCGAAGAGCAGCATCGCGGCAAAGAGCCCCAGTGTGAAGCAGCGGCGCAGCTTGACGCCCAAGAATCGCTCACTTTTCATATTTATGGGATTCTATAACATTGCCCGGCTTCGGGGGTCCCGCCCCGATAGAATCTC
>JBJKRB010000153.1:0-3469 GCA_046704885.1 Thermoanaerobaculia bacterium | reverse complement strand
CTTTCTGGACGTCGAGCCTGAGACTGACCTCTTTATTTCCGCGCCTTCATCGGCGCGGCCTCATTGAAGCGCCCAATAGGCACCAACCTGCGAACCAATCGCGGTCAATTTCCGCGCCTTCATCGGCGCGGCCTCATTGAAGCTAGTCTCCGCCACTCATAGTGACCGGGTTGCCATAGTTTCCCCTCCTCAATCGACGCGGCTGCTTTCGCCGAAGGGAAGCGATCGGTGATTCCGGGGCAGAGTGATGGCCGATTCCGCCTGCTCCGGCCAGCCCGAGGTCATCAGAACGGATTGGGCGGTTAGCATCACCGGCTACAGCTTCATGAGCGTCGGGACGCTGCTCACGGCGAGGCTGTTCCTGGGTGGGGGAGTGGCGCGGGTGCTGCAATCGGTGAAGCAGTGCCGCAGGCGGCGGAGGATGGGTCAGGGGAGGTGCGTCGGCTCGCTAGCGGCCGGAAGCCGCCGCCTTCTTCTCTTCCTCTTCGCCGTAATACTTCGCTTCCCTGGCTGCGAGGTCGGCGTCAGCATCGGAGATCTGAGTCTTGAGTAACTTCAGCAGCTTTGAGAAGTCGGCATCGGTGATCTCCTTGCCAGTACGGAGTCTCTCCGCTAGCTCGTGGAGCTCTTGCCGATCGTTTGGACTCATCGCTTCTCGTCTCCTTTCCTGCAGATTCATTATACGCCCAGAGGCACCCCGAGGCCGCAACAAGCAGGAGACCCAGGAGAAGGAGAGCCTGGGCCCGGGCGAGACGGCTCTTTTCGCCGTCATTTCGCTGGCTTAGCTTAAAGGCGGCGTCGCGTACCTTGACGGACTGCTGCATTCGGAACGCGTCGGCGACTCCTTGGCGTTGCTGCTCTCGCGAGCCTTCTTTACCGTCAAGCAGTGCTAGCAGGACCGATCGCCGAGATTCTCGCTCCTCCTTGGATAGCCTTAGGAGCGCACTCGCCCCGCTATCGGCTCTCCGGAGCCGAAAGAGATCCAGGATGAAGCCCGCGGCCGCCAGTAAGAGCACGAAGCCTGCGCCGAGAAGGACGACGGTGGGCGCGCTTAGGCCCTCAAGGGAAATCTTCCCGGAGCCCACGGCGGTAACGCCCTGAAAGACGATCGCGCCGATTGCACCGAACACTACGGTGGAAGCGATCCTGACCCTTGAGGTCAGCCTGCGTGCGTTTTCCTCTTCGGCCTGCCAGCAGCGCCACGAATACTCGAGATCCTCGTCGAAGGGCATGCCTGGATTGTAGTGGCCTCGGCCCCTGCGTGTCTGGAAGCCGGCACCCCAAGCTCCATAAGGGCCGCCTCCGTTCTATCGAGCTTCGTTACGGGAGGAACAACAGTAGCCTGAAACGCGGAAGGGTGAGGTGCTCGTGCTGCAGAAGCGGGTTAAACTTGCCTGGACTTCTGTGGCTCAAACCCTTCCGGGATTCATTCACGAATGGAGGACGCGATGAGCATCACCGTTACTCCCGCCACCAAACGAATCGGCTACTGGGCCGCGGTTGCGGCGACGGTGTGCGCCATTGTGTACGATGTGGCGCAGATTGCCGAGTGGATGGGGCTACTGGGGTCGGCGGGTGGGCCGTCGAGCTCGAGCACGCCGCTGGGAATTGTGGTTCTGCTTACGCCGTCGCTGTTTCTCGGCTCGGCGTTCTTGCTCCTGCTCGTCGCGATTCATCAGATCGCGGCGCCCGATCGGAAGGTCTGGAGCCTGGGAGCGCTGGCGTTCGGGATCATCTACACGGCTTTGATCAGCATCAACTACTACGTCCAGCTCGCCTGGGTCGCGCCCAGGCTGGCTGCGGGCCACACGCAGGGGCTAGCGCCATTCCTCTTCGTGCCGTTCGATTCGTTTCTCTACGCGGTCGACATCCTCGGCTACAGCTTCATGAGCGTTGCGACGCTGCTTGTGGCCAGGGTGTTCGTGGGTGGGGGAGTGGAGAAGGTCGCGCGCTGGTTTCTCACCGCGAACGGACTCCTGCTTCCGTTCCTGCTCTTTCAGATGTACGTCCACTCCCTGATCTGGATCGCGGCGCTGTGGGCGGTCACCTTCCCGGCTTCCACCTGGGCGCTGGCGATCCTCTTCCGGCGGCTCGACAGTAGCGGAGCGGGACCGGCTCCATCGCCGCGCCCCTAGCGCCTAGATCGGTGCCCAGGAGTAGGTCTGGGACGGATCCCTCGATAGATATGATGGTCGCTGATGTCGAAATCCACTCCGAAGTCCAATCTGAAGACCACCACCGGGACGACCCGCCCGACCCGCAAGAGCGGGCCCCGCACGCTCGCCATCGACATCGGCGGCACCGGTCTCAAGGCAACGGTCCTCGACGCCAAGGGCGCTATGGTCACAGAGCGCGTGCGCGTCGATACGCCCAACCCGGCGCCACCCAAGGTCATGGTGGCGGCGCTGGTCGATCTGGTGAAGCCGCTCCCGAAATACGATCGCGTGTCGGTCGGGTTTCCGGGCGTCGTGCGCGACGGCCGGGTGGTCACGGCCCCGCACTGGGGCAACGACGTGTGGAGGGACTTTCCGCTCGCCGAGGAGCTTCAGGGCCGTCTGGGCAAGCCGGTGCGGGTACTCAACGATGCCGACGTGCAGGGCTACGGCGCCATCCATGGACACGGGCTCGAGTTCGTGATCACGCTCGGAACAGGTCTGGGCACGGCGCTCTTTCGTGACGGCGAGCTCGCGCCCCACATGGAGTTCGCGCAGTTCCCGTTCGGCAAGCACAAGACCTTCAACGCCTACGTGGGCGACGCCGCGCGCAAGCGGATCGGCAAGAGCAAGTGGAACCGGCGCGTGGAGAAGGTGATTGGCGCCTTTCGCACGCTTCTCAACTTCGACCAGATGTACATAGGCGGCGGCAACTCGCGCCGCGTGACGATCGAGCTCCCGGGCGACGTGCACCTGGTGTCGAACGAGGACGGGCTCACCGGCGGGGTCAAGCTCTGGACCTGACGCGCGCATCGCGCCGCCTCTGCCCGGGCGGCCCGGCACCATCTACAGAGTGAAGATCTAGCCGGCGCGGAAGCGCCGCTGGTGGGGGAAACCGGCGCTGTCGCGAAATAGCAGGGTGTCGAGAGGTGAACTACACTTTCTCTCAGACGAAGGATTGCCGAATATGGACGCCTGGAACTTTCAGCGTAGAGCTCGTTGGCCGTCTGTGGCCAGGTGGGCGGTGGCGTTGCTGGTGGTTCTCTTACCCGCTCTCTCGTTCGCGGCTGTCCACTACAAGTCGGTGACCCTTTCGCACGACAAAAAGACCTTGGTCATCCACACGGCGAGGGGCTCGATGAAGGCTCCGCCGACGGTGCGCGAACAGGAGGGTTTCGACCTTGCGAAGGTATCGTCGGATGGACGCCTCGTTGGCTGGCTCGCTCTGACGAAGGTTTGCTGCGAGTCCTACCCACTTCCTACGGTTCTGATCATCATGAGAGATGGCAAGATCCTTCGGACGTTCAAAGAAGACC
>JBJKRB010000152.1:0-7469 GCA_046704885.1 Thermoanaerobaculia bacterium | reverse complement strand
TTTCCACGGGCCGGCAGATTCCACAGCCGGCGCGGGGGTGAACGGTATGCTGCGGTATCGCAAGGGGCATGGCAAGCCGCGCCATCCGCGCCATCCGCGCCATCCGCGCTAGACAGCGCTAAAGCATGGATGCTACACAAGGAGGTGGTCCAACGCTGTGCTAGAGAATTGCGCACGGAAGTCAAATCAATCCCTGCAGAAGGAGATCTGATGAGAAAGTTGAGAAAGTTCCTACTTGCGACATGCACTTGTGCGATCCTGACAGTTCCGCAAGTTGCCATTGGAGCAGTTGATGACCCGCCGGCTTGCCACGAGGAGGGTGAGGCTCTCGATTGCTGGCAGTGCGTCTATATCGCGTTCGCCTCGTTCTGCTTCTTCACCAGCAACGGACAGGTTGGTGAGTGCGGTTGTGTCAGTGGCCCCGATGTCGAGTGCACCCTCGGCGGCGACTTCTGTAGCTTCGAGGTCGTTAGAGCCTAGGGCAGTCGAGGACAGGCCTTGATGCACTATATTGATCCGTTCTCCCCAGCCCCGGTTGACTCAGGCGTCACTTTGAGCGCCGGCTCTCGCAGAGCGCTCACGTTGCTGGTAGCCCTCCTGGTTGCAGTGCTGACGACGCCTGCTTCAGCAACTGGTCAGAAGGGTGCCACCGGCAACGTGAGGTCCACGCGCGTTACTCTTGAACTCTTACCTGCCTCTGGTTCTCGAATTCCGCCGACCAAGGCAACCCTCACCTTGACGCCCGTCGTAGTGCCAGCAGGAATGGATCTACGGGCCAAAGAACGGTCGGTCCGCGTCCCTGGCAGGCTCCGCATTGTGCTGCCGCGCCGAACCGCCTGGTATGCAAAGCTCACTGGGGCCAAAATCTGGAGCGAAGGCCAGTCGATCTACCCCAGACGCGCTCACCTTAGGGTGGATCTCAAGGTCCTGCCAACCGGCGCCGTCACGGGGAGCGTTGCGGCTCCAAAAGGGGAGCAACTTCCAAAGAAGCTCACGGCTCGATTTCAGTCGGCGCCGGGGGTGGATCAAGCGATTCGAGGGAGCACCAAGTGCTCGGTAGCGGGGTCTCGCTGGTCGTGCCAGATCCCCGCTGGCCGGGTTGACCTGAGTCTCAAGGGAGCACGTGAGATCGCGCACTACTTCTGGGACATTTCCGTGAGTTCAGAGCGCAGCTCCGACCTCGGCCGGCTTCTCATGATCGAGGGGAGCTCCGTTGTTGGCTACGTCCAACTCCCTACGGGGAAAGCGGCAAAGAACACGCTAGTCTACCTGAAACCCCGGCCAGCCGGTTCGTCCCTCACGCCCCAGATGGCGCGGGAGCTCGAGAAGCCGCTTTCCTCCACAACCAATGCTCGAGGCTTCTTCCAACTAGCTCAGATGAGCCCAGGGGACTATGAGCTGGCGGCGAAGAGCGAGGGGGTTGGGGCCGCAACGTTCTCGCCGATCCAAGTGGGGCGATTTACCGAGGTGAGCATCACGAAGCCACTTGTTCTTGAGCCGCCTGCCAATCTAGCATTCGCGGTCAGCCCACCCGTAGCACCCGACGGTTCCCCCTGGAGGATTCGTTTGATGCGCGAGACCCTGCCTGGCCATCTCGGCGCAGCTTCCACGGGAGCCACCAACGAGCAGGGAGCGTATGAAGCGAGGAACCTTGCTGCCGGCCGTTATGCCGTCCGGTTGGTGGATTCTTCGGGAACATACTATGACTTCAAATGGGTAACAGTCCCCGACCAGCGACGAGTCGAGTTCTCTCCGGACGTCGTTCGCGTAGTTGGCACGATCACACTTGGTGGAGACCCGCTCCGGGCAAAGATCTGGTTTGGCGGGCAGCATGCCGAGGTGAACAAGCTCCTGGAGTCGGACGAGAAGGGTCACTTTTCCGGCATTCTGCCTCGGGCAGGAGACTGGACGGTCGAAGTCCACTCTAAGGGTAGCCGTATAGACAGCAGGATTGTTGGCGTTGAGGTCGAGAAGCGAGCCGATGGCAGGCCAACCGAGGTTGATCTCGCAGTGCCCGACACCGAGCTGGAGGGCCGGACGATCGATCCATCAGGCGATCCGGTGGGGGGGGCCTTCGTCGTGTTCTACCAACCGGCGAATAAGACATCCTTCTTCACAAGGGGCGATTCCGACGGCTCGTTCGAGGTTCGCGGTATAGCGAAGGGTCGGATATGGGTATCGGCCCAGGCTAGGGACAAGTCCGGAGACCAGCTTTCCGCACCTCAGCAGCCGGTCCAAGTAATGAAGGGGCACACGAGCCCCTCCCCTGTCCTACTAATCCTGTCGAAAGCCATGGAAATCAAAGGCCGGGTGGCGCGCCCAGACGGTCAGCCGGAAATCGGGGCTCAAATAATAGCGTTCGCGCTGGACCATGACAGGTTCTCAAGCCCCGTCAGCCTGAAGGCCGTGACAAGTCAGAGTGGCTCGTTTGATTTTAGCGTACCATCACAGACCGACCGCATGGAGGTACTTCTGGAACCACCTGGAGCGGGCGCGTTGAGAGCTGTCGGCGCTACTGATTTGAAAAGGACGACGATCACCCTCACTTCTGAGCTGGATGGAGGAGAGCTCCGTGTGACCTACCCGCCCACCTACAAGCCAGGCAGCTCCAAGAGCGTAGCTCTGCTTCTTTTCCAGGACGGCCACCCTGTCTTCTGGCCTATTCTCTCCGACTGGGCGCACGCGCACGGTGAGCTCACGGGAAGGAATCTGAAGGAACAGACTATCCCTGCCATGGCACCTGGAGCCTATTCCGTCTGCGTTCTTACGCCAGCGGAGGCTGCGGCCGTCGGTGCCGCCCCCGGCTCGTTTGCCCCCAGCGCCGGCTGCCCGTCTGGCGTACTGATGCCGGGAGGAACTCTTACGCTTGACTTGGGGGAGAAGCACCCCTAGGCGTTTAGAAGGCCCGGTCTCTGGACAGGTGAATCAAGCCTGTCCGGCCAGAGCCGAGATCCGGAGGGCGGTGCGCCCTCCCTCCGTGCGGTGGAAAGGGGATCGGGGGGTGCGAGGGGCACCGGCCAATCCAAGGTTCTGAAGTGGCCCATCGGGTAAGCGCAAGCTCTACCGCTCGGCGTGGGTGAGTGAGCAGCGAGCGACGAAGGCCGAACAGCTACCGATGCCTTGTCGGTCTCAGCGGGAGCTTCTCCAGGAGCCGGCCCGGCTACTCCATAGTGCCCTGTGAAGGACCTCTCATGCGACACAGGTCCGGCGCTGGAGCTTCAGCGAGGTGGCTGGCGTGCGACTGCCACGCCGGCCTCTGGACACCTGGTGTCAGCTCTCGGTAGACTCCGAGCTGGTTACGAAGCTCACAAGAGCGATTGGCGGGTTACGTTGAAACGTGCTCCAACAGCGGCGGTTCCCGAGAGAAACCGTATGGAGGAGGACGCCGGGGCAAGGGGAGTTGACCCTGCAACCAGCCTTCCGCCGCTTCTCGCGACGTTTCTCTCCCTACCCAAACCGGAGCGTCATCTCCGCTTCATCGATACGCGGGAGGTGGCAAGCCACGCTGGCGTCTCTCGCCGGACGGTGCAGCGCTGGATCGACGAGGGAAAGGTCGACGCCGTCAGGAGCGGCCACCGCCTTTGGATCGATCTGACGAGCCTCGTCCGCTTTCTCAGGGGACTTCAGCCCTAGAACCGGAGCTCCTCGCGATCCGCAATTAGTTCGCGCTGCCTGCCACCCGATCCAAAAGCCCAGCTAGGAAAGGACGATTCCAGAGCCCCGCCGGACGTCAGCGGAACCGCGCGCTTATCGCTACGATCAAACAATTAAAAGGCTCTCTCACGATGCGCCATCTCTTCGTGGCACTTCTCGCGCTCGTCGCAATGACGCTTCGTCCGGTGCCCGGCTTGCAGATCGAGGAGGTCGGCCCTTGGGCGATCTGGTCGCCGAGCGATTGCGCCACCGAGCAGAGCCTCGCCTGGCGCGCTTCCTACCACCGCCGGGTGCTGACGGCGAAGCCTGGCGACCGCGACTACACTCTCCATCCGATGCCCACGACCAGTCGCGAGGCGGTCGAGGCGATGCTCGACTACCTCGCTCAGACGCCCCGCCACCTCGGAAAGATCTCCGCCAAGAGTGAAAGAGACCGGCGCGCGGTGGCGCTCCACCTTCCGCTCGACTGGTGGGGCCGAGTGCGGTGGCGGGTGGCGAGGGAGGCCGAGTGGTTCCCAAGCCTTCGCTGCGGTTATTCCGCCTCCTCCCGCTGGTACTACCTATTGCAGGGGTTCCGCGAATCCGACGGTCGCGAAGTATTTCGTGGAACTGTGAATGAAGTGGGCCAGCCCTGGACTTGGACGATTCCCCGCACTTTCACTCTGCCCCCTATCGAGAAACCGGCCGTTGCTCTGGCAGCTCTCGAAGGACGTCTAGGTCATGCACTCGGCCCGGTCCGAATCGAGCTCGTCGACACCCGGGACTCCTCGCCTCTGATCTGCGACGTCCTCTACCCTTGCCTTGCCGTCCAAACCCTGGGCGGAACGACCTACGTGATCGGCAGCCGGGCCATCGCGCCGCACCGAAATGATGGCCCGTGGAGGATCGTCAAGTTCACCGCATCCTCCGAGCGCCGGACGCCGGCCGAGCTCGAAGCCGATCGTGCGCTGGTCAGCAAACGACCTCCCGGCACGACCTGGCTTGCCATTGGCGGAGTCGGGACGCTGGCCAAGGTTATTACGCCGAAGAAACCGTAGCCACGCCCATGCACCGCTACACGGTGGCTCCTGACAGCGAAATCGGCACTTGTCGCGACATTCGCGAAATACGCGACATCCGCGTCATTGGCGTCATGGGCGCCAGCCGCGCTAGACGCCACGAGTGCAGCGCTGGTACACACTAGTCCGCGCATTCCTTGCCGACCGATGCCAGAGCGGTATCGGTGTGGCAAAAACGTACCGGCCACCTCATGGCCACCAAATCTGGAGGGAACAATGGAACTTGACCGCAATGTGTTGTCCTGGAAGAAGAAGCGAATCGCTGCTTTGGCGATTGCCTCAACTCTCACCTTGGCCCTGTGCGTCACCGCGAATGCTAGCTCTTCTGCGACGGGCGCGGCGAGTCCGACACTCACCCAAGCAGCTCTAGCTCCGGCGTGGTCCGCGTCGAATGGGTTCGGTCAGGCGGAGGCACTGTTCGGCACGACACCACAGGGGCAGCAGATCGAGCAGATTACCTACCTCAGCCCAGAAGGCCGTACGGTTGAAATAGCGAAAACGCCGCGAGGTGTGCGACTCGAGCTTCCCGCTGGGGGAATCCGCGTGTTGGATCGCCCAGCCGGCGGAGCGGTGCTCACGGTCTTCCTCACTTCGAACGGCGCTCCCGCGGGCCAGGCGACGAGCGGGCCCCACGCAGCTCAAGTGCTTCTCGATCCTCAGGGAGAACCAGTTGACGCCGCAGAGGCAGCCAGAGCCGCTCGGGTTCAAAAGCTTCTCTGGTCGAGATCCTCCCGGATTCAGGAGGAGATGAGAGAGTTTGCTAGAATCGCTGGAGTGAACATTTCGGCGACGCTCCTGGACTTCGCAAACGGCAACTCGCTTCCGCAGCCGTACTCGACGACCGGATGCATTCTCGCCAGCGTCGCCACGGGCTTTGCTTTCGCCGCCTGGGCGGTGGAGCCGATCGATCCGCTAGCGTTTTGGGGTTTTGCCGCAGCCTACACCGAGGCGAGCTACGCGTGCAAGGAGGTCTAGAGTCGTGAAGCTTGTCTTCCTATTCGTAGCGCTCGGCTACGCGGTGGCGATCCTGCACTCCGTCGTCTCGAGGCGGCCCCCGCGGGGCGCAACCGGAGCTCCATTGATTTATCTGCTCCTCCTGTCCGGACTGTTGATTCCGGTCGCATCGTTCCCGCTCATTCTCCAAGGAGGCTGGATGGGGCTGGGCTTCGCCCTCGCCTTCTTCGTGATCGTCGGGGGCCTTGTCTGGCTGTCGCTGCGTGCGTTCAAGGCGCAAAGGGGCTCCGGGGCGCCGAGCGTGCCTGCACGCTTCTACACCGGGTTGGCTTGCCTCGCGCTGGCGCTCGGCGGCTACCTTCTCGCGATCTCCGTCGCTCCGCAGACTTGGACAAGGGTCCGAGAGCCCGTCGAGCTCGCCGTCGCCATCCTGACGGGTGGCGCCGTCGTCCTTCTCGTAAGAGTGAGCGTTTCCAAGCAAGGATCACAAGAACGGCTGGCGTTTCGGCCGGGTGCGCTCTACGTCATCTTTGGCTTCCTCAGCCTTGCGGGCGGCGCTCTCTTCAGGCTCGCCTCTGAGCAAGCAAGCAGCGGATCCAGCGGATTCGCCCTGGCCTTCTTGGCGCTCGTCATCGCCGGCTTGGGCTTTGCCGCCGTCGGGCGAGGAAGACTTCCCGAACGCCGCGACGCAGAGATGCGAGCCGCGGATCCGGCTCATCCTCACTGATCGACAGGGTTTCGTCGGTTGAGAGCGGTACCGCCTCTGGGTCGACCTGACGAGCCTCGCCCGCTTCCTCGAGAGGCTTCAGCCCTAGAATCGGCGATCCTCGCAATCCGCGAGCAGCTCGCACGCCGCCGGACGCCGGCCGAGCTCGAAGCCGATCGTGCACTGGTCAGCAAACGACCTCCCGGCACGACCTGGCTTGCCATTGGCGGAGTCGGGACGCTGGCCACGGTGGTTCCACCCAAGCAGCAATAAAACCCGGCGGGCCCTCGCGGCCGCGGGCTGCGAGGCGCTCGCCTGAGCGCCGACCGTGCTCCTCGGTCCCTCGACCTCTCTATGCCGGAGCTTCGGCGCCACTCGCGCCATCCGCGACAGACGCGTCCTTCGCGTCATCCGCGCTAGACAGATGCTCCGAACGGCCGTAAGAAGAGGACAGCGGATTGAGATTCGCAAGCGAATCGGGAGCCGCACTGGCAAGCCAGCGAGAACTGACCCGCCGCTCGCGGCCAGGCGCACGCGCCCACGGGCGGCTACACCGGAGGAGAACAGCTTGAGAAACCAAAACATGAGAGCGAAGAAATACCGCGCCGCACCCGCCACGTTAGTTGCCGTTCCGGGCCCTGCCGCTGGCCGCCGCCTGGACGGTCCCGTGACCGTAGCTCAAGAGGAAGAAGGTGCTCTCCGCGTGGAAGGAGAGACGCTATGACCGGCAAACGCAAGCGAACCTGGCGCATCCGGCGAATTCTGCCGCTCGCCACGGTCGCGCTTGCCGCGGCTATCGTGAACATCGGAGGGTGCATCGCCATTTTTGGCAGTAACCCTTACCAGGTCAACCTGCACATTCCCTTCTATCACGAGGAACACGACGGCTGGTGTGCCGTTGCCGCAATCAAGATGTGGGCGCAGCACACCACCGGACAGGTGCTCGGCCAGTCAGCGATAGCGAACTCGCTGGGCGTCGTGTACCCTGGAGCGACGGAGGCGCAGGTAATTTCCGGCCTCTTTGACTATGCCGGCGTGGACGCGGCCTATCATCGGTACTCGATCGACCAGCTGCCCGAACATATGAGCGAGGAGGT
>JBJKRB010000151.1:0-38873 GCA_046704885.1 Thermoanaerobaculia bacterium | reverse complement strand
GATCGAACCCCGCTTCGGCGGGGTTCTTTTTTTTTGGCGTTAGTGGTAATCAGTCCCGCTTCGCGGTGAGCCTGGAAACGAGAGCACCGAGCGCCTGCTGGGTCTCGGGTGAGAACCAATGCTCGATCACCTGGTCGACCTCCCCTGCTTCCTCCGCCTGGCTGAAGAGCTCGATGATCTCCCCCCGCGTCATCTTGCGAGTCTCGCTCATCGCGACCGGAGGCAAGGCCAGCAGGGCCTCGAGCCGCGCCCGCGCCCGCTCGACCACGTCGTCGACCGGCGCCAGCTCGTCGACCAGGCCGACGCGGAGCGCCTCCGCCGCGGAGATCAGAAGACCGCCCACGCACAAGCGTTCGGCTTGGCGCCATCCCAGCAAGAGAGACGCGGCTCGGTAGATCAAGGGCGGCAAGGGGATTCCCACCGAGACCTCGTTGAAGCCGATCCGGAACTCGCCCTCCGCCATGACCCGCGCGTCACAGAAGAGCGCCAGGACCGCGCCGCCGGCGGCGCTGTGCCCGGTGATTGCCGCCGCGACCGGAACCGGAGACGCCGCGATCGCCTTGAGGCAAGCGTAGAAGCCATGCCAGGCCTGGGTGATCTCCTCGCGATCGAGTTGAATGAGCTCGGGCACGTCGAGGCCACCCGAGAACATCCCCGGGCGTCCGGACAAGAGAACGGCTTTGGCCCCACTCCCCGGTGCGCCCTCGATCGCCTCGCCCAGGCGCCCGATGAGCTCGCGATTGAGCGCGTTGGCGGGAGGACGGTCGAGCCTGATCTCGCGAATGCCGTCACGATCCGAGATTTCGAGCATTGCATCACTCCAAGAAAAGAAAAACGGCCGCCGGGTGAACCCGGCGGCCTTGGATTGTTGGCTCCTCGGGAGGGATTTGAACCCCCGACCAATCGGTTAACAGCCGATCGCTCTACCACTGAGCTACCGAGGATCATTGGCCGGCTACCGGCCGAAGCCGGATCTTAGGAAGACCAGCGCTCGTTGTCAAACGGGCATTCGCTCAGAGCACGCGATCGAGGAACGGCTTCAAGCGCGTCGAGCGGCTCGGGTGGCGCAACTTCCGCAAGGCCTTGGACTCGATCTGGCGGATGCGCTCGCGGGTCACGTTGAACGAGCGGCCCACTTCCTCGAGCGTGTGCTCGGAGCCGTCGCCGACGCCGAAGCGCATGCGCAGCACCAGCTCCTCGCGCGGGGTCAAGGTCTTCAAGACCGAGCCCGTCTGGTCGCGCAGGTTGGTGCTGATCACCGCGTCCATCGGCGAAACCGCGTTCTTGTCCTCGATGAAGTCGCCCAGATGGGAGTCCTCCTCTTCGCCGATCGGGGTTTCGAGCGAGATCGGCTCCTGCGCGATCTTCATGATCTTGCGCACCTTCGAGGCGGGCAGGTCCATGCGCTCCCCGATCTCCTCGGCCGTGGGCTCGCGTCCGAGCTCCTGAACCAGCGAGCGGCTGGTGCGGGTGAGCTTGTTGATCGTCTCGATCATGTGAACCGGGATGCGGATGGTCCGCGCCTGATCCGCGATCGCCCGGGTGATCGCCTGTCGAATCCACCAGGTGGCGTAAGTCGAGAACTTGTAGCCGCGCCGGTACTCGAACTTTTCGACCGCCTTCATCAAGCCGATGTTCCCCTCCTGGATCAGGTCGAGGAACTGGAGGCCGCGGTTGGTGTATTTCTTGGCGATCGACACCACCAGTCGCAGGTTGGCGACGATCAGCTCTTCCTTGGCTCGCTCGCAGATGTCTTCGCCCTCGCGAATCTTCTTGATCGTGGTGGCCACTTGCTCATGGTCGGTGCCGTAGCGCTCCTCGATCTCCACGATCCCCTCGCGGTACTTCTCGATGCGGCGCTTGTGCAACGCCTTGAGCTGCTTGTTCGATTCCCGTCCGAGCGCGGTTTCGGCGCGGCGGATGTCGGCTTCCAGGCGGCTGAACTGCCGATCGAGGTCCTTGAGGAAGGCAACGAGACGATTGCGGGTCTGGAGCGAGAAGTCGATGGTTCGGATGTCCTTGGCGATTCGCGCCACCAGGCGGTCGATCTCGCGCTCGATCTCCTGGTACTTGGCGCCGCCGACCTTGTAGCGCCCCTGGCGCTTGGTCAGCTTCTCGATCTCCTTGTCGTGCTGCGCGATCTGATTGAAGATCTTGAGATTCGACTTGATGCGCTCCGCCGCCTTGGGATCGAGCGGCTCGTCAGGCTCGGTCGCCATCAGCTCGCGCAGGATTCCCTTGTCTTTTTGCGCTAGCTCGTTCAGGCGCAAAAGCTCGCGCAGGACGACCGTGTTCTCGCAAAGCGCCTCATAGATCGTCCACTCTCCCTGCTCGATCCGCTGGGCGATCGCGACCTCGCCTTCGCGGTCGAGCAGTGGAACGGTTCCCATCTCGCGCAAGTACATACGCACGGGATCATTCGTCTTCTCGTGCTCCGCGAAGCCGTATTCGACCGACTCGTCCGCGTCCTTCTTGTCGAACTCGCCACCCTCGAGATCGTCGCGGTTCTGGTAGCGCTCCGGGCGGTCGATGACGTCGATGCCGAGATCGCCCAGACGCAGATAGATCTCGTCGAGCTCATCGGGCAAGCTCGCCACCTCGTCCGGCAGCATCTCGTAGATCTCGTCATAGAGCAGGTAGCCCTTCTCCCTGCCCAGCTCGATCAGCTGCTTGACCGCCGGGTATTTCTCTTCGACCGTCACAATCCTGGAAATCGTCAATGGTTTACTCCTCAATATTTCTTGGGCATTCGCTCGGGTGACAAACGGGGAGCGAAGGTGCTCGTTGGCCTCAAGCCTCTCCGAGATGATGGAGGTCGCGGCTCAAAATGGCTTTTTCCTGTAGCAAACGCTCGAGGCGCTTGCCGTCGCTCCGCTTTGCCACTTCCCGGATTTCCGCACCGATCTCGCGCAATCGAGTCTGCATCCAGCGTCGCCGAAGATGGCTCAAAACGTCCGTGAGCTCGCCTTCCGCGGGCGCAAACCTTCCTTCTAACAGAATCCGAGCCAAGAGGTCAACCGCTTCGCGCTCCCCACTGAGCCCCGCAATTACCGCTTTCGGCTCCGGAGAGCCGTCCGCCGCAGTATAGAGAGCGTTTACGACCCGAAAAATATTCCTGGCCGCGGGATCGAGAAAAACCTCCTCCGGAGGCAGCTCCGCGGCCGGGACCGGGGACTGCCTGGGATCGAGAAGGAGCTCGAGCGCACGCTCTTCGAGCGAGCGTACCACCGACCGCTCGCTACCCGGCATCGCACCGTCCTTGGCGATCGACGTGGAATTCACCGCGAGACGCTTCCACAAGAGGTCCACCGGCACTCCCAGCCGGTCGGCGGCCTGGCGGCCGTAGCTGTAGCGCAAAACCGCGTCGGGAATCGGTTTGAGAAGCTCTGTCACGAGCTTCGCGGCGCTCGCCTGTCGGCGCGGCGAGCGCTGGAGGTCGGGCGGGGTGAGGCGGTGAATCTCCTCGGTGACCGCGTCCTTGCTCTCCTCGATCGCATTCCGCACCGCTTCAACCCCTCGGGCAAGACGCAGGGAGTCGGGGTCGTGACCGTCGCCGAATCGCGCCCGACGCACCCCCAGGCCCTGGGCCAAGAGCTCGGGCAGGGCGCGACGATAGGCCTCCTCGCCGGCTTTGTCGGCGTCGTAGCCGACCACCACCTCCTCGGCGTAACGGGCGAGCAGCCGACTCTGGTCACTGGTGAGCGAGGTTCCCATGCTGGCGACCGCCTCCTCCACTCCGCTTGCCACCGCCGCGATGACGTCGAAGTAGCCCTCAACCAGCAAGACTCTGCCCCCTTCCCGGGCCCGGCGCTTGGCCTGGTCGAGGCCGTAGAGCAATGTCCCCTTGTGAAATCCGCCGGCCTCCGCGCTATTGATGTACTTGGCCGGATCTTCATCGAGAGTGCGTCCACCGAAGCCGACCAGGCGCCCGGAGGGGGTGCGGATGGGGAAGATCAAGCGATTGCGAAAGCGATCGTACGGCTCCCCACCTCTCTTCTCGGAGCGGCCGATCAACCCCGCGGCCTCGAGCTCGGCGAGCTTGAAGCTCGAACCCAGCGCCTCCACCAGGTTCCTCCAGCCTGGAGGGGCCAACCCCAAGCCGAAGCGCTCGATGAGCTCGCCGGAAATCTCGCGCTTCTCGAGGTAGGCGCGCGCCGCTCCCGAGCGGGCCAACGCCTGGCGGAAGAAATCCTCCGCTCCTCTCAAAACACTCTCTAGGTCGGGCTCGCCACGGCCGGCTCGCTTTCCACGCTCCGCTACCGGCAGGGGAATTCCATAGCGCAACGCCAGGGACTCGATCGCGGCGGGAAAGTCATCGCCAGAAAGAAGCATGTGCAGCTTGATCGCGTCACCGCCGCTACCGCAGCCGAAGCAATAGAACAGGCCCTGCTCGCCATCGACGCTGAACGACGGCGTCTTCTCCTTGTGCAAAGGGCACAAGCCGACGTGTCGGCGCCCGTTGCGCTTCAGCTTGGTGTGCTCAGAGGCGATGGCGACGATATCGACGGCATCGCGTACCGCCTGCACCAGCTGCGGCGTGAGATGAACGTTGCGCAGTGACATCCCTAGTTTTGCTACCCGTCCTGATCCAACTCTACGACAGTTGGCGCCTCATAAAGACCCGAGGCGAACGACGGTGACGCCGTCCCCGCCCTCCGACGAGCCTCCCGGGCGAAAGGCGCTCACCGCCACGTGGCGCCCGAGCATGTCGCGGACGGCACGCCGCAAGCGGCCCGTTCCGTGGCCGTGAACGATACGCACCTCGGCGTACGAGGCGAGGAGCGCTCGATCCAGAAACTGATCGAGGTGCTCCAGCGCCTCTTCGACCCTCTCGCCGTGGAGATCGAGCTCGCGCGGAGCGTCCGCGACCTCAGATGACGAAATCTCGACCCGCGGGCGGCGGCGTGGCGCCGATGGCTTCTCCACGGCCGGGATCAGATCCTCGGGCGAGCACTGGAGGCGCTTCCCTCCCACTCTGACTGAGGCGACACCGCGATCGATCGCCTCGAGGCGCCCTTCCCATCCTTGCCCACGGTGCCGCACGAGAGCACCGATCTCGAGCGGACCGGCTTCCGGCTGGGGAACGAAAACGGGAGCATCAACGAACAGGCGGCGGGAGGCCTCGGCGGCGAGCCCCCGGCGGCGGCCACTGGCGGCCTGGTCGGCGATCCGCCTCACCTCGGCGTTGAGGCGCTTCTCGACCTTTTCGCGGAAGCTTGTGAGCTTGGCGCCGAAACGCTCTCCGAGCTCCTGCCGCTCCCGCTCCAGATCGCGCTTCAGCTCTTCGAGCCTCTGCTGCGCTTCACCCAGCTCCCTCGTTCTTTGCTCGAGTGCCGAGCGCTCGGAGCCGACCACCCGGCGCTCCTCTTCGACCTCTGCCAGCAGCCGATTCAAGGCGCGATGATCCGGAGAGAGAAGCTGGCGCGCCCGACCGAGCCAGGGAGCCGGCAGATCCAAGCGCTCGGCCAGGGCAAGCGCTTCGCTGCCGCCGGGCGCCCCGCGCCGAAGATGAAACGTCGGCCGGCCGCTTGCATGGTCGAACTCCATTGCCGCCGAGTCGGCGCCCAGGTTGGAGAACCCCGTGCTCGCCACCGCCAGCAGGTGGGTGGTCACGACCGCGAGCGCGCGACGCTCGACCAGCTCCTCGAGCAACGCCACCGCCAGCGCACCGCCCTCCTCGGGGTCGGTCCCCGATCCGAGCTCGTCGAGCAGAACCAGGGTGCGCGGGCCCGCTTCGGCCCACGCTTCCCCCAATCGCAGTAGCCTGCCGCTGAACGTCGAGCGGTCGGCCAGCAGGTCTTGATCGTCTCCCACCGTCGCGACCACCGTTTCGATCGGCGGCATTCGACTACCCGCGGCGACGGGCAAGGGCACACCGCAGTAGTGAAGGACGGCAAGAAGGCCCACGGTCTTGAGCGCCACGGTCTTGCCACCGGCATTGGGACCAGTGACCACCAGGACGCGATGCTCGGGATCGAGCGCCACGTCGAGGGCCACCACCTCACCGTCATGGCCGCCCGCGCCCAGGGCTTGGCGGCGGAGCTCGGCGAGCCGCGGATCGAGCAACGGGTGGCGCGCGCTCTTGAGGAGGAGCTCTCCTTCGACTCCGGTCTCGACCCAGCGCGCGTCGATCAGATCCGTCCAGCGGCAGAGAGCCTGGGCCACCTCGAGAGTGGTCAAAAACTCGACGACTCGGATGATCTCCGGCCAAGCCGTCGCCACCTCGGTCGCGAGCTCGGCCATGATCCGACGCCGCTCGAGCTCCTCGTCCTCGATCGCCTGACCTAAACGGTTGTTGCTCTCTACCGCCGTCAAGGGCTCGAAGTAGAAGCTCTGGCCAGAAGACGAGCGGCCATGGCTGATCCCTTCGAGGCGCCCTCGGGCTCCCGCCTTGAGCAGCAAGACCAGGCGGCCGTTACGCAGCGGAATCGTCTCTTCGGCGAGCTCGTCACGATGACGGTCGACGCTGGCGCGCAGGCTCTCGTAGAGCCGGTCGCGCAGATCCCGAATCCGGCGCCGTGAGGCGGCAAGGCGCGGGGTCGCGTCCTCACGCAGCTCGCCACGACGATCGAGCAGTCTCTGAATACGCGTGACCAGGGGCCGGGTGCCGGAAGCAGGCGGTGCAACGGCAACCAGCTCCGGAAAGCGATCGCTCTCCGCGGTGATCCGCTCCATCGCCCCTTGTCCGGTCGCGAGCAAGCCGGCGAGACGTAGGAGCTCTCTGCCCGAGGGTGCCTCATCGGCTGTCGCGAGACGGTCGAGCAGGGGCGCCAGGGGCTCGTCGGCGGAAGGAACCACGGTTCCGCCGCGAGCCAAGAGGTCCTCGACCTCGAGCACCAGCCGACGCCAACGATCGAGCGCGCTCGGGTCGGTGCCGGGAGAGAGGTCGCGGATCCTGGCCGCCCCGAGGTCGGTCGCGGCGAGGCCGGCGAGGACCTCGAGCAGCTCCGGGAGCTCGAGCGCCCGAGCGCTCGCTTGACTGAGCTTCAACATTCCAAAGGAAAAGGGGCGGGGGTTGCCCCCCGCCCCTTCGATTGCTCCATTGACATTCGTCGTCAGGCGAGACCCTGACGCCGTTCTTCAGCCAGCTTGCGCATCATCTTCTTACGCGCTTGCACGGCCTTTCTCTTGCGCTTGACGGAAGGCTTTTCGAAATGCTGGCGCTTGCGTAGCTCCGTGAGGATCCCTGCTTTTTCGCACTTCCTCTTGAAGCGGCGCAGCGCGTTCTCGAAACTCTCTTCCTCGCGCACGTGGACTACCGGCACGAAAACTTCACCTCTCTTCTGCCGCAGAATTTTGGGCGCGCTCTTCTCTTGCGCCCACTGTCGCGGAGGGACATTTTCACTCAACCGCCGCTCTAAAGTCAACCACGGCCCTTACTTCTGGGTCTCGACTTGCGGTTTCACCGCATCGAAATTCGAGGCGTAGACCTTGAGCTTGCCGGTGTTCGTGTCCTTGCGGAAGAAGACGCCGGCGGCGCCGCCGTCCTTCTTAGGATAGAACCAGGCCGTGACGTGCTTGTCGGGATAGTCCTTCACGTTGTACAGGTTCACCTGCCCGATGACGTCGCGAACCTCGTCGGCAGTCATGTTTCTCTTGACCTTCTCGAACCGGTCCTTGGTCATGTAGCGCTCTTCCTTGGCCTTGGCGAGAGCGTCCTTGAGCGCTTGATAGTCCGGATCGATGGACAGGGCGTTCTGATAGATATCGATCGCATGCCGATAGTCTCCGCCCTTGGTGATGTATTCCTGAGCGGTGCGCATGTCCTCTTCGCTCTTCATCCGAATCGCCTGCTTCTGGATCTCCGTCGGCGGAGTTCCCTCGATGATCGGCTTGGCGTTGATGAAGTTCACCAGGCTCTCGTCGAACTGATCGGATTCGCCGGAGACCGATTTGGCGAGCGTCTTGACCTGCGTCTCGAGATCGGCAACCGTTGGCTTGCCGGCTTCGCTCGCTTCCTCGGCCTTGGAACGCCGGCCGTGCTCCTCGTTCGCGGCCGCCTCGGCTTCCTTCAGCTGAGTCCGAAGATCGGCGAGCTGCTGGCGCTTGGCGTCGAGCTGCTTCTTGTTGTTTTGTAGCTGCTGCCACTGCTGCTCGCGTGCCGCATTCTGCTTCTTCTGCTTTCCACCACCGCAAGCGGCAATTCCGAGGGCGAACACCACGACCAGCGTCACGCCCACCCAGCTCTTCTTCATTGTCATCTTGATCTCCTCCCGGGGCTGGATCAACCAGCTTGACCGCGTCTGGGGTTCACTACTCCCACACCGTCATGCAAGGTACCATAGGGCTGAACTTGGAACAAGACGGTCGTTTTCGCCGCACCATCCCGGCGGGAAAGGCTTTGTACCATCGCCACTTGCCAGCTCTTTGCCTTGACAGCGGACCAAGGCCGGGGAATAATCAGGCCGCTCTTAGATGCCGTCGGGAAGCCGATCCGCGAGGGAGACGATGTCAGGCTCCGAGCCAATCGAAACCATTGAGCAAGCGATCCGCAAGGCGGTCGCTCGCGCTAGCGAAGAGTTGCGCGAGGAGGTTCTCAAGCTTCTGCGCGAGCAGACGAATGCCATCGAGGGGGTCGTCAACGAGTTCTCGCCCACTGAACCGACGAGCTACCTCTCCGAGCAGGAGCTCGCGCCGCTCCTGCGAGTGCGCGAAAGCGCCGATCAGACGGCGCTGCTGCGCGAAGCGGCCGCCGCGATCGATCAGGCGGGCGATCAGCGCGAGATTCTCCAAACCCTGGTCTCGGCCGGAGGTCACTTCGCTCATCGCTCGGCCCTCTTTCTGACCCGCAAGGACGAGGTCCGGGGCTGGGCCATGCACGGCTTCGACGTGGCGGCCCCCACCATGGAGGGGCTTCGCCTCGACTACGCTGCGGGCTCGCCATGGAAGCGGCTGCTCGAGGCAGGCGGCGTGATCCGCTTGAGCCCCGGCGAGTGCGCCCCCCTGGCAAGTCGGCTCGAGAGCACCCTGCCGCGCGAGGCCATCCTCGTACCGCTGATCATTGGCGACCACGTTGCCGCCGCGCTCTACGCCGATCGCCTCGACGACTCCCGTCAGATCGCGGTCGACGCGCTCGAGATCCTGACCTATCTCGCGGCTCTCGCCGTGGAGACCCTGCCCTTCCGCTCTCGTCGCTCCACCCCCACCCTTTACCAGGCGGGCGACATCGAGATGAAGGAGATCCTCGCTCCTTGGGACCCGGACGAGGACGTAACGATCCGCGAGCCGGAAGCGGCGGCCCCTGTGGCCGAAGCCGCCGCCGAGCCCAGCGTTGCCGAGCCCGCCGCAAGTGAATCCGATATAGCCGAGATCGCGTCCGCCCCCAGTCCCGTGGAGAGCGCTCCGCCGCCGGCCCCCTCGGACGCGACGGAAGAACCGGCGGTCCTCGAGGAGGAAGCGGCAAGCGATTATGGCTTCGCCGAGTCCGCGGGCGCCGAAACGATCGAGGAGACGGCATCCGACACGAATGCGACGGTGCCAGTCGATCTTTCCGAAGACGAGACGGTGCTTCTCGATCGCCCGCCACTTCCGCCATCCACGCCAGAGACGCCTAGCGCGCCGCCCTTCCCTCGCCCCAACGAGCCCGCGCCTCCGGCTCCTGAAGAGGAAGCAGAGGAGGAGGAAACGCACCCCCCCACTGGCCTCGGGGCTTCGTCGGCGCGCGCGGCCGCCGGTCCGGCTCCGACTCCATTTGTCGAGTCGGCGGAAGTCGAACCTCCATCGGACGTCTTCGGACCCGGACTTGCCTTCAGCAGCGGCGAGGGAGAATCGGCAATCCACGACGACGCCCGGCGACTGGCGCGGCTGCTGGTGAGTGAGATCAAGCTCTACAACGAGAGTGAAGTGCTCCGCGGACGCGAGCTGCGCAACTTGTACGAGAGGCTCCAGTCCGACATCGAGCGATCGCGAGAAATCTACGAGGAGCGTATCGATCCCGCTCTTCGCAGCAAGACGGAATACTTCGATCAGGAGCTCGTGCGCATTTTGGCCGCGGGCGACCGCTCCGCGATGGGCGGAGAGTTCGAATACCCCGGAGATTGACCCAACGCAATCGGTGACCGTTGCGCCGCGCCAGCACTATCCTCGTTGCAGTCTTGAGCGCCGGCCTCCTGCTCGGTAGCGGTCCCGATCCGCAACCACAGCCGCTTCCCGCCTCTCGATCGGCCCCAAGCGCAAGCCTGCGGATCGACGGGTTCCCGCTGACAGCCTCATTCAAGGAAGCCGCCAAGGCGATCCGCGCCGGTGATCTCACCACCGCCGAAAGCGTTCTCGGGCCAGTCCTTGCGGCTTCGAGGACCTCGGCTTTACGCGCCCATCTCGTCCTCGGGCTGGCGGCCCACGCAAGCGAGCGCGTGGATCTGGCCGAGCGGGAGCTGCGGGCGGCCGCGGACCCTGCCGGCCCCCTGGAGGATTGGCGCCTCTTCGTGCTCGCCGATTGTGCCGCCGCCCTCGGACACCCGTCGATTGCCCTCGCCTCCCTAGGCGAGCTCGTCGGACAGCACGCGACCTCTCCGCTCCTCTCGCGGGCGGTCCTACGCGCCGCCCAGATTGCTTGGGAGGCCGGGGAGGTGCCGGCCACCAATGAATGGATCTCCCGCGCCCGGGCTCTGGGCGTCAACTCCAAGCTCAATCCTCAGTTCGATGCTCTCGAATGGCGCGTGGCGGTCAAGACCGGCAACGCCCCGCGGGCCCAGCGAGCCGCCCGCAGGCTCTTGGTGGAGGCGCCTTTGCTGGCCTCGCGCCTGGGAGTCGCCGACAGCTTCCGCGGGATCGACGGCTCGATCGAATGGAACGAGCTCCTCACTCCGGAGCAACTCGTCACGCGCGCTTCGAATCTACTCGCGGCCGGGCTCGAGTCGGCCTCGATCGAGACCCTCGATCAGGTTTCGGCATCCGATCGCGGCGCGGCCTGGCTGATCGAGAAAGCCAAGGCGCTTACCGAAAGCCACCGCGGCAAGGAAGCTCTGGATCTGCTCACCACTTCCGCGGCGCGTGACATCGCTGGCCCGGCGCGCGCCCGTCTCGATTGGCAGCGGGCGCAAGCCGCCGCCGAAGCGGCGACGATTCGCCGTCACCGTCGCAATTTGCCAATTGCAAAGCGCAAGGCTCTACGCCGCGAAGCCCGCCACGACCTCATTCGGGTGGCCGCCGAGAGCGAGGACGCCGACCTCACGGTGCGGGCGCTCCGCCAGCTCTTTACCGACCTTGTCGACGAAGACCTCTTCGAGCAATCGTTGAACGTTCTGCGCCGGCTCCGCCAGCTCGACCCCCACGACACAACCGGGGAGGAGAATCTCTGGCAACGCGGTTGGCAGGCCTTCGAGCAGGGCAACTCGTCCGGTGCGATCGGCTACTGGAGCGAGCTCGAGGACCTCTACCCCCACGCCCGGCGGAGCCGTAGCGCGCGCTACTGGTCGGCGCGCGCCTATCAAAGGCTCGGGGACGCGGACCAGGCGCGGGCGCTCTTCCGCCAGATCGCCACCGCGCCCACCAACGATTTCTACCGCCGCCACGCCTTAGAGCACCTCAACGGCAAGGTTCCGGAGGACGCTGCGTCGAGCGCGGGCGAGGAGGAGCAAAGCCGATGGCCGCATGCCCGGGTGCTGGCGCGATCCCAGCTTCTGAGCGACCTCGGCCTTGACGATCTCGCTTTAGAGGAGCTCGAGCTCGAGCGCGACAAGGCCTCTCCCCGAGCCGCCGATGCATTGAGCGGCTGGATTCTTACCCGCCAAGGCCGAAGGCGGGAGGCCATGACTTTCTTGCGCCGGGCCTTTCCCGAGCTCGGAACGCCCCAGCAAGACGATCTGCCGCTCCGTGCCCTGGAGCTCTATTACCCCCTCGACTACGTGTCGATCGTCGAACGATACGCGCACGCCGAAGGGCTGCCCGCTACCCTGGTGATGGCGATGATTCGCCAGGAGAGCGGCTTCGATCCCCACGCAAGAAGCTGGGCGGGCGCGCACGGCCTCATGCAGTTGATGCCGCGGACGGCGCGTGGGCTCGCGCGACGGTTGGGCATTCGCTACTCCCTTGGCAGGCTGAGCGATCCACGGATCAACATCCGTCTGGGAACCAGTTACTTCGCGCATCTCATGCGTATGTTCGATGATCACGTCGAGCTCGCTCTCGCTGGATACAACCGGGGGCCTTACCACATCCTCAAGCTCTGGCGCCGCTCCGCGCCCGAGACCGGCCTCGACCGTTTCGTCGAAGGGCTCGACGCCGATGAAGCGCGTTCCTACGTCAAACGCATTCTCCTTTTTGCCGACAGCTATCGCCGTCTCTATCCTCAACTTCGCTGATCCCTTCGTCAAACTGGCGGCGGGGCGGATGATATAGTTACAAATCCCTGCTTGTGCAGGGGGCCCACGGGTCCATAGCTCAGCGGTGAGAGCGTCCGGCTCATAACCGGCAGGTCCCTGGTTCGAATCCAGGTGGACCCACAGCGCCCACCGCGGTGCCGCTGTCATGAAAGCGCGTCGACTCTTCAAGCACCATGGGCGACTCCGGCTGGTAACCGGTCGAACCCTTTCAGACCCAAATCGAGGGGGCGCCTTCCAGGGGCGCCCCCTCAAGCTTTTCAGCCCCTTTTTCAGATCGCCGCACTCGCGGCCCAGATCCAACGACCGCGCGAGAGCCCGCTACCGGGCCTTCCGCGCCTTGTCCAAGAAAGCGATATGACGGACCACCTCGAAACTATCGTCAACCTGCAGCAAGCCCTCGACGAGCTCGCCGACGCCAGCGAGCGCCTGGCCGGCATCCCCGACTGGATGCAGGATCTGCACTCTAAGTACAGCGAACAGAAGGCGAGGATCGACTCGCTCGAGGCGGAAGCAGACGAAGCCGGCCAACAGCGGCGGCTCGCAGAATCGACCGCCGCTGAGGCGCAAACCAAGCTCAAGCGCTATCAGGAGCAGATCAGTCAGGTCAGAACGCAGCGCGAGTACGGCGCCATCCTGCAAGAGATCGACACGGTGAAAACCGAGATCAAGACCCTCGAGGATGACGCGCAGACGGCGGGAACCCGCAGCGAGGAGATCGAGACCGCGCTCCTTTCGGAGCGCGAGAGCTTCGGCAGCGTCGAGGCCGAGTACCAGCAAGAGATGGAGAAGTGGGAGGCGCAAAAGCCGGACGTCGAGCAGCGGGTCAAGCAGCTCGAGAAGAGCGTCAAGGAGCTCAAGCAGGCCTTGCCACGTCCGACTCTGGGGCTCTTCGAGCGAGTGCTCGCCCACCACGGAGGGCGGGCCTTGGCGGCGGTGCGCTCGGCGGAGCGCGTTGGCCGGGCTCCGGCGATCTTCCACTGCAGCGCCTGCAACTACCGCGTACGACCCCAGGTGGTCGTCGAGATCCGAAACATGCAGGCGCTCGTTCAATGTGAGAACTGCAAGCGCATCCTCTTTCTCGAGGAGAGCACGTGAGCCCCGCGCCGCGGGCGCGCGGATGGATCGATGGCGCCTCCCGCGGCAATCCAGGCGACGCGGGCTTCGGCGTCATCTTCGAGCGCGACGGCATGGTCGCGGAGATCGGCGGGTTCTTGGGAAGAACCACCAACAATGTCGCTGAATACAGCGCCCTGCTCGCCGCCTTGACCTTCGCTCGCGAGCAAGGGGTGCGCGAACTCGAGCTTTTTAGCGACAGTCAGCTTCTGGTGCGCCAATTCGCGGGGCAGTATCGAGTCAAGGCACCGCATCTCGTCCCTCTCTTCCTCAAGGTCATGGAGCTGCGGCGGGCCATTCCCGGGCTACGGCTCCGCCACGTCCCTCGCGAAGAAAACGCGGCGGCGGACCGTCTCGCCAACCGCGCGATCGACGAGCGATTGGGACTCCCCGCGTGGCTCGACCTCGGCCCGATCCGCGACTAAGCTGAGAGGTCGCGACCTCGTGACTCGGCCCGAGACGATCGCACGCAATCTTCAGACTGTCCGCGCGCGGATTGCGGCGGCCTGCGAACGTAGCGGCCGGCGACCCGAGTCAGTCACCCTCATCGCCGTATCCAAGGGCCACCCAGCAGAGGCCGCGACGGCCGCCTACCAAGCGGGGATCAGCACCCTGGGCGAGAATCGCGTTCAAGAGGCGGAGGGTAAGCGATCTCGCTGCCCCACGGCCATCGAATGGCATCTGCTCGGCCCGCTGCAGAGCAACAAGGTCAACTTGGCGGTCGACATCTTCTCGGCGATCCACTCGCTCGACCGATTGAAGATCGCCAGGCTTCTCGAGCACCGACTTGGCGGCCAGGGGAAGAGCATGCCGGCATGGATCGAGGTGCTGCTCGGTGGAGAAGAGAGCAAACACGGCTTCGACCCTGAGCGTCTGGCCGAGCAAGTGGCGCCGCTCGCCGAGCTCGAGCATTTGCGCGTTGTCGGATTGATGGCCGTTCCTCCCTACCTTCAGGATTCCGAGCAGGTCCGTCCCTTCTTCACACGTCTGCGCGTCTTGCGCGACGAGCTCTTCTCCCGATCCGAATGGAGCGGTCGGCCCGGTTACCTCTCGATGGGCATGAGCCACGATTTCGAGGTGGCCATCGAGGAGGGAGCGACGCACGTGCGGGTTGGAACCGCTATTTTCGGACCGCGCGGCGGCTGATGCTAGTGTTAAGGGTCGTTGCGCTGCCCGACAAGGAGGAAACCCGTGGCCCTCTCACCTCTCGAAGTCCAGAAAGCTAGATTCCCGCAGAAGATGCGCGGCTATGACCCCCTGGAGGTGGAGAGCTTCCTCCATCTGGTCGCCGAAGAGATGACGCTGCGTTTGCAGCAGCTCGAGAAGCTCGAGCGCGAAGTTTCCTACTACCGCCACCGGTTGGAACAAGCGGAGCAACGCGAGCATCAACTGCAAGAGACGCTGGTTCGGGCACAGAAGGTGGCGGACGAGATCACCGCCAACGCCAGACAAGAGGCACAGCTGATGGTGCGCGAGGCGGAGATGACCGCCGACAAGATCGTCGACCAGGCGCTCACCCAAGCGACGCACATCGAGGCGAAGATCCAAGAGCTTCGCAATCGCCGCAAAGAGGTGCAGATGAAGCTCAAGAACACCCTCGATCTCTTCCAGGAGATCTTGCACGCCGACATGGAAGAAGAACGGACCACGGCGACCGTGCGCACCCTGCCCCGCAACCAACAGAAGAACGGAGCGTGAAGGACTCCGCCCCTCCGGCAAGGCTCTTCTCCGAGCCGCCGCTCGAAATCTTGCTCGCCAACCGCGAGTGGGATCCGCTCATTCGCCGGATCCTCGAGGACGGCGACCGCGAGGACCTGGGCTGGCTCTTGACCACGCTCGGCGAGGACGAGCTCCTCGCTTGGTTCGAGCGCTGGGGCACGAGGCGGTTGTCGTCGCGCAGTCGCGCTTTCTGGGCTCTGATCTGGGACCGGCCTCGCTACGTCGACGATGAGGGCAGGGCGAGCCTATGGCCCTATTGACGGAGCTCTCCACCGCCAGCCTCACACCGGAGGGGCGAGCGCTTCTGACCGAGCTGGGAGGCCTCGACCTGGCGGCGAACTTCTATCTCGCGGGCTCGGCGGCGCTCACCCTCTATCTCGAGCATCGGCGGGTACGCGACCTCGACTTCATGAGCCTGCGCTCCCGCCTCCGGTCTCCCGAGCGACGCGATCTGCTTGCCGCCTTCCTCGCCGCCGACTCCCACGCGAAGGTGGAGACGGCCCGCGACGGCTACCTGTTCCTGCGTTCCGGCCAGGGCGTTGGAGTGCGCTTCTATCACTACCCCTACCCCCTGCTCGAGTCCGCGGGGAATCTAGCGGGGGTGCGAGTGGCCGCACCCGTGGACCTGGGGTCGATGAAGCTCGGAGCGATCATCAGCCGCGCTCTGCCCCATGATTTCGTCGACTTGTACTTGCTCACCCGCAGCTTCGACCTCGAGGAGCTTCTTGCCCGCAGCGCCGAGAAGTTCACGCACGTTCGGGATTTTCCCTTGCAAGCGCTCAGGGCCCTGGCCGACATTCCGAAAGAGCCGGGCGAGACCCTCCCCGAGCTCTCGCCGCCCATCGAGTGGCTAACCGTTCGCGCCTGGGTCGAAAGGGAGGTGCGGCCGCTCGCCCGGGCCTATCTGGGGATGGAGCACGCGTCGAGATGAACGATCTCTTGATCGAGAACCTTGCCGAGGTCGCAACCCCCAAAGGCCGGGAACCGCGCCGTGGCGCGGAGCAGGGAAGGGTGGAGCGACGAAGAGACGTCGAGGTGCTGTGCCGCGACGGACGCATCCTCTTCGTCGGCTCGCGCGACGAGCGCGAGCGGCGATTCGGCGAGCCCGAGGTACGCGTGGACGGGCGCCGCGGCACCCTCGTACCCGGCTTCATCGACCCGCATTCGCATCTGCCCTGGGCGGGCTCGCGAGCCGAGGAGTTCGCCCGCCGGCTGGCGGGCGCAACGTACCAGGAGCTGGCCGCGGCGGGAGGCGGAATTCTCTCGACCGTCGCCGCGACCCGCGCCGCAAGCCTCGATGAGTTGACCGCGTCCGTTCTCGAACGCCTCGACAACATGTTGCGCTCCGGCACGACCACCACCGAGGCCAAGAGCGGATACGGTCTGGCGCTCGACGCCGAGCTCAAACAGCTTCAGGCTCTGCGCGCGGCCGACGCCGGGCATCTGGTCGATCTGGTGCCGACCCTCCTCGCGGCGCACGAGGTGCCACCCGAGTTCCGGGAGGAGCGCGAACGCTATCTCGATCTGGTGTGCGAGGAGATCATCCCCGCCGTCGCCGAGCTCGGCTTGGCGCGTTTCTGCGACGTCTTCTGCGAGGATGGCGTCTTTAGCGCCGCTGAATCGAGGAGGGTCTTGCTCGCCGGCCGCCGCCACGGCCTCGCCCCCCGCTTACATGCCGACGAGTTCGCCCCCTCCGGGGGAGCCGAGCTCGCCGCGGAGCTTGGCGCCCTTTCCGCCGACCACTTGATCGCGGTATCGGAAGCGGGGATCGCGGCTCTCGCCGCGAGCGAGGTTACCGCGATCCTCCTGCCCGGCACCAGCTTCTTCTTGCTCTCCCATCACTACGCTCCGGCCCGCGCCCTGATCGCGGCGGGAGTTCCCGTGGCCCTCGCCACCGACTGCAACCCGGGATCGTCGTTCACCGAATCGATGCCCACCGTGATCACCCTGGCCGTCTTCGAGGCCAAGATGACGGTCGAGGAGGCTCTGACCGGTGCCACCCTCAACGCCGCTTGCACTCTCGGCCTGGGCGACGACCGGGGTACCGTCGAGGAAGGCAAGCGGGCTGATCTCGTGCTCCTCGACCTTCCCGACTTGATCCACCTCGGCTACCACTACGGCGATAACCCCGTGCGAACGGTGCTCAAGGACGGGCGCGTCGTTTGGGAGCGGCCCGACGTTCGGCGCTCCTGAAGGCGGGTATGCCGAAACCCGCGCGCACCTCGTTAGAATCGAGCCATGAGTTACCTACTGCTCAAGACCGAGCCTCGAAGCTACAGCTTCGCCGATCTGGTGGGTGACGGCGTCACCGTATGGGATGGGGTGCGCAACGCTCTGGCCCTCTCTCACATGCGTGAGGTCAAGGCCGGCGACGAAGTGATCATCTACCACAGCGGCAAGGAAGCAAGCGCGGTCGGCCTCGCCAAGGTGCGGCGGGGTGCCTACCCCGACCCGAACGCGAACGACGCGCGGATCGTGGTCTTCGATGTCGCGGCCGTGCGGCGCCTCGCGCATCCCGTAAGCTTGAAGGAGCTCAAGAGCGATCCAGCGTTCGCGGGCTCCGACCTGACGCGCCTTCCCCGACTGTCCGTGGTGCCGTTGAGCGCCGGGCAGTGGCGGCGAATTCTCGCTCTCTCCCGGACCTGAGCTTGGCCCGGCCGGCCGCTAGCGCCGGACCAGAGACTTGGCTGCGAGCTCGAGGTAGTGTTCCCCGTTGACCAGCCGCATCTTGCCGGCTTCGAGGTAGAAGGTCAGCTCGATACCGTGCTCGCGCGCTCTCCCCACCAGCTCCTCGCGGAGCGCCGGGGCGAGGTCGCTCGGCGCGTAGCCCCAGATCTCGACGGAGGTGAGCAGCTCGCGCGCCCCGCCACCGCTCCCGCGCGGCTCCCAGGCGAGCGCCGGCCGGTGGGTCACAGTTAGCGAGCTGGGAGCGCCCAGGAGGATCAAGGCGCGACCGCGGTCAGTGAGGCTGCCGCGCGTTTGGTCTTCCGAGTAAAGGCGATCGGCGTCCCGGACCCGCTGAAAGAACTTTTTGGCAACGGGATTACCCGGATCATCGGGGGTCGAATCTCGCCGCCGCCAGAACTCGTCGATGAAGGCGGAGGCTTGCCGATCCGTCCGTACCCTTCTCAGAGCCCGCCATTCGTCCGGTTGCAGCAACCATTTGACCGGGCCAGTCGCCCACACCGTGATCGGGCTCTCCTTGCGGGAGGCCAAGCCGGCGCAACTGACGGCGATCAGGCAGACGGTGGCACCAAGCAGTAGCGGAAACCGGCCGCCGGGACACCGCATTCGGGAACAATCCTCTCACCGGGTGAAGTCGGAGCCGGTGAGCGCCTCGCTTCGCGCGGCCCTCACCAATCCCGCCCTCAACCGCTTAGTGCAGTCCGCCGGGTACCGAAGGGTCAGGCGCCTCCTCGATGGGTCCGTACGCCTGCTCGTAGTGGCTCAGATTGGTGGCGAGCGCTTGGACGATCCGCTTGAGATGTCCAGGGCTGGTGATCACCCGGGCCGTCACCACTCCTTCGGGCGGAGCCAAGTTGATGAAGTCCAAGATGAACTCCTCCCGGGTATGCGCAACGCGCAGCAGGTTCGAGTAGCGCCCCTTGAGCTCGCTGTCATCGATCTTCACGTTTAGGCCTTCGAATCCACCGAGCTCTTGGGTCACCGGAACCTCCCTCCGACGCGTGGAACGTTGACGATCATTAAGCGGATATCGTAACGCAAGGCCAGCGCTCAGCGCCGATCGGGTTGGCGTCGCCAGCGCAAGCTCCCGCTGAAGTCCCAAGAATGTACAGGCTCGTAGACCCCGACGCCGCGGACTTCGCTAGTGACGGTCAAGGCCAGCACGCCCTTGCGATAGTCATAGGGCGTGCCGTCTTTGGCGTGAATCGCGACATCGAGCAGGTATTCGCCCGCCGCCAGACGCAGCTCGGGACATTCGATCACTACCTTCAATCGGCCTTCGAGCCTCTCGGCCTCGTACCCCTCAAGCTGCGTGTTGGTGCCCCAGCACTCGACTCCGCGCGGCGTCGAAAGGGCAACGCCGAACACGAAGTCGTCGAGAGCCTCGTGCGCCTCCGCTTCGAACTCGATCTTCACCGCGTCGCCGCTCGCCAGGTGATACCGCTCCTCACCGCTGGCATCGAGCAAACGCACGTTCTCGATACGAGCGATTCCCGATCCCCAGCGCCGTCCCGCGTCCTCCGTGCCGCCAGACTGATCCTTGGCCTCGTGGTGGGCCCGCCCTTCCTCCTCCGCAACCGCCTGGCGATAGGCATCGACCACCTGGCGCGGTCCCCCGATGGCGGCGACCCGGCCGTGATCGAGCCAGAGCACCTGATCCGAAAGACTCTCGATGAGGTCGAGGGAGTGACTCACCATCACCACCGTACGCCCCATGCTCAAGAGCTCCTCGATCCGGCGCAGACACTTGTGCGAGAACGCCGCGTCTCCAACCGCCAGCACCTCATCGATCATCAGAACATCGGGATCGGTGTGGATGGCAACAGAGAAGCCGAGGCGGACGTACATGCCGGAGGAGTAATTCTTGACCGGCTCCTCGATGAAGTCGGCAAGTCCCGAGAACTCCACGATCTCGTCGTAGCGCCGATCGATCTCCCGCCGGCTCAAGCCCAGAACCGCGCCATTGATGTAGATGTTCTCGCGCCCCGAGATCTCGGGGTGGAATCCCGCGCCGAGCTCGATCAGGGCAGCCAGGCGACCGTTGATCTCCACCGTACCCTGCTCCGGTCGCAAGATTCCGGAGAGCACCTTGAGGAGAGTCGATTTTCCCGAACCGTTGCTCCCGACGATTCCGAGAGACTGTCCCGCCTCGAGCTTGAACGAGACCCTGTCAAGCGCGGGGATCGCGTCCGCCGCGCTCAGACCGGCGGTCAGACTACGATCGACCAAAGCGCTCTTCAGGGTTCGCAGCTTGACCCCCGGCGCCACTCGCCGGAAGGACTTGCTGACCTCATGGACATCGATCGCGATGGTCATACGGCCTCCACCAGGGTGTCGCGGAGACGCGAAAACAACCAGCTACCCGCAACCCAACTGAGGAAAGCCCAAATCACCATGCCCACCCAAAGAGAAAGGGCGGGGAATCGGCCACTGAAAAGAGCGCTTTGGAAGGCGAGAGTAAAGGGCGAAAAGGGGTTCGCCCAGCGAATCAGCAGGTAGAGGACATGGACCTTGGCAACCGCTTGCAGCGGATAGATGATCGGGGTGAGAAAGAAGAGGAGCGTCAAGAGGTTGGCAAGCAGGTCCCGCACGTCTTTGAAGTGAACGTTGAGCGCCGCCAACCCGAGCGCAATCCCCCCAACCAGCGGTAATTCGAGCAGGACTACCAGCGGTAGCGCCGCCGCCGACCATCCGCCCACTGGGTGACCGAGGATACGTCCAACGATGAGTGCCGCGGCAAGAATCGGGAGGGCGAAGAGAAAATGCACGAGGTTCGCGAAGACCGGGATCATCGGCAAGATCTCGGAGGGGAACACCGCCTTGCGAATCAGCCCGGCATTGGCTATGAGCGCCTGGGTCCCTTCGAGCAGGGATGCCGAGACCCAGATCCAGGGAAAGAGACCAGTAACCAGGAAGAGCGCGTAGGGGTCGGTGAGCTGGGCGCGCGGCGGCCGAAAGATGAAGCCGAAAACAATGGTGTAGACGATCAGCAGAAGAAGCGGATTGACCAGCGACCAGAAGAAGCCGAGAAAGGACCCCCGGTAGCGAGCCTTGAGCTCACGCGCAACCAGGGTCTGGAGCAGACCTCGAAAGCGCAGGATCCGCTGAGCGGTGTCAAGCATTCCTGTTCGCTAGCCGCTGGCCCCGCGCCCTTGCCGCGGGCTCAGGCGCGAGTGGGGAGTCGCCTACGATCCCGGAGGACTGCCGGTATTTTCGCGCTCTTCACGCAGCTTGCGCAGTTGGTTCATCAGCTCCTGGCGCTTGCGCTCGACCTCCGACTCGTAATCCACGAGCTTGCCGTGGAAAACGGCGTAGACCCGAGGATACTTCTGGACGTCTCCCTTTTCGTCGAACTGGATGTTCCCAGTGACCCCAGGGAAGGCGCGGATCGCCCGCATGCCCTTCCAGAAGTCGATCGCCTGAGTACTATCGGCCTTCTTGAGAGCCTGAACCAGGACCCGCATCGCGTCAAAGCCGTGCGCTGCGTAGAGATCGGGCTCGGTCCCGTACTTCTTCTGGTAGGCGGTGACGAAATCGTGGACGATCGGCTCTTTGCTCTTGGGGTCGAAAACCGCCTGCGTCAAATAGACGCCCTCCGCCGCCTTCCCGGCTTGGTCGATCGCTTCGGGAGTGGCGAAGGCGGCGGTGGTCAGGATCACCCCCGGGTAGTGAGCGGCGCGCAGCCCCTTGATCATCTGCACGATGGCCTCGGCGTAGGCGGCGAGATAGACGGCGTCGGGCTTGAGGGTCTGGACCCTGCCGATCAGGCCGCTGAAGTCCTCGGTGTTGGGCGGGAATTCGATGACGTCGAGGACCTTGCCTCCATTACGCTCGAACTCGGCCTTGAACACTCCCTGGATCCCTTTTGCGTAGGGCTCCTTCTGGGCGAGGATGACCACCGTCTTCAATCCCAGCTTCTGCTCCGCGAAGCTTCCCATCTTGGTTCCTTCAAGGAAGTCGGAGGGGAAGACGCGAAAGAAATACTGGGAGATACCCGTGAGCTCCGGGCTCGAGGCCGAGGGTGACAAGAGCACGCGGTCGTACCGGTCAGACACCGGCACCATGGCGAGCGCCGTTTCCGTCGTCACCCCGCCGATCACCGCCACGGCCCCCTCGTCGTAAAGCTTTTTGAGCTCGGACTTGGCAATATCGGCATCGCTTCGCGAGTCGCGCACATCGAGCGCGATCGGATATTTCTTGTTGGGCTCGGCCTTGATCTCGTCGTACGCGAGCTCAACACCCTTGTCAATCGATTGGCCGTAGATCTTGGCGCTGCCGGTCAAGGGGATGACCGCGCCAAACTTCACCTGCTCGTGCCCACCGCAGCCCGCCAGCAAGGTGCCGGCGGTCAGGGTGGCGGCGAGAACCAAGTTGAATCGTCGAGACATTTTTCATTCTCCCTCGAGGCAACAGGCGTTTCTAACCTACCCGCTCTCGGCTGTCAAGCCAAACCCGGGAAGTCGGCGCTAGAATAAAGCTCATGAGCGAAACGGGCAAGCTTCGGCTGCGCTGCCCTGACTGCGGCTCCACGCTCGTGGTCGACCGCGCCACCGGAGAAATCCTCTTCCACAAAGCGAGCAAGGAGCCGCCCGCGGGGGGAAAGGATTTCGACCAGCTGCTTGCCGGCCTCGACCAGGAACGAGCTGACGCCGAAGAGGTGTTCAGTCGCGAGGTCGAAGCGCTCAAGGACCGGGAACGCTTGCTCGACGAGAAGTTCCGCGAGGCCGTGGAGAGGGCCGCGGACGAACCCGACGACCAGCCTCCACCCCGTCCTTTCGACCTAGACTGAGCTTTCCTCACAACGGCAGCTCGATGTGGTAGGCGTAAGGGCCCCGCGCCACCACGAGCGCCAGAGCGCCGCGATCGAAGGCACGGAGGACCTCACGGCCGAGCTGCTCGCGACTGTGAAGCACGTGCCCGTTTGCTGAAACGATGACGTCGCCAGAGGTAAATCCCTGCCTCGCCGCGGCGCTTCCGGCGAAAACGCGGCGCACCACGAGCGCTCCCTGCTCCACCGCCACGTCGAGACCGATGCCGCGCTCGAGGAGCCGTAACCCGAGACCTTCGGGCGGCCGCGCCGCAGCCAGCCTCAGATCCATCGTCTTGCCGTCACGCCAGATCTTGACCGGGAGCTCCCTACCGACGGCGACGGAGTAGAGCGCCGAGGTCACGTCCTCGCGCCCAACCACCCGGGTACCGTTGATCTCCTGGATGACGTCGCGGGGGTGAAATCCCGCCGTCGCTCCCGGCGAGCCCGGATAGACCTTGACCACCAAGGCGCCACGCGTCGCCGCGATGCCGTAGCGGTGGGCCAGCTCGCGGTCCAGGTTGCGCAACCGCAAGCCGGTCCAGATCGGCTGCAGCTCGCCGAAGCGAATCAGGTCGTTCACGACCCGGCGCGCCCGGTTGGCCGGAATGGCGAAACCGATCCCCTGGGCTCCCTTGACGATGGCGGTATTGATTCCGATCACCTCACCGTCGAGGGCCACGAGCGGACCTCCTGAATTACCTGGATTGATTGCCGCGTCGGTCTGCAGAAAGTCGCTGAAGATGGACTTTCCGTTGGCCGAAGGCACCGTCCTCCCCTCGGCCGAGAGCACGCCCGCCGTCACCGAGTGGGAGAGGCCGAAGGGATTACCGATCGCCACGACGGTCTCCCCGATCAGCAGCTCGGAGCTCGAGCCGAGCGGCGTGGCCGGCAGATCGTGCGCCTTCACCTTGAGCACCGCGAGATCGGCATCACGGTCTTGACCGATGACCTTCGCCGAGTACTGCTTGCCAGCGAGGGTCGTGATCTCGATCTGCGAGGCGCCCTGGATTACGTGGGCATTGGTCAGAACCAGGCCGTTGGACTGGATGATCAGACCCGAGCCCAACGACTGCATGCGGCTTTCGTGGGTGAAAAAGGGTCCAAAGAAGGGATCGGGCTCGCGCACCACCGATTGGGCGGAGACATTAACGACGGAGGGTGCCACTTCTTCGACTACCTTGACGATCGGCGTGCGGCGCACGGCGGCGATGGTCGCGGAGAGAGGGAGCGCGGAAAGAGCAAGAAGAAGCGCAATCGAGAGCGTTCGTCTCATGTTCGCAAATTCGTGCAAGCGGCGTTCCAGCTCGCCCTCGAGCGCTCAGCTCAGTACGAAATAGCGCGGCGAGGGGCCGAGGGTGACGGTGGGGGAAGGCGGCGCGGCAAGCTCGGCGCCGTCGCGGTCGAAAACGGCGGTGGCTGGTGCCGGAAGGGCCGCCTCCACCTCGCCAACGAGGCTCCAGGCGACGACGAGATCCGCGCCCGAGGCGGCCGCGAAGCGGTAGAGGCGAATCGGGCCGGGGGCCTCGATCGGGCCCAGCGAGGTCGCGCCGGCAAGGCGCCGATTGAGGTGCGCCAGAGCGCGGAAGCTCGGCCGGCGCCGCAGGGAGCCCTCCTCGCCCACCATCAAGCCGTAACCTCGCGCGACGAGCTGCCACCAGTACACCCGCTCCACCATTCCAGAGCAGAGGGTCAAAAGGTAGTAGCGGACCAGGTAATCGGCCTGAGCTTCCTCATCGACTGCCACCTTGCGTCCGGCGGGGGCATGCGGGCCCTCCCACAAGGGCCAGTTGACTTCGGTGATCCAGGACCGCCCGGCGCTGTTTCTCGCGGTCTCGGCGATGGCCTTGAGCAGCGTGACCTTGCCCACCGTGTCGAAGCCCAGCTGCGAATTTTCCGGCGCGCCGCGGCGATCGACGTAGAGAAGACTCGCGACCGCGTCGAAGTGGACCCCCGCCCGCCTCAGGTTGAGGATGCCGGCGGTGATGTGGAGCTCGAAGTCGATGACCGCGGGCCCAAGGAGCTCGATCTCCGGGCTGCGTCGAAGCACTTCGGAGGCGATGCTCGCCAAGCGCAGATACTCGCGGCCGTTCCACACCCCCCACTTGCTGCGGTTGATCGCCTGACCGATCTGGAAATGGCGACCCAGAGGCGTGAACCGCTCTCCGATCTCGTCCAGTGCGGCTCGCCAGCGCGAGGGATCACGTACCAGCTGGCGGTTCTGTGGCAGGGCGAAAGCGAGCTCGTAGCCGCGGCGGGTGAGCTCACGCGCCAACGCCTCCTCGTGGTGGTGATCGTCCTCCCAGGGGTGGAGCCGCAACAAGAGCTTCCGAACGCCGAGCTGATCGAGCGCCGCGATGACGTCATCCTGCCCCTGCGCCGGCGGCCGCAGGGCGAGGCCGACGCCCCCGAACGGCACCGGCTGGGAATAGCGCCGAGCGGCGAGCTCGCGGTAGCGGCGCCGAATCCGCGGCGCCGCCATCGCCATCGCGGTGAGCGCCTGCGCGTGCACCGGCAGGTCCGCCGCTCGGATGATCAGCCGCTCGAAGCGTCCGGCGTGCTGGTGCGGCTGATCCGAAAGCTTGTCCCACACCGACTTGTCCCTCTTGTCCGCTCCGGGCGGTGGCGGCGGTATGTGGGCATGGGCCTGTCGCTTGAAGAGCAGGGCGCGGAGCAGCGAGCGCGGCCGCCGCAGGACCGCCTTCCACCGGTTCTTGGCGAGAAACGCGCGGCGGTCGAGCTCGTAGAGCGCGCGCCTGAGGCGCGTCGGTTCGCTTCCCCAGTAGGCAGCGAGAAACAGCCGCCGCAGCCTCACGCTCCCAATCGGCAACCGGCACAGGTCGCGCGTGCGTTCGCTTGTGGTCAGGCGGCGAGGACCGCGCGTGCGATTAAGATCGACGAGGTAGAAGGTGAACTCATCCTCCGCACTCTCCTCGTGCTGAACCAGGAGGTTTCCGGTCGAGAGGTCTCGATGCCAGAAGCCGGCGTCGTGGAGACGACGGATCGCCTTGCCTAGGGAGCCGAGAAAGCGAGGGGGATCGACCGCGGGGAAGAGCTCGCCCTCCCGACCCGCCGCCAGAGCGCGGAAGAAGTAGCGCGCCTCGAAGACTCCGGCGAGAAATTCGCTGACGAAGAACGAAGGGCCATCGGGCTGCTTGGCTTCGAGGAGAGCAAGGGGTCGGGGCGTGGGGACTTGCGCCGCCGAGAGAGCGCGGGCCACTCGCCAGCTCTGCTCCGCCTTGCTTCCCTTGAGCCGGCGGCGAAGCCTCTTGCGCAGGCCCTGGTTGCGGAACTGCTTGACCACCACGTGCTCGGGGGATCCAACTCCGCCGCAGCCTTCGCTCAAGTAGAGATAGTTGCGACCCCAATGAAGCGTGCGCAGCGCCCGGCTGGGATCGCACCAGTGACGCGCCAGCTCTTCGAGGACCGCAGCGTCACCCTCGGCGGCAACCCAACCGCGCAACTCTCCCAGGTCGACCGCGACCGCGGGAGCGTTGCGCGGATCGCGTTCAAACCTCGATGATGTCAAAGCGCTCCTGATGCAAGTCGGGGTCGCTCTTTACCAGGATCGAGACTCCCAGCGTGTGCTCCATCTCCCCGAGAATCGCCCGGTCCTCACCCTCCAGGGCCCGTGCCACTTCCGGATTGACCCTGAGCAAGAGCTGGCCGCTGTTGATTTCAGGCCGCGAGCGCAGGAGCTCGCGGCGGAGATCGAGGCAGATGGTCTTGACGGACTTGATGCGGCCGCTTCCATGGCAGTACGGGCAACGTTGGGTGAGAAGACGCTCGAGATTGGTTCGACTCCGCTTGCGGGTGAGCTCGACAAGACCGAAGTCCGAGATGCTCAACACCTTGTTGCGCGCCCGATCCTTCTTGAGCTCCTGTTCGAGATCCGCGAATACCTGCTCCCTATGCGCGGGCTCCGCCATGTCGATCAAGTCGATGACGATGATTCCACCCAGATCGCGCAAGCGGATCTGGCGCACGATCTCCCGCACGGCCTCGAGGTTGGTACGCACTACCGTATCCTCGAGCGTCTCGCCACCCACGAAGCGGCCGGTGTTGACGTCGATCGCCACCAGGGCTTCGGTCGGGTTGATCACGATGTAGCCTCCGGACTTGAGCCACACCTTGCTGCGCAGCGCCGCTTCGATCTCCTCGTCGATCCCGAAGCGCTCGAAAAGCGAGCCCTGCTGGCGGTAGAGACGGACACGGTCGAGAAGGGCCGGCTGAACCACGGCGAGGAAATCCACGATCCGGGTGTAGCTCTCCTCGCCGTCGATCCACAAGACGCTGAAAGTGCGGCCGAAGAGATCGCGCGCCACTCGCAAGGACAGATCGAGGTCGCGATGGAGAAGCGCTGGAGCGCGCGTGCTCTCCCCTCGCTCGTCGATCTCGCGCCACAAGGCGAGGAGATAATCGCGATCGGCCTCGAACTCCTCGACGCCCTTGCCTTCTCCCGCGGTCCGCACGATAAGCCCCATGCCGGCGGGCGCCAGATCCGTCAAGAGCTCACGCAAGCGCTCACGCTCCCCCTCGTCCTCGATACGGCGCGAGATCCCGAGATGCGGAGTGGTGGGCATCAGGACCAGGTAACGACCAGGCAGACTCAGGTGCGTGGTGATCCGCGCCCCTTTGTTGGGGAGCGGGTCCTTGAGGACCTGCACGGTGAGCTCCTGGCCCTGGCGCAACAGATCGCTGATCGAAGGCAGGATCTCGCTCTCCGGCGCCGCGCTCTCTTCGGCGTCCGGCTCCTCCCCGTCGCGCTCCAAGTCGACTTCCTCCAAGAGATCCGCGACGTCGCGAACGTAGAGGAAGGCGTCCCGCTCGATCCCGATGTCGACAAACGCCGCCTGCATTCCAGGGAGCACGCGCGAGACGCGCCCCCGATAGATGTTGCCCACTGAGCCCAGTCGAGCGTGGTGCTCGATCAGGACCTCGGTGAGCCGATCGTCTTCGAGAATGGCGATCCGCGTTTGATAGGGATCGGCCTCGAGTAGCATTTTGTGCGGAGTACCTGGTTCCATGGCGCCCTCAGCGGTTGACGTAGCGACGGAAGTCTATTCCGAGGACGAGCCCCGTAACCATGAAGTTGAGCAGCATGAAGGAACCTCCGTAGGAGAGAAAGGGGAGGGGAACGCCGGTGACGGGAAGCAGTCCGATGACCATCGCGGTGTTGTACAGCACATGAAAAGCGAATCCTGAAAGCACTCCTACTACCAGTAGGATACCGGCCCGATCGCGGGCGCGCAGTGCCACCTGCACCCCCTTGAAGATAAACAGAGCGTACAGACCAAAGGCGGTCACCACGCCGAGGAAGCCCCACTCCTCGGCCAGGACCGAGAAGATGAAGTCCGTGTGCCGGGCGGGCAGGAAGCGCAGCTGGCTCTGGGTTCCTCGCATGAAGCCGCGGCCGGTGAGCTCACCGGATCCGACGGCGATCTTGCTCTGGCGAATCTGGTACCCGGCGCCCAATGGATCGCGGCCAGGGTTGAGGAAAGTGGCGATGCGGCTTTGCTGATAGGGGAGGAGAGCGAAGCTCCATACCAGGGCGCCGATAATCGCGACGCTGACCACAGCGAGGATCAGCAAGCGCGGCCGAATTCCGGCGACTAGCAGCATGCCGGCAACCATCGGCAGGTACATCACCGCACCTCCCAGATCGCGTTCCATGACCACCAGGATCATGGGAACCGCCACCACCAGGAGCACCAAGGCAATGCGTCTTCCTCCTACATAGCGCTGGTCGGCATCGGCCAACAAGCGGGCAATCAAGATCGCGGTGGTGAGCTTGGCGAGCTCCGAGGGCTGAAAGTGGAGTGGACCGAGACTCAGCCAGCTCTGCGCCCCGCCCGCCCGATGGCCAACGATTAGGACGAGGGCAAGAAGCGCGAGCGCCGCGCCGTAGATCGGGGTAGCAAGACTCAAGAGCACCTGGTAGTCGATGCTGAACAAGAGCACCATCGCTACCAAGCCAAGCGCCACTGCCAACGCCTGACGCGGCAGGTAGTTCACGTGCATCGTCGCGCTGGCGCTCGCCACCACCACCAGCCCGATCGCGGACAGGAGGATCGCGGCCACCAGCAATCCCCAACGGACGCTGCCCAGCGCGTGGAGCGGGGCCCGCTCGTCAGCGATCCGAAAGCTTCCGCTGATCGATCTTGAAATAGGTCTCATAGAGATCCTTGGCGATCGGCGCCGCGGCGTCCGCGCCGTGGCCTCCGTGTTCGACGAATACGACGATGACCAACCGCGGATGGTTGGCCGGGGCGAAAGAGACGAACCACGCGTGATCGCGTAGGTCCTCAGGCAAGTTCTTGTTCAGGGTCCTCTTGTTCTGGGCGATAACCTGCGCGGTTCCCGTCTTTCCCGCGACCTCGAGTCCGGGAATCTCCGCCCGGACGCCCGTTCCGCCGTGCTCATTGACCACCGCCTCGAGCCCGCTGCGCACTGGACCGAGGACGGCAGCGGGAAGGTGGAGAGGGACCGGCGGAGGCGGCGGGCCGTTGAGAACCACGTAAGGAGTCACTCGATAGCCCCCGTTTGCGACCGCCGCCATCATCACCGCTAGCTGCAGCGGCGTCACCAGCAGCGGGCCCTGGCCGATCGCCACCGAGATCGTCTCCCCCGGATACCAGGGCGCGTGGCGGGTCAGCTCGCTCCAGCGCTCGTCGGGCACCAACCCCGGATTCTCGGTGGGAAGCCCGATCCCGGTGCGCTTGCCCAGCCCCAGAAGGCGAGCGTACTTCGCGATTCGCTCGATTCCCAGCTTCTGGCCGAGGGTGTAGAAATAGATGTCGCACGACTCGCGTAGCGCCTTGTGCATGTTCACCCAGCCGTGCCCGGATGGCCACCAGCAACGGAAGCGCCGATCATAGAAGACCTTCGAGCCGCTGCAGTAGATCGAGTCCGAGGGCTTGACGACGCCCTCCGCGAGCCCGGCAATGGCCACCACGATCTTGAACACCGAGCCCGGAGAGTAGGCGTCCTGGATGGCTCGATCCTCGAGCGGATGGCCAGGGTCCTTGAGGATCGCCTGCCACTGGCTCTGATCGAGGCGATGAGCGAAGAGGTTGGGATTGAAAGAGGGCGCGGAGGCAAGAGCGAGGACCGCTCCGCTGTTCGGGTCCAGCGCGACGATGGCCCCCGCCTTCCCCTTGAGCAGACGCTCCGCTTCCTGCTGCAGCTCGAGATCGATGGTGAGACGGAGGGATTGGCCCGGCGTCGCCGGTAGTCTTCCGAACTCCTTTCGTGGCCTTCCCCGGCTATCGACCTCGACCACTCGCTCCCCGTCACGCCCCCTGAGCTCGGAATCGAATTCCTTCTCCACGCCCTTGCGGCCGACCAGCTCCCCCGCCCTGAGCCCTCCGTGCGACGCGCGCAGCTCCGCTTCGCTCACTTCGCCAAGATAGCCGAGAAGATGCGCGGTCTGAGTCCCGTAACGATAGAGCCTCAGCTGGTCGACGTGGATCTCGAACTCCGGGTGCTCGAGGGCCTGGGCGCCGATTCGCGCCACCTGCCCGAGGGTCAGACCCTCCGCCAGAAGAACGGGCACGAAGTTTGGCTTGTCTCGATCGCGCGCCAGAATGGCGTCGAGGGCGTGCGGGGTCGTGTCGAGGACCCGTGCCGCGAAATCCACGCTCGCCGCAAGCGAGCGATCGCGACTGCGGTCGAGAAAGAGACTGTAGCTCGGGACGTTCTCGACCAACAGGTCGCCCTTGCGATCGTAGATCAGCCCACGCGTGGCTTCGATCGGCACCTTGCGCAATCGGTTGTGGTCCGCCATGTCACGGTAAGCATCGCCCTGCGCCCCCTGCACGTACCAATAGGTCACGACGAGGGCGGCCATCAAGATCGCGCAAGCGATAGCCAGCGTCTTGACTCGGCCAACCAGATATCCGCGCTGTTCCCGTGCCTTCATTGCGCCTTTGAAACCAGGATAACTCAGCGTCCGAGTCGAATCTTCGAAGCGTGGGCGTGGCCGCGGCGGCCGTACCAGGCGCGAGCCCGCCTGCCCGCCGCGAACAGAATCGCGCCGAGGAGACCGTTGAGCAACACGGCGAGCATCATCCAGGATAGTTGAAGACCCACCGGACCGGGGACGAGGAGCGCAAGCAGACAGACCAGCACCAACCGTTCGAAGAGGGTGGCGGAGGCGAAGAGGGCGAAGACCCCAGGGGCACGCCCCACGACCAGCCTCTGCGCCGCGAGCGCAGTCACGTAGGCGGTCAGCGTGTCGGCGAACCCGTGCAGCCCGAAGGGGCCGCCGCTAAAGGCGTCATGGGCGAGACCAACGGCGGCGCCAACCAGAATCGCGGGCACGAGCTCCCCCGACAAGGCGTAGAAGACCACCATGAGAGAAAAAAAGTCGACAAAACGCGCCGCGCCCGGCCACCAGGTAACGGTCAGCACCTGGAGCACGATGACGACGGAGAGGGACACGACGAACCTAAGGAGACGCACTGGGGATGGCCTCCTTGATCGTGGCGGGCACCGGTTTGTGCGCCAAGATGTAGACCTGCACCAAGCGGCTGAAGTCGACCGCGGGAGTGAGCTCCACGCGGTGGAAGAGGTCGCCGCCCGGGGCCACGCTCTTCACGATCCCGACGAGCAAGCCCGAGGGGTAGATCCCATCATTGCCCGCGGTGATCACCCGGTCCCCGACCCGAACGTCGGCCGAAAGCGGTATGTAGCTCAAGTCGAGGGTGTCGGAGCCGTTGCCTTCGGCGACTCCCTGGCGGCGGGTTCTCTCGATCATCACGCCGGCGCTCGCTGCACGATCGGTGATCAGCTGCACCTTGGCGAAGTCGCCCGTTACCAGGATCACTCGTCCAACCAGACCTCCGGAGGCGACCACGGCTTGGTCGACCACCACGCGGCCATGGGGAAGGTGGACGATGATCGTCTTGAGCCACGAGCTGGGATCCGAGTAGACGATGTCGGCGGCGGTGATGCTGGTTCCCTGGCGATCGGCGTAGTGCACGGCCGCGGCCAGACGCCGGGTCTGTTCGGCCGAGGCCTCGAGCGGGATGAGCCGGCGGCGAAGCTTCTGGACCTCGCCCTGGAGCCTCTGGTTCTCGGCCTCGAGCTCGTGGCGGCTGACCACTCTCGCCGCGACCTCCTCGACGCCTCGGTCGAAACCCCTTACCGCGAGGGCAAACGGCGCCAGCGTGGCGGTCGCCCAGCGTTCGATGCGGGTGCTGGCCCCGATTCGCTTGTGGACCTGGGGGATGAGCAGCGCAAACTGGCCCAAGAGCAGCGACAAGACCAGCCAGCGCGCGCGGCGATTGCTCACGCTCTATCCCGAGGCCCGCGGCCGGTTGAGTGGCTGCCTCACCGGATTGAAACCTTGCGCAGGAGCTCGATGTCCTCGAGCACGCGCCCCGTCCCCAGCGCTACCGAAGCCAAGGGGTCTTCCGCCAAGACCACGGGCAGACCGGTCTCGGCACGCAGGCGCTGGTCGAGGGCGCGCAGCAACGACCCTCCGCCGGAGAGCACGATGCCCTTGTCCATGATGTCCGCGGAGAGCTCGGGTGGGGTGCGCTCCAACGCCATTCTCACTACGTCCACGATCGTGTTGACCGGCTCGGACAGCGCTTCCCGCACTTCCTCGTCGCTTACCACCAGGGTCTTGGGAACCCCTTCCACGAGATCGCGTCCTTTGATCTCGAGACGCATCTCTTCCTTGAGCGTGTAGGCGGACCCGATGTCGATCTTGATCTGCTCGGCGCTGCGCTCGCCGATCAGCAGGTTGTATTTGCGCTTGAGGTACTGGATGATCGCGTCGTCCATTTCGTTGCCCGCGATCCGCACGGAACGGCTATAGACGATGCCGGCGAGCGAAATCACCGCCACGTCGGTCGTACCTCCGCCGATGTCAACGATCATGTTTCCCGAGGGCTCGGTGATCGGCAAGCCGGCTCCAATCGCGGCCATCATGGCCTGCTCGACGAGGAAGACCTCGGAAGCGCCGGCGCGCTGGGCCGAGTCCCGCACCGCTCGCTTCTCCACCTGGGTGATCTCAGAGGGAACGCCGATCACGATGCGCGGACGCACCGGCAGGCGGCGCGAGCCATGCGCCTTGCGAATGAAGTACTGCAACATGCGCTCGGTGACCTCGAAATCGGCGATCACGCCGTCTTTCATCGGCCGGACGGACTCGATGTTGCCGGGCGTCCGCCCCAACATCTCTTTGGCTTCCGTGCCCACCGCCTCGATCCGGTTCGTGAGCTTGTTGATCACAACCACCGATGGCTCGCGCACCACGATCCCCTTGTTGCGCGCGAAAACGAGGGTGTTCGCGGTGCCCAGATCGATCGCCAGGTCGTTCGAGAAGTAGCGTAGGAAGGGGGCAAAGGCCATGAGTATCCGGTTCTCCTGATCGTATTCCGCAGCGCTCGCGCCGCGGGGCTTAGCTTATAGGCTTTCCACGTAGACTCGGCGACGTCGCACCGTCTCATTTCCCCACGCGTCGTGCGCCTTGATCTGGACGAAGCTCCAGCCGTCCTGCCGCGCCTGAAAGGTCTTGGTGAAGCTGCCGTCGGCTTCCACCGTAACCGGCTCGCCATTCAAGGTGACCTCGGCTCCAGGATCGGTGTGACCGGACAGGATGAAGATGCTGCCGTAGGCCCTCACCTCGTCGATGACCAGAGTGGGTGGTTTGTGATCCACCTCGTGCACCCCGTCGGAGCGGTCCACGACCCGGAACGCGCGTGGATCGCTCCACGGCCCGCGGCTACCGTCGTTTCCGACCGCCGCGACTCGCCAGAGGAAGTTCCCCGGCCCCTGAACCCCGAGGGTTGCTTCGTTCTTTCGCCTCTTGGTCGCATCGATGATGTTGTCGACAAAGAGCCGGTTGCGCGACACCTCTAGATCGTATCCGCTCGCTCCCTGGAGGGGCGCCCAGCGCAGTACCACTCTCGCTCCCGGAGCGAGACCGACCGCCAGATTGTCCTTGGGCGCCAGCAGTTGGGGTACCGGAGGGAGGGGCTTGGGGACGGAGAGAGCGGCACCGCGTTGGCTGACCTCCTGGAATGAGCCGATCGTCTTCTTCTCGCCGCTCTTGCTCACCACCTCGAGACCACCGCGGTAGGCCATGAAGCGGCCCTGATTAGAGCTCTTGTCGAAGGCCACCACCGCTTCCGATTGGCGAGCCACCTTGGCCTCGGCTTCCGGAGTCGCCACCTTCGATTCGTTTTGGGCGGTGTTGAGATTGACCCAACCGTACTCCATCCGAATCGACTGGTGACCGCCGGACGCGTCAGCCTTGTTGCTGCTCACCAGAAAGAGAGTGTTGGGTCTCACCGTATAGAGGGTCCCATCGAAGAACATGATCTCGGCCGATCCGTTGCTCGCGGTCTTCACGTAGTCATTGGAACGCAGGACCACGCGACCCCGCGCCGGTTGCCAATCTCCATGGTCTCCGCGCCGATATTCGACTCCTCCTTCGACGTCGATGAACTGTGCTTCTCCCGCTCCTCCCTGCTGACCGAGAGCGTCGAGGATCGACTCGAACAGGGCGCGGCTTCTTCGTGCCTGGGCGAGAGCACCATAGAGCTCGCCGCTACCGAAGAAGGTGCGAGCCTTCTCGAGACTCTTCCAAGCATCGTCGAACTCTGGGCGCAGCGTATCGAGCCCTCCAGCGTTCTCCACCTTTTGTGAGAGCTGACGCGCCTCCTCGATCGCGGTCACCGCCTCGCGGCGAACGAACAGCTGCTCGAGATGGCGCACCAGATAGAAGCCGCCAACCGCGACCGCGACGAGGATGACAAAGATCACCCATCCCCGCACCGTGTCGAAGGAGATCTTGTACCAGTCGCGGCGACTCGCCGATCTTGTCGTTGCCACCGTTTCTCAGGCCCCGCAGGGGACTAGCTGAGCCAGGGCAAGGCCTTGGTGCCTTGTCCGGTCTGCTTGCTCCTGCTAGAGTTTACCCTTTCCGCCCTGGCCTGGGTGGCTTGGGGCCTCTAGGAGTCTTCATGCTCAAAGTATTGCGCGACAACCTGAAGTATTTGAGCTGGATCTTGTGGATCGTGATCCTGGTCTTCATCCTCTTCGTCTTCGTCGACTTTGGCGCCGGCATCAACAGTCGCAACTCGCCCAGCAGCGCCGCGGCGACCGTCGGCTCTACGAAGATCTCGATCGCCGAGTTTCGGCGTGCCTTCAACCAAGCGGAGAACCAATATCGCAAGGCCTATGGCGCGAGCTTCACTCCGGAGCTCGAAAAGAAAATGCGCTTGCCGATCCAGGTCCTGAACCAGCTGGTTTCGCAAACCATCATGCTCAAAGAGGCTCAGCGCATGGGATTGATGGTGAGCGATACCGAGGTACGTGGCGCGATCCTGCAAATGCCCGTCTTCAAGGACAAGCAGGGGCAGTTCATCGGCGACGCCGAATATAAACAGATCCTGGCGAGCAACGGCCTGACTCCCGAGATCTTCGAATCAGACATCCGCAAAGACTTGATGCTCGACAAGCTGCGCTCTCTCCTGGCGCACAACGTCTACGTCTCTGAGCAAGAGATCAAGGACACCTACACGCGCGAGGCCGATCACGCCAAGATCCGCTTCATCCGTCTTCCCGCCTCGCGCTTCGCCAGCGAGGCCAAGGTCTCAGACCAGGACCTCCAGGATTACTTCAAGGCTCACAAGGAGGATTTTCGCCTTCCCGAGCAGCGCGTGGTCCACTATCTCTTGGTCGATCCCCGCATCATCGCCGGCCAGACGCAGGTGAGTGAGGCGCAGGAGAAGAAGTACTACGACGACCACCAGAACGAGTTCGCCCAGCCGGAAGAAGTCCACGCCCGTCACATCTTGATCAAGGTCGGGCCCAACCGCACCGCCGCCCAGGCCAAGGCGGCGATCGAAAAGGCGAAGCGGCGGATCGAGAACGGTGAGTCATTCGCCAAGGTCGCGCGCGAGGTCTCGGAAGACCCGGGCACCAAGGACCGGGGCGGCGATCTTGGCTACTTCCCCCGCAATCGCATGGTCAAGCCCTTCGCCGACGCCGCTTTCGCCGCCAAGCCGCACCAACTCGTGGGACCGATCCGCACCTCATTCGGCTATCACCTGATCGAGGTGCTCGATCATCGCCCCGCCAGCCAGCGCCCCTTTTCCGCGGTCAAGTCCCTGATTCGCATGAGGCTCGCGAGCCAGACCGCGGCGAGCGAGGCCAAGAAGCGAGCCGAGAACCTGGCCGCGAAAATCATGAGCAAGGGCAAAGTAAACGAGGATGTCATGCGTCAGGCCGCGGCGAGCGATCCGGCCGTCATCTTCGCGACCACTCCTCCCTTCGGGCGTGATGGCAACGTCCCGGGGATCGGGCGCAGCAACGCCTTCACCGCGGCGGCTTTCAACCTCACCAAGGGCCAGCTCTCCGACCCGGTGCAGATTCCGCGCGGCTGGGCCCTTCTCGATGTGGCCTCGATCAATCCGCCCCACCTCCCCACCTTCAACGAGGCGGAGAGCACCGTGCGAGCCAAGGTCATGAGCGAGAAGGAGAACGAGATCGCCGCCGCCAAGTTGACGGAGGCGAAGAAGGAGATCGCCGCCGGCAAGACCCTCGATGAAGTCGCCAAGCAGCTCGGCGCCACGGTCGAGGAGAGCGGCGAGTTCTCGGCCAACGGCATGATCCCCGGCCTCGGGATGAGCCCCAAGATCAGCGAGGCGGCGATGACCCTCGACAAGGGAGACGTCGGCGGCCCGGTGGCGATGAGCCAGGGCGAGGTGCTCTTCCAGGTCAGCGAGCGGCAACGCGCGACCGAGGCCGGTCTCGCTGCCAAGAAGCAGGGGATCCGCGATCAGATCGAGCAGGAGAAGGTGGGAAGGCTCCTCGCCTCTCTGATCGCGAAGCGGCGCGACGAGCTCAACGTGACCTTCAGCAAGCAGCTGCTCAAGAGCTTCGGTTTGCTCGACAACGGCCAGCCGTCGCAACAGGGCTGAGAGCGGTGGATGGCGAGGACCGAGCGCCGTCCCGCCGCGCCGGCCTCGCCGGAGGCGGCGCAAGCACACGAGCCGTTCACGGCGGCGAAGAGCAGGAGACGCCGCGCCAGCCCGCCGTCGTACCCATCTATCAAACCGCGCCGTTTCGATTCCGGAGCAGCGCCGAGCTCGTTTCCGCCTTCGCCGGTGATGATCTCGGCGGGCTCTACAGCCGCTACCGCAATCCCACGGTGCGCGCGGTCGAAGAGAAGCTCGCGGCGCTCGAGGGCGCTGAGGATGCGGTCGCTTTCGCCTCCGGGACCGCGGCCGTGGCCGCCACCCTCACCAGCACTCTCGCATCCGGCCAGCACCTGATCCTCGCCGCCGACCTCTACGGCGGCACCCATTCCCTGGTCGAGCGTCTGCGCCAGCGGCAGCCCGAGATCACTAGCGAGGAGGTTCCTCTCGCCGATCTCGCCGCTCGTCTTCGCCGGGGCGTCCCCGCCGCCACCCGCGTCGTATACCTCGAAACTCCGAGCAACCCGTTGCTCCTCTGTTGCGATCTCGCGGAGGTCGCGGCGCTCGCCCAGACCGCCGGAGCGCTCCTGCTGGTCGACAACACCTTCGCGACCCCGGTGCTCCAGAACCCGCTCACTCACGGCGCCGCGCTGGTGATCCATAGCGCCACCAAGTACCTGGCCGGTCACAGCGACGTCGTCGCCGGCATGGTGGCGGGCGGCGGCGAGCTGATCGCCGAGGTGCGCCGGGCGCAGATCAGCGAAGGCGCCTGCCTCGACCCCAACGCCGCCTTCCTCCTCGGACGTGGGATGAAGACCCTGGCCCTCCGGGTCGAGCGCCAATCCGCCAACGCGGCGCGCCTCGCCGACCTCCTCGCCACGCATCCCAAGGCGACGCGGCTCCACTACCCCGGGCTCGATCCCGTGGCCCGCGCCCAGATGCGGGCCGGAGGCGGGATGCTCGCCTTCGATCTCGCTGCTGGTGCGGAGAGCGCCCACGCCTTCGCCGATGCCCTCGAGATCTTCAAGCTCTTCCCCAGCCTTGGTGGTGTGGAGAGCAGCCTCATGCTTCCCGCCGCCGCCTCCCACCGCGGGCTCACCGAGGAGCAACGTGCCGCCCTCGGGATCAGCGATGCGACGGTGCGCCTCTCGGTCGGGATCGAGGACGGCGACGATCTCGAGCGCGATCTCGCGCAAGCCCTGGAGAGGAGCTGAGCGATGATCGGACGTTTGCGAGGCAGAGTCGTCGCGAGTGCTCCCGAGCGCGTCCTCATCGAGGTCTCCGGCATCGGCTTCGACGTTCAGGTCTCGCTCAATACCTTCTATGAGATCGAGCGCATCGAGGACGATGACGCGCCTCTCGAGCTCTTCATCTACACCCACGTCCGCGAGGATGCTCTCGAGCTCTTCGGTTTCTGGAGCGAGCGCGAGAAGAGTCTCTTCGAGCGCCTGATCTCGATCTCCGGCATCGGTCCCCGCCTCGCCCGCTCGATCCTCTCGGGCATGGCGCCCGACGACCTCATCTCCGCCCTTGCCGCGGGCGACGTCGCACGCCTCTCCCGAACCCCCGGCGTCGGCAAAAAAACGGCCGAACGGATGGTCTTGGAACTCAAGGACAAGGTGCGTGAACTCGCCCCGGAGGTCGCCACACCGGCCGAGCCCGCTCCCGAGGATGACCTGGTAGGGGCCCTGGTCAGCCTCGGATACAAGGCGTCGGCCGCCGAGCGCGCCATTCACGAGGTCAGAAAAGAACTCGGACCCGACGCCCCCTTCCACGAGCTCCTGCGCGCCAGCCTCCGCCGCCTCTCCCGCGCCTAGCCTGCAGAGGTTGGAATCAGGCGGGCGGGGGCATCGAATAGAATGCCCGGGTGACCGATCCGCAGCTTCTCTCCGGCCAGCCCGACCCCGAAGACCTGGGGGTCGAGCCATCGCTTCGTCCCCAGCGGCTCACCGATTACGTCGGCCAGGAGCGGATCGTCGCCAACTTGAAGGTTTTCATCCAGGCGGCGCGCGAGCGCGGCGAACCCCTCGATCACGTCCTTCTCTTCGGCCCCCCGGGCCTCGGCAAAACGACCTTGGCGCACATCATCGCGCGTGAGATGGACGCGCCCTTGAAGACCACTTCGGGGCCGGTCCTCGAGCGCGCCGGCGACCTCGCCGCGATCTTGACCAATCTCGAGCCCGGGCAGGTCCTCTTCGTCGACGAGATCCACCGCCTGGGTCCGAGCGTCGAGGAGATCCTTTACCCAGCGCTCGAGGACTTCAGTCTCGACCTCGTTCTCGGGCAAGG